>JBJEVK010000045.1:0-21300 GCA_051884295.1 Akkermansia sp.
ATGGTTCGTGGCTCGTCGGCTCCGACAAGGGGCTCTACCGCTGGCTGCGCAGCACGGGCGAGCAGAGTCTGCTCGCCGAGGGCAACATCGCCGGCTATACCGCCCGCACCGGCGCGGTGGACGCCAAGCTCGGCACCAAGCTCCTGCCCCAGCCGGCCGCAGTGGCTACCGCCCCCATCAGCCTGCGCAGCATCGCCATGGACATCCATAACGGACGCCTGTTCTTCGGCAACGGAGGAGCCGTCTGGGTATTCCTCGGCGGCCTGCTCTCCCTGTTGGTATTCCTCAGCGGTTGGCTGATTTTGCCCAAGAAGCCCCGCAGGAAGAGTAAATCCTGAGCAGGCACCACACAGAAAAGGCTTCGGGTCAGTGACCCGAAGCCTTTTTGAGCATCCCCACGCGGATTCGAACCGCGGTTCTATGACTGAGAATCATATGTCCTAACCCCTAGACGATGGGGACAGATGCGTGCGCTGAGCGCAGGAGAATCTTAGCAAAACAGCCGAGAGAGTCAAGCCTCTTTTTACGAAAAAGGCATTTTTGCCAAAAAAAAAGCAGAGCCGCCCCGGAGTGGAGCGGCTCCGCCTGCAAGGGAAATGGACTTATTCGGGCAGCAACTCGTCCTCCACCATCTGCTCCATGCTTTGGCGGCGGCGGATGAGGCTCCAGCGCGCACCGTCCACCAGCACCTCAGCCGCCAGCGGGCGCGAGTTGTAAGTGCTGCTCATGCTGAAGCCGTAGGCCCCGGCGCTCATCTCCGCCAGCACCTCGCCCGGCTTGACATCGGCAATGCGGCGGTTCTGCGCCTGAAAATCGCCGCTCTCGCAAATGGGACCCACGATGTCGGCAGTGATGGTGTCGCCGCTGTGCTCGGTGACGGGCCAAATCTCGTGGTAGCCCTCATAGAGGGCAGGGCGGATGATGTCGTTCATGCCCGCATCAATCATCTTGAAGGTCTTGGCCTCACCCTTCTTCTCGTAGAGGCAAGTGGTGAGCATGGCGCAGGCGTTGCCGACCATGCGGCGCCCGGGTTCCACGATGATCGTCAGCCCCAGCGGCTGCAGCAGGGGGATGATGGCCTCGGCGTAGCTGCGGATGGTGATTTGCTCAGGATGAGCCGCCCACCATTCGGGTTTGCCGGAGTCCAGACAGCCGTCGTAGACGATGCCGATGCCGCCGCCGATGCTCCAGAACTCGATGTTGTAGAGCCTTTGGAACTTTTCGACAATGGGTTTGACCTTCTCAATGGCCATGACAAAGGGCTGCACCTCGGTGAGCTGGGAGCCGATGTGCATTTGCAGGCCGCGGATGTGCAGGTGGGGCATCTCGGCAGCGATGGTGGCGTAGACCTGCTCGATGCGGCTGATGTCCACGCCGAACTTGTTTTCATTGGTGCCGGTGGTGATGTACTTGTGCGTGTGGGCGTCGACATTGGGGTTGACGCGCACGGCGACGGGCGCCTTCACGCCCAGCTCCCCGGCGATGCGGTTGATGGTGCGCAGCTCGTTTTCACTCTCGCAGTTGAAGCAGTAGATGTGCTGCTCCAGGGCGTAGCGGATTTCCGCCTCGGTCTTGCCGACCCCGGCGTAGGTGCAGAGGGTGGGATCGCCGCCCGCGTTGATGACGCGCCACAGCTCGCCGCCCGACACGATGTCGAAGCCGACGCCCTGCTGCGCCATGAGGTTGAGGATGGCCTTGTTGGAGCAGGCCTTGACCGCGTAGGCCACATGAGCCTTGAGCGGAGAGAGCGCTTGGCGCAGCTCGCAGAGGTCGTCAACGATGGCCTTTTTGCTGTAGACGAAGGTGGGGGTGCCGACAGCGGCGGCGATGTCGGCCAAATTCACGCTCTCGCAGTGCAGAGAGCCGTTTTGGTAGGCGAATGTGTGCATAGATGGGTTGTCAGTGTGGTTTGAGAGGGGTGCGCGAGTCGCTTTGGCTTTTGTCGTCGATGATGAGCGCCACCCAGGAGAGGTCGCGCGAGTTCTCCAGCGCCAGCTTGATGAGCACCGTCAGCGGCACAGCCATGAGCATGCCGAATGGACCCCAAAGCCAGCCCCAAAAGAGGACGGAGAGCAGAACGACCGAGGTGGCAATGCCGAATTGCTTGCCGAGGAAGAGAGGCTCGATGCCGTTGCCGATGATGCCGTTGATGCCCAGATAGCCCAGGGTCAGGATGATGGCATCCCCCCAGCTGCCCAGCAACAGCGTGAGCGCGATGGCGGGGATGGCGGCGACAATGGAGCCGATGGTGGGGATGTAGTTGAGCACCAGAGCCAGCACTCCCCACAGGAAGGCAAAGGGGATTTGCAGGCAGACGCAGAGCAGCCACACGAGCAGCCCCGTGAGGGTGCTGCTGACGGTTTTGATAAACAGATAGCGCTGAATGCCTTGAATGGCGTTGAGAAAATCCTTCTTGCCGCGCTCGCCGGTGGGCAGGCGGCGGAAGTTCTTGAGAAAGAGCGGGGCTTCGCCCAGGAAAAAGGTCATGAGGATGAGCACGAGGGCGCAGGTGCTCATGATGGAGACGATTTGCCCCGTGAGTTGCTGCGTGAGGCTGACCACCTGGCGCACATCGAAGAGATCCTGCGGGGAGCGGTAGATGGCGCGGAAGTGTTCATCGAGCCCGAACTCGGCCATCCATGCCATGATGAGGTCGTATTTTTCGCTGATGCGAACCGTCACATCGCCCTGCAGGGTGTCCATCATGTCGCGCGCCAAGTAGTTGAGCAGCGCGATGATGCCGAACACGACGCCGAAGTCGAACAGCACCGTGCTCGTGACGGCCAGCCAGTGCGGGCAGCGCAGGTAGCGGCGCAGAATGTCGGTGACGGCGTAGCTGACAATGGCTAAAAAGCCGGCCATGAGCACCAGCATGATAACGGAGGCAGCAGCCTTGAGCCCCGCAATGACAATGACAGCGGCGGCAGCCACGAGCAGGAAACGCCCGCCCTCGCCCATGCTGTTGCGCACTCTCCGTTCGTGGTCAGGGTCGCTGGGGGATGATGGCACCATATCGCGCAGAGATTGTACACGGCGAGCTCCCTGCGTTCAAGAGCAATGCGTGTGCGCGGCGTTAAAAAGTGTTTGCGCGGGAGTGGATGGGCTCATAGGCTCTGATTTTGTTCTTTGCAGATAAAAATCTGCCTTTGTGCTTGACTCGGGGGTGTTTTCATGCTAATCTCCGCTCCCGCCGCGTGGTGCTTATGCCCGCGAGCGGAAACAACCTTCGAAACACACAGACATTTTATTATGGTAGCAATCCGTCTCAATCGCCAGGGTTCTAAGGACCGTCCTTTCTACAAGATTGTTGTTGTTGACAGCCGCGCGCGCCGCGATGGCGATTTCATCGAGCAGCTCGGCACTTACAACCCGATGGCCGAGGGTGAGAACTTCACCTTGGATCTCGACAAGGCCGAGAAGTGGATTTCCTGCGGAGCCAAGCCTTCCGAGACTGTGGCTTCCATGATCAAGAAGCTCCGCGCCGCCAAGGCCTGATTTGTTCGGCTCCCTCTACGGGTGAGCTGAGCATTTCCATCCCCTTTCTTGGTTGTTTCCGATGCGCCCCGCTGTTTTGGCAGCGGGGCGCATCGGCTTTTACCGGCGGGCGTGAGCTTCGTCCTGTGCGCAAAAAGAACCGACCGCGTCCCCTGGGCGGAGGCGCGGCCGGGCTGTTGGTGGGGTGAAAGGTGGCTTTACAGGTCGGGGCTCAGCACGATGTAGTCCTCAGCCGTGGCGCGCCCCTTCTTCGTCTCGGGGAAGATGGAGGCATCGGGCTTCAGGCGGCCCTTCTCATCGTCGTTGTCGTCCTCGTCCAGATTCTTCTCCAGATCCTTGACGGAGCCATCGGCGGAAAGCATGAAGACATGACCGCGGAAGGAGGAAATGTCAAACTCGACGGCGGTGCCGGGGTAGGGGGTATTGGAGGGGTAGATGCCGCAGAAAGCCAGCGGAACGTTGGACTTGTTGCCGGGGATGGCTTTCTTGCCGCCTTCGTCGTCGGTCTTGCTGCTCATGACATAGGCCATGGCATTTTCGCCCTTGGCGAGTGCCGAGCCGTTGGCCAGCTTCTCGTCACCCTCGGCGGCGATGGTCTTGCCTGCGCAGGAAATCTGGGCGAAGAAGGGTTTCTCGCTGCTGTTGCCCTTGGAGTAGAATACCTGGCGGAAGTAATCGTTGGAGGTGTTGCCTGTCAGCGAGCCGAAGTTGAGATCGGGGTTGCTGTCCTGCAGGGTGGTGGCGGTGCTGTCGCAGGGGTAGGTGCCGTAGTCGGTCTTGAACTGGCGCAGAATGGTGCCGAGCGATTGCAGGTTGCTCTGGGCTTTTTGGCGCTGGCCGTCGTTCATGTGATCGAGGATGGGACCGTAGCCGATGGAGGCGAGAGCCGCCAAAATGGCGATAACAACCATCAGCTCAATGAGGGTGAAACCACCCTTGGCGTTGTTGCGGAGTGCAGATACTTTCATGGCGTAAGAACTCTGTTGACTCTTTTGGTATAGCACGCGGGCGGAGCGCTGGCAAGCAGCAAATGCCGTCGGCGGGGAAAATTTATCCGAGATAGGCGCGGATATCCGCCTCGTAGAGCTCGGGCTCCAGCAGGAAGGAGTCGTGCCCCTTGATGCTGCGGATGCGTTTGTAGCGCGCTTGCACGCCGTTTTTGAGCAGTCGGCGGTAGAAGCGCGAGATGGCGGCAGGGGTGAAGCAGCAGTCCGTGCTGATGGAGAAGAGCATGAAAGGGATGCGGTGCTCGGCGTAGAGGCGGAAGGCGGCGTCGATGTCGGCGGTGTGGCTGCAGGCGGCCAAATCGAACCAGGCCCACATGTTCATGATGCGGATGTAGGCGTTGGCATCGAAGCGCTTGGAGAACTTAACGCCCTGGTGCAGCATGTAGCTTTCGATGTTGTGCGTGGGGTTGTACCAGCTGAGCATGCCCTGACGGTCGCAGATGCCTTTGCGGGCGCGCTGTTCCAAACCCTTTTGGTAGACGAAGAGTTTGTGGCAGATGATGCGCGCGAGCGCCACCCCCCTGGATGGTTGCTCGCTGAGCGCATAGCGTCCGGCTTTGTAGGCGGGATCGAGCTCAATGGCGAGGATTTGCTCGAAGACGGAAAGCTTGTGGTCGATGGGGGTCTCGCAGCTCGAGCCGATGATGATGACGCTGCGTATGCGCTGCGGGTAGAGGGCGGTGAGCACCAATGCCAGCTGCCCGCCCAGGCTGGGTCCGACGATGGCAAAGCGGTCGATGCCGAAGTGGTCGAGCACGCGGATTTGCGCGCGCGCCTGGTCGTTGGCATTGACCAGCGGGAAACGGCTGCCCCAGGGCTGCCCGTCCGGCGCCGCGCTGGCGGGACCGCTGCTGCCGTAGCAACTGCCCAGGTAGTTGATGCAGATGATGAAGTAGCGCTCGGTGTCCAGCGGTTTGCCGGGACCAATCATGCGATCCCACCAGCCCTCGTGGTTCTCGGGTTGCCAAAAATCCCCCGCCTCGGGCAGACTGTCGTTGTGCCCGTGGGCGTGGTGGCTGCCCGTGAGGGCGTGGAAGAGCAGAATGGCGTTGCTCTTCTCGCTGTTGAGGGTGCCGTAGGTTTCGTAGGCCAACTGCATCTGCGGCAGGGTGTCGCCGCAGGAGAAGGTGAAATCGCCGAGCGGGAGAATGTGGGTGCGAACGCTGTCGGGCATGAGCGGGGAAGAGCTTGGTATCCGAGCAAACAAAAAAGACCGGAGAACGCTACCGGTCTTTTTCGCAGATGACCCCACGGGAGGGGGCGGAGAAAGCGTGGGTTACTTGACGCCCTTCTTGCTCAGGCGGGTGCCGGCGGTCGCGCCCTGACGAGCCTTGAACTTGGGGTTGCTCTTGCAGATGACGTAGAGAGTGCCCTTGCGCTTCACGATCTGGCAGTCAGCGTGGCGGCGCTTCATCGAGGCGAGGGAGGAAAGAACTTTCATGATGTGTCGATGTGGTTTGTTTTTTGGAAGATTGCGCGTCGGGAGCAGAATTATAGTGATTAACGATGTATTGTAAAGACAAATTTTTGCATCGCGATGTTTTTTCGCGGCTCTCGGGGCTCAGACGCTTGGTTTGGCCGCTTCGGCGGGGGGCGGGACGGGATGTTCTACCGTGGGGAGTTGCGCCTGCCCGGGGAGGCGGGGGAAGAGCGGTTCCGGTTCTTCTGTGATGGTGACGGGGGTGCCGACCCGGGTGAGCTCGAAGAGCCGAACCGCGATTTTGTGGGGGGTGCGGATGCAGCCGTGCGACAGACGCTGCCCGGCTTTGACCTTGCCCGTGTGCATGCCGACTCCGTCGGCGGTCAGGCGCATCCAGTTGGGCATGGGGGCGCCGTCAAAGCGCCCGCCCTCGGGAAGCGTATCTTGGAAGATGTCGGCGTTGCCGTTGATGCACTTGCCCTCGGCGTTGTAGATTTTGCCGTAGCGGTTCGAGCTGTGCTGCTGCTCTTTGAAACGGATTTTGAAGGAGCCCGTGGGGGTCGGATGGCTGCTGACGCCGGTGGAGACGGGCCAGTCCATAGCCACCTGCTCGTTGACATAGAGACGGGCTCGTTGCTGAGACAGGCAGATGACGATGGGAGACTGCGCGGAGGCTTGCTTCATGAGCTCTTCGTCCGTGTAGACCTCCATGAGCATGGGGTAGCCCGGCTTGGTGGTAAACTGTTCGTAGGCTGTCAGCTCATGCACGGGTTCGGGGGGCGGCACCGGGCTGCTGCAGGAGCTCAGCCCGAGCAGTGTGCCGATGCAAACAAACAGGCATAGAGTGAAGGCAGAGCGCATGGATGGTGCTTATTTGATGATGACGGGGGTGCCCACTTCGGTGTTGTCGAAGAAGATTTTGGCCATGTGTTTGGGCAGGCGGATGCAGCCGTGGCTCTCCGGAGCCGAGGTGACGATGCCCTCGTGCATCCAGATGCCCGTGGTGGTGAGCTGCATGGCGTTGTTCATGGCGGCTCCCTTGTAGATGCCGCCCGCCGGCATGGGCTGGCCGGCGGTGTAGTCTGCCACGATGGTTTCGCCGGCGCTGTTGACGACGCTGCCGTAGGTGGAGGATTTGTGCGTGGCATCCTTGGCCAAAATCTTGAAGGTGCCGCGCGGGGTCAGCTTGCCCGCCTTGCCTGAGGAGATAGCGCTTTGCCCTACCAGTCGATCGCCGATGTAGTACTTCGCCTGCTGCAGCTCGGTGTCGATGACGATGAGATGCGGCCCGGTCAGACCGGCGGGCACATCCCAGCTGCCGCTGGAGACGGCTTGGGTGGTGTCGACTTTGTTGCTGGGGCGGGCGAAGGCATAGCCCATGCCGAGCTGGTGCAGGGCGGCGGGCGAGTTTTGCGAACTACAGGCCGCCGTCAGCAGGCTCACGGTCGTCAGGAGAAGGGAGTGATTCAACTTCATATCAGCAGGGGTGGGGCGTTGCCCCGTGGGGGCATCCGTGGATGGCGTGCGCGCAGTGGTACACCGAATATTGAATTTTGTCAAGAAAAAATCAGCAAGAATCGGGCTTGTCGTGCGGAGACGCCTTTGCTACCATGGGCGGCATGCAACTGGCTCTGGCTCCCATGCAGGATGTGACGGACATCGCCTTTGTCCGCACGTTGGCGCGCATCGGCTCCCTGCCGGATTTGCTGCTCACTCCCTATTTCCGCAGCACGCGGACGACCTGCGTGCGCTCGGCCGCCCTTGAGCGCATGGTGGAGGCGAATGAGACCGGGGTGCCGCTGGTGGCGCAGCTGGCAGGTAGCGAGCCCGCCGCCTTGGTGCGCGATGCGCGCTGTCTGATGGTGCGTGGTGTGGCGGGCATCAACCTCAATGCCGGATGTCCCTCGCCGCTGGTGAACCGCCACGGGGCGGGGGCGGCGCTGCTGCGCGAGCCGGAACGCCTGGCGGCGGTGCTGGCGGCGTTGCGTGCGGAGCTGTCGCCGGGCGCGTTCAGCGTCAAGTTGCGCCTGGGCTGGGCATCGGCGGAGGAGTTCCCGCGCTTGCTGGACGTGTTGGCGCAGGCGGCGCCCGATGCCGTGATGGTGCACGCGCGCACGCGACAACAGCTCTACGGCGGTGCGGCGCGTTGGGAGGCGGTGCGCACGGCGGGGGCGGCGCTGCGCTGCCCCGTGTGGATCAATGGCGATATCGACAGCCCCCTGCGGGCGCAGGAAGCGGCGGCGGCCTCCGGCTGCGCGCGGCTGATGATCGGGCGCGGCGCGGTGCGCCATCCCTACCTCTTCCGCCAGCTGCGCGGCGGGGCGGCTCCCTCCCCGGCGGACATGCGCCGTTACTTCCGCATCCTCATCGAGGAGACGGGGCGGGTGCTGGAGCCGCCCTACCGCGAGCGGGGGCACTGCAACCGCATGAAAAAATACCTTGCCTTCTGCTACGCGGACATGAGCGCGGAGCAGGAGTGGCACCTGCGCCGCTGCGAGCGGTTGGCCGACATGGAGGCGTGGCTGGGGCTGGCGTCCGATTGCTGAACCGCCGCCTATTCGTCCGCCTGCGAAAAATCAAAGCGCTGGCCGCGGCGGGCGTTGCTCGGGCGGCGCGCATCCCACAGCAGCAGGGTTACCGCCGCCAGCAGCAGTAAGCGCAAGCCGGTGTCGAGCGGGTAGTTGACAATCTCGTGCGCTGCGCCCAGGCAGTTGCAGCTCAGCTCCAGCCCGCGCGCCCAAGCCTGCGCGTAGAGCAGCAGGTAGACCGTACACATGACCGCCGCCCACAGCGACGCGCCGCGGTAGCTGCGCCGCAGCAGCAGGCACAGCGCCACCACCAGCTCCATGGCAACCCCGATGCAGGCCAGAGGCAGGGAGCAGAACGCGGGCAGCAGGCGGCTGCGCGTCAGAAACTCGGCCGTGTCGCCCAGTTGGTCGATCTTCAGCACGGCTGTGACGAGAAAAAACAGCCCCAACCCCAGCCGCAGCAGGCTGAGCAGCAGATCAATGTAGCGACCCCGTGGCATCGGGTACCAGTGTACACCACAGCAAAGAGCCACTGCAAGCCCAATGCGAGACAGCCCGCATCCTATCCGGCGGAATAATGCTTGGACAGTGCGAGCCCCCTGTGGTACACTGGGCTCATGAGATTCGGAATCACGATGTGCATGGCTTGTGTGGCGGCGCTGTGGTGCGGCCCGGTGGCGGCGCAGCAGGCCGACGAGATTTTGGAGGTCATGCGCGAGATGACGGTGAGCCAGGGGGAGCGCGATGTCACGGGATCCATCCGCACCAATCACAGCCGCGACAAGGTGCCCTTCAGCCTGAGTGTGCGCGGGGAGACACTTTGCTACCAGTACAAGCAGGACGGCGCGTGGAAGCGCTTCGATGTGCGCATTCGCGAAAAGGGGGCCGAGCTCGCCGTGGTCGAGGGGGGCAAGGCGCGCGTGCTGGCGCCCGCCGGCTACACGCAGGCGATTCCCGGCACCGACCTTTGCTACGAGGACCTGTCGCTGCGTTTCCTCTACTGGAAGGACGGCCGTGTGCTCGCTCAGCGCGAGCGCATCAAGGGTCGCGAGTGCTATGTCATCGAGCTGCGCAACCCCAAGCCCGGGGTCGGGCAGTTTGCCACCGTGCGCCTGTGGGTTGATTGTGAGAACGGGACGGCGTGGCAGACGGACGGCTACGGCAGTGACGGCAAGCTGCGCAAGCGCTTCACCATCACCTCCGTCAAAAAACTGGCCGACGGCACATGGTTTTTCAAGGAGATGAAGGTGGAGATTCGCGACCCGCAGAACCCGGATCGCACGCGCGCCCTCAACTACCTGTCGGTTGATAATCTGCCCGCTAAGTGATGTTGCGTTTCCTGCGCATTCTGCTGCTCATGCTGCTGCCCTTCGCTCTGTTTGCGGCGGCGCTGCTGCTGTTGCGTGAGCAGCTCCTCGCGGAGGGGAGCGGCGTGCGGCTGATTCTCCTGTTTCTTGCGGCCTTGGCGATGTTGGCCTTGGCGGAGGGACTGCTGTTTCGCTACCGCTTGCTGCCCCTTTTGGGGGAGGCCATCGGCGAGCGTATCTACGGCGGCAGTTATGTGCCCGGGGAGGATGCGCTGGTCGTGCTGACCGGGCGTTTGCGCGAGAACCGTTCCCCCGAGTTGCTGGCCGAGCTGGAGAAACTGGTGCGGCAGCAGAAGCGCCGCACGCGCGGCTGGCTGGAACTCGCGCGCGCGCAGCAGGACGTGTTCGGCGAGCTGCGGCGCGCCGCCGAAACCCTCGCGCAGGGGGCAGAGTGCGTCTCCTCCCGCCAGGATCGCGCTCTGCTGCTCTACCGCGCTGCCATGCTGTACCGTCGCGACCTGCACGATGAGGCTCGCGCTGCGGCATGCTTTGAGCGCGCGTCGCGTCGCTACCCCAAAACCACCTACGGACGCATGGCTGCTGAACAAGGCGGCACCCCGGCAAGCCACCATTGAGCCTCGCGCGGTCGCGCAAGAAGGGAGGGACGTACCCCGTGCCGAATTTTTACACAGTCGCTGGGGACGAAACGGAGCAGTGCTCCCTCCGCCGCGCCGGATGCGGAAAAGAGGAGATTTTTTCAGCTTTCGTTGAGGAATCGCTCCGGGTTTGCTAAACTCAGAATGCTTTTACCCGAAGCTACCCCAACAATGCCCTATGAATCCCTGATGCCCGAGGAGGGGGAACCCTACCTATGGCAGTAAAACCGAATTATATACCGCGCACGCTCATCGGTGTCGGAGGCGTGCGTCTGTACGATATTCCCGGCGTGACCTACCCGGACGAGATGCTCCACACCAAACGCGGCACGAGCCGCCGCAGCGGTCAACCCTTCCGCAAGGTGCCTGCATGGGGCATTTCCACTGCGGCGGCGGCGGAGATGCTGGGCAGCTCCTGCTCCTCCGCTCGCTCGGTGTTGCACCGCCACAAGGTCGGTTTCCGCCGCGTGGCGGTGGAGGGTGCTCCGCCTTGCCTCTACTGGCGTCGCGCGCAGGTCGAGGCGCTGGTGAAGCAGCGCGAGCCCGCTGTGCGGCAGTGTCCCAAGCGCATGCTGGACTCGGAAGCGGCACGCAGCTTGCTGGGCATCGGACGCAGCACGCTCTACCGCTATGTCCGCAAGAAGCTGTTGCACGAGCATCGCGTGCGCCTGATGACGGAGAAGGGAGCACGCCTCAAGACCTATTATCTGCGCGCGGAGGTGATGAAGCTGGCGGCGCGGATTCGCGCCATCCGCGCGCGGGAGCGGGAGCTGCGCGAGATGTTGCAGCAGCGTGCGACCATCTCACAATCAGAAATATAGCTTGCAAGGGGACGCCGTTAGCCGCACAACTGAGGACATGGAAGCAACGGTGTCGGATCAGTTTGCGGAGCTGCTGGTGCAGGCCGGGGTCGGCCAAGTCTTTGTCCCTGCGGGGGACAGCCTCAACCCTCTTATGGCCGCTGTAGAGCGCGTCCCCGGTCTGCGGCGAGTGCCGTTGAGCCGGGGGGAAAGCGCGGCTCTCGCGGCGGCGGCGGCCTCGCGCCTGACGGGGCGCACGGCCGTTTGCTGCGGCAGCAGCGGCTCGGGCAGTTTGCGGTTGATGAGCGGCCTGTGCGAGGTGCCGAGCGGTGCCTGCGCCGTATTGGCCTTGGTGGTCGACGTCCCCACCTGCCATGCGGGCAGTCGCTATGTACAGGAATGTCGCCCGGCGGTGCATCTGCACTCGGCTGTGGGATTTTGTGAGCGCGTTGTCTCCCCCGAGCAGGCGCCCGCCGTGCTGGCCGAGGGCTTGCAGCATCTCCGCGCCTGCGGCGGCGCGGGCGTCATTGTGCTGCCCGCCGATATGGCCGCCGCCGCAGCCTCGCCGCGAAGCTTTCCGCGCCCGGCGGTGAGCCGCGCGAGCCTCATGCCCGATGGTGCCGCCCTGCAAGGCTTGGCCGAGGCGGTGAACCGCGCCGGGCGCGTCACCTTCCTGTGCGGGGCGGGCTGCGCCGGGGCGCGCAGCGACCTCATGGCGCTGGCTCGCCGGGTGCAGGCACCCATTGCCTACACGCTCGGCGGCAAGGAGGTTATGGAGGCAGGGAATCCCCTCGCCGTGGGGATGACCGGACCGATGGGTTGGGGTGCCGCCCCCTTGGCTGTGTTGGATTGCGATTTGCTCGTGCTGTGGGGCACGGATTTCCCCTTCAGCGAATTTCTGCCCTCGATGAGCCCCGTGGTGCAGGTCGACCGCGACGTGGCGGTGTTGGGGCGGCGTACATCGATTGAGCTTGGCGTGCAGGGCGATGTGCGCGAGGTGGCTCGGGCGCTGCTTCCCCTGGTCGCCCGCGACCGCAGCGATGATTTCCTCTGCGCAACCCTCTGCCGCCACCGCCGTTCGCTGGGTGAGCTGGAGAGCCACATCCGCGATGTCAACGAGCAGGGCAGCGTGCGCCCCGAATACCTCACGCGCCTCATCAGCGACTACGCCGAGCCCGATGCCGTCTGGGTGGCCGACACGGGCACCCCCCTCCTTTGGGTTGCCCGCTACCTGCGCATGAGCGGCTCGCGGCGGCTGCTGGGCTCGTTCCGTTGCGGCACTCTGGGCGCTGCCTTGGCGCAGGCGGTCGGAGCCAAAGCAGCCGAGCCCTCGCGCCAAGTCATCGCTCTCTGCGGGGAGGGCGAGTTGTCGCTGAGCGATCTGACCACCCTCGTCCGCGCGCACCTCTCCGTCAAACTCCTGCTCTGCAACAATGCCTCCGAGCCGCTGCGCGCGACGCCTGCGGCGGCTCGCGCCCTCGGGATGCGCACCTTGCGTCTGCGCCGACCGGCCGAGGCGGCGAGCTGCGTCAAGCGCTGGCTGGCCGAGCCCGGCCCCGCGCTGCTCGATGCTTACCTCGACGACGGGGCTCTTGCGCAAACCCCGGAGCTGAGCCTGCTGCAACACGCCGACAGCTTTGCGGAGAGCCCGGGACTGGAGGGGCTGCGCCGCCTGCTCTACGGGCGGCACCGCGTGCGCTGAGCTTGACACAGCGCCGCCCTTGCGGTAGAACAGCGCCCATGACCATCATCGATACGCATTGTCACCTCATCTCCGACAAATACGATGATTTCGAGAGCCTGCGGCGCAACAGCCTTGCCCTCGGCGTCGGCCACTGCATTACGCAGGGCACCGACCCGCACGACTGGGAGCCGCAGCTGGCGCTCGCCGCGCGCTGCCCGGACTTCGTCTCCGTCTGCCTGGCCGTGCACCCGATGGAGTGCCTGGCCGTGAGCGATGCCGACTGCGAGCGCATGGCCGAGCTCTGCCGCCGCCACCCCCTCGCGGCCATCGGCGAAACCGGGCTTGACTACTATTGGCCCGCCCCCGAAGGGCACAGCGAGGAGGACTACCACCGCCGCCAGCGCCGCCTGCTCGAATACCATTTTGCGCTCGCCGAGGAGCTGGGACTCAACATCTCGCTGCACACCCGCGACCGCGGCACCGCGCACAACTGCTTCGACGATGCCGTCGCCATTGCCCGCAACTTTCCTCGCGTGCGCCCGGTGTTCCACTGCTTCATCGGCAGCCCCGCTCAGGCCGACACCATCTTTGAGCAGCTCGACGGTCTGGTCTCCTTCACCGGGCTGCTCACCTTTCGCAAGACCGAGGCGGTGCAGGCCGTGGCCGCCGCCGTGCCGGAGGATCGCTTCATGGTCGAAACAGATTCCCCCTTCCTCTCCCCCGAGCCCTTCCGCGGCAAGGTGAACATCCCCGGGCGCACGCGCTATGTCGTGGACAAACTCGCCGCCTTGCGCGGCTGCACGCCCGAGCACATCGCCGCCCACACCACCGCCAACGCCCGCCGCTTCTTCCGCCTGCCGGGCGTATTGGCGGACGCTTCGCCGTGTGAATAGGCTTGGCAGCGCGGGCAAAAAGGGGTAGGATGACACTGCGGGCAGCGCAGCCCCTGCCCGCGCAACGCCATGCCCGTGCCGCAGAACACCATTGCTCTCATCTTCGACTTCGACCAGACGATCTCCCCGCACAACATGCAGGAGGACACCATCTTCCCCGAGTTCGGCATCAACGCGGAGCTCTTCTGGCAGCGCTGCAATGAGCGCAGCCGCAGCGAGGGCTGGGACGGCGAGCTGAGCTACCTCAAGCAGCTGCTCGACGAGCTGAGCATGGACGCTGTGAGCAACGAGCGCCTGCGCGAGTTGGGCAGCAAGATTACCTACTACAAGGGGATTCCCGATTTCTTCCGCGAGTTTGAAGCCCGCGCCCTGACCCCCGAGCAGCGCTTTGCGGGCATCCGCGTGGAATACTACATTATTTCCGGGGGCATTCGCAGCATCATCGACGGGTCGGCCGTGCGCCCCTACATGCGCGCGGTGTTCGCCTGCGAGTTTGCCGAGCGCGACGGACGCATCGACTTCCCCAAGCGCGTCATCTCCCACACCACCAAAACCCAGTACCTCTTCCGCATCAACAAGGGGATGCTCGACTACACCGAGGATGTCAACGAGCACATGGATCACGACCTGCGCCCCATCCCCTTTGAGCACATGATTTACATCGGCGACGGCCCTACCGATGTGCCCTGCTTCACGGTCATGCGCCAGCAGGGCGGCACCAGCATTGCCGTCTACAACCCCGACGACACGAGCCGCCGCAGCTTTCGCAAGTGCTACGACCTCAAGGCCGACCAGCACCGCGTGGACTTTTTCGCCCCCGCCGACTTCCGCAGCGGCAGCCACCTCTCCAACATTTTAGAGGAAACCGTCCGCTGCATGGCCGACAACATCATCCACGAGCAGCGCAGCGCGCGCTAAACAGCATTCCCGCCCGGAGGGTGCCACCCGTGGTGGGCGTACTCCGCACCGCCTGCGGCGGGCTTCCCTCTCGCGCCTGCGTTCTCTCGCCGGGGCTGCTCCCACTGCCCCCAGCATACAAGCCCGCGCCCCGAAAAACGAGCCGCAACAGCACGCCGCAGATACATTTCAGGGCGCAAAAGGGCAAAATCGGGTACAAAAAGGTACAAAAACGGAGCTGAAAACCCCCTGTTGAGGAGCTTTTGGGTGATAGCTTTTGCTGTAACCTGCTGTAACCTTTGCCGACAAAATAGGAGCATTTTCCGCCGTTTTCAGACTGAAAACGGGAGCGATAAAAATGCCTGCAATCGCCTGCAAATCAAAGCCTAGCGCCCCTTTCGGGGCGCTAGGCATCAACTTACTACCTATGAAACTCAGGCTCCCCTTGCGTGACCCCCGGCGCTCTCTCCCTCACCGGGAATCAAGGAGCCTGATGTAGTGTAGACACCGCGTGGGGAACGGTGTTCAAATGTTGTCCGACAGGACCTTAAACAGGTGGAGCGCTCAGGGACGCTCGCTTTCATCGTGTCGGATGGTGGGGTCGACCTCGTCCAGGCGGTTCCCGTGGAGATAGTAGCGCGTTTCCCGCAGAAGAACCGGGGTGAGCCCGATCATGCAGATGAGGTTCGGCAGCGCCATGAGCGCGTTGGCACAGTCCGCAAAGTTCCAGGCAATGCTGCTCTTGGGGATGATGCAGCCGACAAAGACCGCTACGACCCACAGCACGCGGTAGGGGGTGATGAGCCGTACCCCGCCCAGGTATTCCAGCGCGCGCTCGCCGAAGTAGGACCAGCCCAGCACGGTGGAGACGACAAAGGTGGCCAGACTGACGGTCAGCAGCGCGGAGCCCACGCTCCCCACGGTGCCGAAGGCGCGGTAGCTGAGCAGGTTCCCTTCGCTTGAGGCGATGTCGGGGTGCGCCAGCATCGCCGTGGTGAGGACCAGACCCGTGAGGGTGCAGATGACGACGGTGTCCCAGAAGGGACCGGTGGAGGCCACCAGCGCTTGCTGGACGCAGTTGGGGGTGCGTACGGGGGCGGAGATGATGGGCGAGGAGCCCATGCCTGCTTCGTTGGAGAAGAGTCCGCGCTTGACGCCCACTTGCATGGCGAGCATGAGGGTGCTGCCGATGAAGCCGCCGCCGGCGGCTTGCGGGGTGAAGGCGCTGCGGATGATGAGCTCGATGGCGGGGAGGACGCAGGAGGCGTTGCTGAGCAGCACGAGCGCGCAGCCGACGATGTAGATGAGTGCCATGGCGGGTACGCAGGCTGTGCAGACGCGCGAGATGCTGTCCAGTCCGCCCAGTAGCACGGCGCTGACCAGTACGGCTAGGAAGAGTCCCGTGCCCCAGGTCGGGATGCCGAGGGCGGAGCTCGCCAGCATCTGCGAGACGGCGTTCGCCTGCGTGATGTTGCCGATGCCGAAGGCGGCCAGGGCGGTGAAGATGGCGAAGAGCACGGCTAGGGGTTTGCAGTGCAGCCCGTGTTCGAGGGCATACATGGGGCCTCCGACCAGGTGCCCGCGGGCGTCGCGGGTGCGGTAGCGGATGGCCAGCAGGCTTTCGGCGTAGCGCGAGGACATGCCCAGCAGTCCCGTCAGCGTGCACCACAGGACGGCGCCCGGGCCGCCTGAGGCGACGGCAACGGCGACACCGATGATGTTGCCCGTGCCGACGTTGGCTGCCAGCGAGACCATGAGCGAGGAGAAGTGGGAGATGTGCCCTTCCTGCCCCTTGCCGCGGGCAACGTAGTAGCTGAGGGCTTTGAAGAGGTGGCGCTGCGGCACCCGCAGGATGATGGTGAGGTAGAGGTGTGTGCCCAGCAGGGCGATGAGTAGAACGTAGCCCCAGAGGAAGTTGCAGGCGTTGTCCAGAAGGCTGTCGAGAGCGTCCAACATGATCAGCAGCATACAGGAGAGGCTCGGTGCCGTCAAGCGTTGATGTGTGGTGCAGACGCGGTGGTGGGCTTGCATCGGTCGCGCTTTGGTGTTAGCATAGGGCTGCTATGGCTCGGATTTTGGTTGCGCTCAGCGGTGGGGTGGACAGTGCGGCGGCAGCGGCTTTGCTCACGGAGCAGGGGCATGAGGTGGTGGCGGCCTACATGAAGAATTGGGTGAATGAGGAGGGGATTCCCGGGGAGTGCCCTTGGGAGCGGGATATTGAGGATGCGCTCGGGGTGTGCCGCCGTTTGGGGATTGAGTTTCGTGTGGTGGATCTCATTGAGCAGTATCGCGAGCGTGTGGTGCGTTATTTGCTGGAGGGCTATCGCGATGGGTCAACGCCGAATCCGGATGTGCTGTGCAATCGCGAGATGAAGTTCGGGGTGCTGCTGGATTACGCGCTGGAGCAGGGCTTTGAGGGGGTGGCAACGGGGCATTACGCGCAGCGCGCGGATGCGCCGGAGGGTAGTTATGTGTTGCGAGGGGCAGATGTCAACAAGGATCAGAGTTATTTTTTGGCGCTGATGCGTCCCGAGCAGGTGGCGCGGGCGATTTTTCCCGTGGGGGCGCTTACGAAGCCGCAGGTGCGGGAGATTGCGCGCCGCTTTGCGTTGCCGAATGCCGAGAAGAAGGATTCGCAGGGCATTTGTTTCATCGGTCGCGTGAAGATGAGCGATTTTTTGCGCCACTATTTGCCGGACAATCCCGGGGATATTGTGGATGTCAATGGGCGCGTGCTGGGGCGCCATGCGGGGCTGCATTTGTTTACGATGGGGCAGCGCCATGGTCACCGAGTGGCGTCGCCGCGCGAGGGGGTGGCTTATGTGGTGGTGGGCAAGGATTTGGCGCGGAATCGCCTGATTCTCGGTTACGAGGGGGAGGAGACTCCCGGTTTGTATGCGCGCCGTGCGGTGGTGGGGTCGGTGAGCAACACGCTGCGTCCCCTGCCGGGGCGGGTGATGGCGCAGCCGCGCTACCGCGCTGCGGCGGTGTCGGCAACCTGCTCGCCGCTGGGCGGGAGGCGTTTTTTGTTGGAGTTTGACCGCCCCGTGCGCGCGCTGGCTCCGGGCCAGGTGTGCGCGCTCTACGAGCCGGACGCGCAGCGTGGCGAGCGTTTGCTGGGGGGCGGTTTTTTTGAGCGCATTGAGTAAGAGCTCTGCCATCGGTGGATGACAGGGCTCGGAGGAGGGGGTGTTGCGCAGCGTCAGCCTTGCTGCTCCGCGGGTGTTTCTTCCGCAGGCTTGGGCGCGGTGGGCGCGGTGGGCGCGGTCTCCGCGGGTTTTTCCTCGGCAGGCTTGGGCGCAGCGGGGGCGGTCTCCGCGGGTTTTTCCTCGGCAGGCTTGGGCGCGGCGGGGGCGGTCTCCGCAGGTTTCTTCTCGGCGGGTTTATCTTCCTTCCGAACCGCTGTCGGCTTGGGCTGAACCAGCGGTTTTTTGATGATGACCGGTTTGGTTTTATCATCCGTCGGTTTGTCGGCAGGCTTCTTGTCGGCGGGCTTGTCGGCAGAGCTGTCCGCTGCCGCTACGCTTTCGGCAGAGCCTGTCTGCGTCTTTTCCGGGGTGGATGCGGCTTTCTTCTTGCTGCGGGTGAAAGTGAAGGTTTCAAAGACGGACATCAGCACGGAGAAGATGAAGAAGAAGGTGCCCAGAATGGCGGCGGGGAGCCAAGGATGGGCGAGTGCCATGGTGACCCCCGCCGAGGCGGGCTCCGGACCTTGTGCCCAGGGGGAGATAACGCAGTCGGCAAGCGCGGTCAGCCCATACCAGAGGCCGAAGCAGACTGTTGCCGTGATGGCAATGCGGATAGCCGCATTGGCGCCGATCCAGCCCAGCATAAAGACCAAAAAGACGATGACGGTGGCTGCGGGGTAGTCAAAGGGCAGTTGTAACAGCGGTTGCACATAGGGGTTGGCGGAGAGCCCGGCCGGCAGAAGCAGGGCTTCTTTCCCCGGGCTGGCGCAGAAGAAGAGCAGGAGGAAAGCCAGCACGGCGAGATTGAAGGCCACATTCCACACCAGATTCATGATGCGCAGGAGAGTCAGGATGAGGATGATGCCCGCCGTGACGGTGACCCAGTTGAGCGAGGTGCAGGTGCTCACCAGCCACGCGCTGATGTCATCCGTTTGGTAGGTTTGGATATCGACGAGCGGTGTTCCCGTTTTCAGGTAGAGTGCTACATACAGCAGGACAATGAGGCTGCAAATGAAGCGGAAGAAGAGACCCAAGGCTTTCATAACCCGGCCATTTTAGGGGCTGCCGTGAACGGCGTCAAGGGAAAAACGGAGCTTGCCGCCTCGAAAGCTCCGAAAGTACTGCCGCCGTGGCTTTGGGTGGGGGCGGATGGCGCAATCGGGGAGCGGGCTGTGCTTTACAGCGGCGTGTCTGCGTGGTATAAAGATGCGACACGTTTTTCCTGCCTTTTCCTTTTTACTGCGATGCCTTCCGTCCTTATTAAAACATACGGTTGCCAAATGAATGAACGCGACTCCGAGCAGGTCGCTTCCATGTTCCGCGCTGCGGGTTACGAGCTGACCACAGATGAAGCGGAGGCGGATGTTTATCTCATCAACACTTGCTCGGTGCGTGAGAAGGCGGAGCTCAAGGCGCTCGGCAAGATGGGGCAACTGTGCGCTCGCTCCGAGGCAAAGCCGTGGACGGTCTACGGCTTTATGGGTTGCATGAGCCAGAGCTTGGGCGAGGCGATTTTTCGCGAGGTTCCCCGTGTGGATCTCGTGGCGGGGACGCAGCAGTACCACCATGTTTATGAGCTGTGCAATCGCTTGCTGCGCAGTCGTTTGGGAATGCACATTGACCGTCCTCTGCGCCGCGGGGCGCACATCTGCACGACGGCAGAGGAAGAGGGCTTTCAGAACATGGTCACCAATCATTTGGACTGCGGCGGCAAGTGCTCGGCCTTCGTCTCCATCGCTCAGGGCTGCGATATGCACTGCTCCTACTGCATTGTGCCGAGCACCCGCGGCCCGGAGGTGAGCCGCCCGGCTGCCGATATTGTGGCTGAGGTTCGGGAGCTGGTGGCGCGCGGCATTAAGGAGGTGACGCTGCTGGGGCAGATTGTCAACCGCTATGGGCGGCACGAGGGGCTTGTGGACGGCAAGGGGGCGTTCGTGCGCCTGCTGGAGGCGCTGCACGACATCGAGGGGCTGGAGCGCCTGCGCTATACCTCGCCGCACCCCATCGGCTTCCGCGAGGATTTGGTGCAGGCGTACACTTACCTGCCCAAGCTGTGCAGCCACATTCACTTTCCCATGCAGAGCGGCAGCGACCGCATTCTTCGGGCGATGTACCGCCCCTACAAGAATGAAAAATACCTCGAGCTGTGTGAGGCGCTGCGCGCTGCCCGACCCGATCTCGCCATCACGACGGATATTATCGTGGGCTTCCCCGGCGAGACGGATGAGGATTTCGCGGCGACGGTGGCGGCCGTGGAGCGCGTGCAGTTCGACAATGCGTTTATTTTCAAGTATTCTCCCCGCCGCGGAACGGTGGCGGCAGGCTTGCCCGACCAAGTGCCCGCCCGCATCAAGGAACAGCGCAACCACGAGCTGTTGGAGGTGACCAACCGCATTGCTGTCGCCCGCAACCGCGCGCTTGTCGGTACGCAGCAGATGATTTTGGTGGAGGGACCCAGCAAGAGCAACCCCGACCGCTTGCAGGGGCGCAGTTCGCAGAACAAGCCCGTCATCATCACCGAGGGGCGGGCCGAGGTGGGCAGCCTGGTGCCCGTGCACATTCGCGAGTGCACCGGGTTCACCCTCTACGGCAGCGTGTGAGCGCGGTGCATACCTTATATTGAAGCTGCGCGAGCGCGCGCCCGTCCTCATGGTAATACCCGTCACCATGAAGAACATTACCCGCTACACCTACGAGAATACGGATTTTCAGGGATGGCGCGTCAGCATTCAGCGCTGTGGTCGCATCATCACCCGTTATTTTTCTGATCTTCAATATGGCTCCGAGGAGGCTTCGCAGCGTGAGGCCATTGCGTACCGCGACCGCGTGTTGCGCGATATTGAGCGCCGCCGCGAGGATCTGCCGCAGTTCATGGATGAGGAGTTGGCGCTGCTCCAAGTGCTGCTCCGCGAGAAGGAGGGTGGGCTCAGCCCTCGGTGACAATCTGCGGTGCCAGTGCCTCGCGCAGGGCTTTGCAATCGTAAAAGTTGCAGTCCTCCAGGCGGGTGAACTGTCGGCTCAGGCGTTGCAGCAACTCGATGAGTGATTGCTGTGAGCTGCCCTGCGTGTTGCTGATGTGTTCCCAGAGTTCGGCGTTGTTTGCCTGGAAGAGTTTTTCCTGCTGCGCCAGCGATTTGCGCAGGGGTTTGACGGCTGCGTCTGCCTGTTCCGGGGAGCGCACGGCTTCCAGAATCTCCACCTCAGTTTTCAGGGCTGCGGATAAGTCGGCGCATATCTGTTCGGGGGAATCGGCTGCCGGGGCGACGGGGGAGACACAGGCGAGCAGACCCGCACAGGCAAACAGAGTGGAGGCGAACTTCATGCTGCGTATTCTACGCTGTCGTTTCCCGCTTGTCAAGCCGGCGCTCGGATGCTGAATTGCAAGACTAAATGCGACAAAGCGAAAACAACTTCATTTTAGGCAC
>JBJEVK010000046.1:0-4924 GCA_051884295.1 Akkermansia sp.
CAAGGTGTTCTGCAACGGCTTTTCGGTGTCGCATTTGATTTTGCAACTTACAAATCTTCCGGCGCCCATGCTTTCTGCTGGACACCGGCACTTCTATCTGTATAATGAGCTGAGGCACCATGAATTCTGACGCAAACTCCAAGCATGTCCTGTTCCAAGAACTGATGACAACGCTGGATTCCATCCGGCGGGAGAGTTTTTATTCCATCAGCACCAATCTGCAGCAAAAGATGCTCGGGCTGACACTGCGCCAGGGGACGGCCATCGCGCAGGTCAAGCTGCTCATGGAGGCCTCCCCGCAGGGCATCGCGCTCAAGACCTTGGCCAAGCGGCTGCAAATGACGGTGCCTGCGGCCTCGCTGCTGGTGGAGACGATGGTGAGCAAGGGCTTTTTTGAGCGCAATCCCAACCCCAAGGATCGCCGCGCGGTGTGCATCCGCCTTTCCGAGCGCGGGCTGCAGCTCTATGATTCGGTCTCTTCCCGTTTTAACGAGGCGATTGACCGCCACACCGAGAGTCTGACCGAGGAGGAATTGGCCGCGCTGTCCTCCATTGTGTGCAAACTTTCTGTCCGCAGTTAATTCTTCTTCCGCCATGTCTACTCGCTATGCTTTCATCGGGATGCTCGGGGCAATCCTGCTCGCAGCCTGCCAACAGAACAAGGATTATCCCGTCTTTTTCCTGACGGAGGCCGGCGGCGGCGAACCCGGGGCGGCCTTCATCATCACCTACGGGGGGAAGCACTACAACCGCATGCCGGCGCTGGCGCTGAAGCATTGCGATAAGTTCCGCTCCTTTCTCAACCCCGACGGTTCCTACGGCGTGGTGCTGTATGTGAAGGATGAGTACCGCAACCGCCTCTACACGACGACCTTGCAGCATCAGGGGCACAATCTGCTGCCTGTCGTCAACGGGCTGGCCTTTGAGCCGACGCTGATTGACGCCGGCATTACGGATGGCAAGCTGGTGATTTGGAACGGGCTCAACGGCTACGATCTCAAGATGCTCAGTAAGCATCTCGATCCGGTGGAGCCGGAAATCGAGGAAAAGCGCTACCTCGACAAGAATCCCCGCCCCCTCCCCAAGCCCCGCAAGAAAAAGGGCAAGGAGGGTGATGCCGGTCTGAACGATTTTGTGGAATTAGAGTCCGGCACCGGGCATTGAGCCCGGGGCGCGCTTCCGTCTGCAGCTTCTCACTGCGTTCTGCCATGCGTTTATGTTTGCTTGCGCTGCTTGTGTGCGCCGCTCCGCTGCTGCATGCGGCGGGGGTGGAGGAGGCCGAGCAGTTGCTGCGCGGGGGCTATGCAGCAGCGGCGCTGGAGGCGCTGGCGAATATCTCGGGCGCTGAGGCGGATTTTTGGCGGGGGCGCAGCCTGTTGGCGCTCGGGCGTCCGCGCCAGGCCTTTGAGCCGCTCAACCGAGTCCCGGCGGATCACCCGCTGCGTCCCTACGCCGACAAGGCGCTGCTGTACTGTGCCTGGCAATGCCCCGAGCTTGATCTGGGGCGCGTAGCCACCCCCATGACGACCTCTCCCGACAGGGAGATTGCCGCCCTGTCCACCGCAGCCTTGGCCGAGTATTGGCTCACCCAGCCCAACGGGCGCGACAACACGGCGCTGTCGCTGCTGCGCGAACGCGCTGCCGAGCAACCCGAGCTGCGCCCGCTGCTGCAGCTTTTGGAGATTGACAATCTGCGCCTGAGCAAGCAATTTGACCGCGCCACGGCTGCCTGCCGCGAGATGGAGAACAACCGCAATCTGCCCCTGATGCTGCGCCAGCGTGCCCGTTTGGCGCTGGCGGAGGTGTGGTATGATCTTGAGGACGAGGAGGAGGAGGGCGCCCCCGTAGAGGGCAATGAGGATGAGGAGGAGCTCATCGGCAATGATGTTGCGGACACGCACCGCGGCAAGGGGGAGGAGACGCTGCTGCATTTCATCTCGGCCAATCCGGATTCGCCGCTGCTGACCGAGGCGCTGCGCAGACTCTGCGAGCGCCGAGCGTTCCGACGCAGCAACGAGGCGCGCGCCAAGCTCAACGAATGGGCGCAGGACTTCAGCAAGCCCAAGCGGGCGGCGGCGGCGCTGCTGGTGCTCTCGCGCCTGCTCAACCCCGAGGATATGCCGGAGACCCCGGCCGATGCGACCTGCGTCAACACGGCTCTGGCTGCACTGCCCCGCGAAGCGGCGACCACCACCATGCTGGAGGAGCACATCCGCCGCCTGATGCAGCGGGGGCAAATGAGCGAGGCGGCGCTCTACGCCGAGCGCCTGCCCCTCGCCGGGGAACGCAGCCCGCAGCAGGATTTTCTGATGGCTCGACTGCAGGAGGAGCATCCCGAGCTTGCCCAAGCGGCCTACCGCTCGGTGGCGCGTCGTGCTCCCGAGCGCCTGCAGCAGGCAGCCGTGCTCAATGCGGAGCTCTGCGCCCTGCGCGCCGGGGATACTCAGGCGGCAGAGACCATCGCGCAGGATCCGGCTCTCCCCCTCCGCGTCCGCCAGCGGGTGCGCGCCCTCCGGGCGGACTATCTGGCGGATCGGGCTCCGGCAACGGCAGCGGCCGAAATCGCAGCGCTGCTCAGCGAGCAACCTCCTCCCGCCCTGCGACAGGACGCGGAGCTCTCTCTGGCCTATCTGCGACTCTGCCATCCCGATGCCCTCCCCTCCACGAGCGAGGACGAGGAGCTGCCGCACCCCCTCACGGATCCGACAGAGGAGCAGATCCTGCGCTATTACGCCCTACAGGAACAGTGGCTGCTGCAGCGCCACCCCAACGATACCGCCGCAGCCGAGCGCCTGTTGCGCCGAGCGGCGGCTGAAGCGCGGAACCCGAGGATTTACGCCATCCTGACCCTGCATCTGGTGCATCGGCTCTCGGCAGATGCACGCCACGAGGAGGCCATCCGCGAACTCCGCACGCTATTGCAGCGCTATCCGAAGGGGGAGTATGCAGCGCGGGCGCTTTTTCTCATGGCGCATGAATCGGAGCTGCTCGGGACGCGAGAGGGGCTCGATCGCGCTCTGCAGCTCTATACGCGCTGCGCTGAGGGGCGCGGAAGCACAGCGGCAACGGCCGCCATCCGCTGTGGTGCGGTGCTGAGCCGTTTGGGCAAGAACGAGCAGGCCATCTCGCGCCTGCGTGCACTCGTGCTCCCGGAGGGTGACCGGGGACGCTCCCCCGCCCTCGATACCCGCGAGCGCACGCTTGCCGCCGCAGCTCTGGCCAATGCCTACGCTCAGCTGGGCACTCGCGACGCCCTGCAGGAAGCCGTCAACGCCGCCACCATCATGCTCGACCACCCCGAGCTTTCACCGCGCTGGCGGCTCTTCACCCTGCTGCACCACGCCCTGCTCTGCACGCGCGCGGGCAAGAATGATTTAGCGCTCGGCGACTACCTGACCATCCTCGGGCGACGCCCCCCCCGCGGCACGGAGCCGGATGCCAAGGAACTCCCCTACTATCATCAGGCGACGGCGGGCGCCGTGGCGCAGTACCTCATCGGCAAGCGCTACGCCGAGGCAGCAGCCTTAGCCGAGGAGATTGCGGTTTGGGAGCAGGAAATTCACCCCGAGGAGGCAGCGCATTTTCGCATGATTGCCGAGCAAATTCGCCGCACCCGCTTCCTGCCCGCCACCCGCTGAGTGCACCGCCGCAGCACGCCCGAATCGGGGCTTCCTCAGCGCGAGTCGCCCCCGAACGGCGGGCATGCGCGGCACAGGGGGGCGTTCTCAGCGCAGGTCGACCCACAGCGCGCGATGGTCACTCGCCCGTTCGGCAGCGGGGATGTCCACCACGCCGCAACCCTTGCGCGGTCGAATGCGCGCCCTCAGCACACCGTTGACAAACAGCTGATCGAACACATAATACTGCCTACCGCCGCGGAAATAATGCGTCCACTCCTCGCCCCGGCTGTCGCCCGGGCTCAGGCGGCTGAGCGTGGTGGGGGCTTTTTTGTCCCCCTGCACCATGACCTGCACGGAGGGGTCGGCAGGCGTGTCGTTCCAATCCCCGAAAATCACCAGGGGCACATTCGGTTGCAGGCGCTGCCGGCGGCGGGCGTAAATGTACACAGTCTGCGCCTCCTGCTCACGCAGGGCGGCAGCGGCGGCGGCGTTCTGCGCCAGTCGCGATTTGAGGTGCGCCCCCATCACGCGAAAAAGCCGACCGTCGTCCGTGCGCAGCGTCACATCGAGAATCCCGCGCAGCAGCTTCTGCCGATGGTTGCCGAACAAGCCGTAATCGCGCTGCGAGTGATTCTCCACCAGCGGCCAACGGGACAAAATGCCCAGCGCGCGATCCTCCCCCATGCGCTCCAGCACAAAGGCATGCGGCAACTCTACCCCCCGCCGTGCCAAACGTGCCTGCAGGTCAGCCAAGGCTTGCACACCCCCGATTTCCACCAGACCCACGACCTGCGGTTCGACCGAAGCGATGACCTCGGCCACGCACTCGCGCTCGACCTCCGGCTTGGGGCGCAGGACATAGCGGCTGCGCTGCGGCTCTCCCTCCACAAAATAGTTCTTCACGTTGTATGTCAGCAGGCGCACGGGCGCGCCCTTCCCGGCGGGCAGTGCCGGGGGCATTCCGGCTTCCTCCGCGGGGGCTTCCCGGGCAGCGGTCATCTCGCTTGCCTCCTCCTCCGGAAGCATCGCTACCCCGACTTCGGGCGCAGGCTGAGCAACCGCCCCTTCCCCACCCCAATAGGCTTGCCCCAACACCGCGATGAGCAGCACCATCATCAGCAGGAGGGAATCTGCACGACACAAACGGCGGCACAGACTCCTTCGCAGTACATGTTTTGCAGCAGGCATCCTCTCCACAGCCTACACATTCCGCCTCACCACAGCAAGAGGAAAATACCTGCATCCCGCGCATTGTAAGTTGCAAAATCAAATGCGACACCGAAAAGCCGTTGCAGAACACCTTG
>JBJEVK010000047.1:0-21027 GCA_051884295.1 Akkermansia sp.
GGGGGGGGGGGGGGGGGGGGGGGGGGGGGGGGGGGGGGGGGGGGGGGGGGGGGATAAGGAAAAATCGTCAGCGGAGCCACGCGAGGAATTCGCGGTTGCCTTCCATGCCTTTGATGGGGCTGTCGGCCAGTCCCATCCATTGCTTGCCCAGTTCCTGGGTGACGAAGGTGCGGATTTTGTCGATGGAGCGTTGGTGCAGTTTGGGGTCGCGGACGATGCCGCCGGGGCCGATGTCCTCCGGCTGCAGTTCAAATTGGGGTTTGATGAGCACGAGCAGGTCGCCGCCTTCCGCAAGGCAGCGGTAGGCAGCGGGGAGGATTTTGGTGAGCGAGATGAAGGAGACGTCGCTGACGATGAGCTGCACCGGCTCACCCAAGTCCTCGGGCTGCATGTAGCGGGCGTTGAACTGTTCGCGGACGATGACGCGGGGGTCTTGGCGCAGTTTCCAGACCAGCTGGTTGGTGCCGACATCGACGGCGTGCACGCGCAGGGCGCCGTTTTGCAGCAGGCAGTCGGTAAAACCGCCCGTGGAGGAGCCGATGTCGAGGCAGATCTTCCCCTCGACGCTCACAGGGAAGGCCTTGAGCGCGCCTTCGAGCTTGAGCCCGCCGCGGCTGACGTATTTGGGCTTGTTTTTGATGCTGATGGGGAGAGCGTCGTCGACCTTGGTGCCGGGTTTGGTGATGACCTGTCCCTTGACGGAGACTTCGCCCGCGAGAATCAGGCGTTGCGCCTGTTCCCGCGAGTCGCAGAGTCCCTGCGCGGCGACGAGGATGTCCAAACGTTGCTTAGGCATGGGGAGGCGTTTCGCTCAGCGTGCGCGACGGCGCCCGCCGCGATTTTGCCCCGGCATGATGATGTCGTCCGAGCGGCGGACAGCGGGTTGTGCGGCAGCAGGGGCGGGAGACTGCACGCGCGGGGTCGGCTTGGGCTGCACCTGCGCAGCGGGGTGGGGCTGCACGGCGGGTTTGGGCTGCTCTTGCACGCGCGGGGTCGGCTTGGGCTGCATCTGAGCGGCGGGGTGGGGCTGCACGGCGGGTTTGGGCTGCTCCTGCACGCGCGGGGTCGGCTTGGGCTGCACCTGCGCGGCGGGGTGGGACGGCGCGGTGGGCTTGGGCTGCTCCTGCGCGGCAGGCTGCACGGGAGCCGCGGGGGCTGCCAGCGGGGCGGGAATGGACTCCTCTGCCGGGGTGCTTGCCGGGGCGGGAGCCGGCTTGGGTTGTACCTGCGAGGCGGCGCCGTGGCGGCGCGTGATGGGGGAGTAATTCGGTGTGGCCGGAGCCGATTCAACCATTTGCGGCGCCGGGTCGGCAAGAGTCTTGGCGGGCGCCGGAGCGGCAGCGGGAGGAGTGGTCACCACAGGCACGGGGGCGGCAGCGGGGGTCGGCGGGGTCTTGGTGCGAACCATCGCGCGACCGTCGACGCGGTCATCGAGGGTGTCGCAGGAGAGCAGGGTGAGCCCCGCGAGGAAGAGGGGGACGTAGCGTGTGTTCATGATGGATGGTTTGGTGGTGGTAAGATGAGGGTGCCGTGATGCCGGGGAAGAGCCGCGGGGCGGCCTGAACCCAGGAGCTGAAGCAGTAGCAAAGGGTGATGATGCTCATGAAGATGAGCACGGCATCGTGGCGTCCCGGGGCGCGTTCTTCCCCGGGACCGAGCAGCAGGGCGCGGATGTTGACCCAAGCGACGGCACACCACGAGACAAAGTACAGGTTCTGCCAGAGGAGCGTGTCGAACTCCTGCGGCAGTCCGCCGGCAAAAGCAAAGCCGTGCTGCACCATTTGGGGGAGCACGGCGAGCACGGCAAATTCCGGGCGCAGGCGGTGGTTGGCATACAATCGCAACCAAACGACCGCCCACAGCGCCAGCGCCGCGAGCGAGGCGAGCACAAGAGCCCACACCCCATGCAGCAGGAGCGGCAGGGTGTTGAGCGCGAGCGCGAGCGGGCAGCTCCACCAGATGTAGGTGAGTCGCTTCACGGGAGGAAGATCAGCCGTTCCACTGCCAGGTAATCGGCACGTCGATATCGGGGTGCAGGCTGCGCATGGCGGGGCTGCCGAGGGCGCACTGCTCCAGGGCGGCGCGGTGCGGGGTGTCGGGCGGCAAAGGAACGCTGATGACGGTGGCGATGCGGGCGATGCGGCGCGGCGAGCTGCTCATCTCCTTGCTGACGGTGATGGTCATCCCCTCCAGCGCGAGCGCGTGCTCCTGCGCGTAGATGCCCATGATCGTGGCCATGCAGCCGGCCATGGCCGAGCACATGAGATCCGTGGGCGAGAAGCTCTCCCCCTTGCCGTGGTTATCGACGGGCGCATCAGTGCAGACGGTCGCGCCGCTGGGACCGTGCGTCAGCTCGGTGTGGAGACCGCCCTGATAGGTCATCGTGCATTGAACTGCCATAACGCAGCCATCATACACCAATGCACCCCTCGGCGTCAAGGTGGAAACGCCCCGCACCGGGCGACGGAGGAAAATTTCTCGCTTCGGTGCGCGCTTACCAGCAGGTCATGTCGCGGAAACGCGTGAGCCGACGCTCCAGCTCGGTGCGACTCAGGGAGAAGAGTCCGATGGTGCCGAAATGCTCGCAGACCGCCCCCGCCACCACCGTGGCAACAGCCATGGCGCTCTTCATGTCCTCCCAGCGCGGCGAGCCCCCGTTCAGGCAGGCGCAGAGGCAGCCCGCCAGCGCGCCCATGAAGGCATCGCCCGCGCCCGTCGGGTCCTGCGCCGGAGCGAGCGGCCAGGCCGGGCAGCGGAAGATGCGCCGCACGCCGCTCTCGCTGCGGTGCAGCAGGGTGGCTCCGGCGCTGCCGTGCTTCACGACGGCGTAACGCGGTCCCGCCGCCAGCAGCTGCTCCCCCGCCACCAGCACATCCTCGCAGCCCGTGTAGGCGCGCACCTCGCTGTCGTTCATCAGCGCCATGTCCGCCATGCCCAGAATCGTGTCCACCTGCGGGCGCTCGCGGAGAATCCAGCTCTCCATGAAATCCGCCATGCGGAAGCGCGCCGCCGTGCACTGCCGCAGCATCGCCAGTTGCAGCCGCGGGGTCACATTGCAGGCGCAGGCGATGGCGCAGCGCCGCTGCTCCTCCGAGAGCTGCATCTGCCAACCCTCCTGCACCCCCTCCACGGTCTCCACCGTGCTGCGGCGGTTCATGTCGTCCTCGTAGCGCCCCGTCCAAGCAAAGGTGCGCCCGGGCACCCGCGCCACCTGTGCCATGCTCACGCCGCGCGCCTCCATCGCCGCCGTGTAGGCCGCGGGAAAATCCTCGCCCACCACGCCCACGAGCTCGGCCTGCGGCGTGATGAGCCGCGCCGCCAGCGCCGCATAGGGCCCGCTGCCGCCCAGCACGGAGCTCACCTGCCCGTGCGGGGTGATGAGCGTGTCGATGGCGATGGTGCCGTAGATGAGCGCGCGGGGTTCCATCAGCGTGATTCAGGTTCGGGAGAGGAATCAGGGGACGGTGCGGCATCCGAAACGGAAAAAGTCTCGCCGCGCAGCAGCGCCAGCAGCGCCGCCTCGTCGATGATGGGGATGCCGAGCTTGAGCGCCTTGTCGCGCTTGGAGCCGCCGCCCTCGCCCGCCACCAGGTAAGTCGTCTTTTTGGTCACGGAGCCCGTCGCCTTGCCCCCCGCCTCGGCAATGAGGCGCTCGAACTCCGGGCGCGGGCGCGAGAGCGCCCCCGTCAGCACCAGCACCTTGCCCGCCAGCGCGCCGACCTCCTGCCGGCGCATGTCCTCCTCGTAGCTGTCGGAACGCGCCTCGATGCCCAGCTGCGCCAGCGTGTCCAGCAGCTCGCGCCCCGCCGCCGAGCGGAAATAGCGCAGCAGCGCCCGCGTAGCCACCGAGCCGATGGGGTTGTTGAGGGTCAGGCGTCCGGCGGCGTTCGGCGCCAGACTCAGGTAGCCGCGCGCGGCGTAGGGCGCGGCCTCGGCCTGCATCTCCGCGAGCAGCTGCGCGCGCTCCGCCTCCAGCGCCTCCTTGTCGCCGCCCCTGTTCTGCGGGCTGCGCGGGTTGAGGGCGTGGTAGCGCGCCAGCTTGTCCTCCAGCGCGACCAAAAGCGGCAGGAAGTCGCCTGTGGCCAGCTCCTGCATCGAGCGCTGGTAGCGCGCCACCGTGCGCGCTGTCACCGCGCCGATGCCCGGGATGCCCAGCGCCGTCAGCCAGCGCTCCAACGGCATGGACTTCGCCTTCTCCAGCGCAGTGAGGGCGCGCGCCGCGTTCTTCTCGCCGAAGCGGCGAGGCTCCTCCTCGCTGCCGAGGTTGATGGCGGCCAGCTCGGGCAGCTCGAGCCGGAACAAATCCAGCGGGGTGCGGATGAGCCCACGCTGCACCAGCGCCTCCGCCACCGTGCCGCCCAAGCTCTCGATGTCCAGCGCCTCGCGCTTGCAGAAATACACCGTGCGCATGGCTGCCTGCGCGCGGCAGGTCAGGTTGGTGCAGCGCCAGGCCACCTGACCCTCCTCGCGGTCGATGGGCGCGCCGCAGCAGGGGCACACGCCCCCCACCGCCGTGTACAAATCGTAGGGCTGTGCCTCCGGCGGGCGCTTGGAGAGGACGACATGTACCACCGCCGGGATAATCTCGCCGCTCTTCTCCATGAGCAGCGTATCGCCCACGCGGATGTCCTTGCGCGCAATCTCATCGGCATTGTGCAGCGTGGCGCGCGACACCGTGGTGCCCGAGAGCCGCACCGGCTCCAGCTCCGCCACGGGAGTCAGCACCCCCGTGCGCCCCACCTGAACGGTGATGCCCAGCAGGCGCGTCTCGCGCTGCTCCGGCAGGTACTTGAACGCCGCCGCCCAGCGCGGGGCGCGCGCCGTGCTGCCCAGCGCCTCGCGCGCGGCGTAGTCGTCCAGCTTGATGACGGCGCCGTCGGTGCCGAAGCCCAGCTCGCGGCGCAGTACATCCGTCTGCGCGACCGCGCGCCGCAGCTCCTCCGTCCCCTGCGCGCGCAGAATCGGGCGGTTGTAGGGAATCCCCATGCGCTGTAGAAGCGCCTCGTAGTCCTCCGTGCTGCGGAGCTCCACCCCCTGCAGCGAGCCCAGACCGTGCGCGAGGAAGCGCAGCGGGCGCCGCGCTACCTCCTCCGCATCCAGCAGCTTGATGGTGCCCGCCGTGGCATTGCGCGGGTTGGCAAAGGCGGGCAGACCCGCCGCATCGCGCTCCGCATTGAGGGCGTCGAAATCCGCCGAGCGCATGAAAATCTCCCCGCGCACCTCCAGCAGATCGGGTGCCCCCTCCGGCAGGGTCGGGGGAATGTCGCGCAGCGTCAGCGCATTGGCGGTGATGTCGTCCCCCGTGCGGCCGTCGCCGCGCGTGGCGGCGTAGAGCAGCTTCCCCCGGCGGTAGCACAGGGTGACGGCGCAGCCGTCAATCTTGGGTTCCACCACCACACGGGGGGCGGGTTGCCCCAGCTGCTCGCCGAGGCGCGCGTAAAAATCCGTCAGCTCCGCATCCGTCTCACCCGCGCCCGGCTTGTGCTCAAAAATATCGTCGATGCTCTGCATCGGCTGCGCATGGCGGATCTTGCGGAACCCGGCGCTCAGGTCGTTGCCCACCCGCTGTGTCGGGGAATCGGGCGTCACCAGCTCGGGGTGCACGCGCTCCAGCTCCTCCAGCTCGCGGTAGAGGCGGTCGTATTCCGCATCGCTGAGCTCGGGGCTTGCCTGGGCGTAGTAAAGCTCGTTGTTGCGGCGCACGATTGCGCAGAGCTCGGCGTGGCGTTGCGCAGGAGTCTGTTGCGCCGCGGCATAGTCAAAGAGATCCGTCGCCATAGGGGTGGGAGATGCTAAGGGGGAACGCCGCAAAGTCTAGCACATCGGCCGCGGTGGGTCAAGCAGGGGGCTCAGAGCAGGGTGCCGGCGGCGTGGTCGACCGCCATGAGCCCGGCGCCGATGAGCCCGGCATCGGCGCTGAAGCGGGCGGGCAGCAGGCGCAGCAGCGCCGCATGCTCGGCGAACAACTGGGCGCGGAGCGCCGCGTGCAGGGGCTCGAAAAGCAGGTCGCCCGCCTTCGCCACCCCGCCGCCGATGACAAAAGCCTCCGGCACCAGTGCGTACATGATGTTCAGGAGCAGGCAGGCGAGCCGCTCGGCAAAATCGCGGTAGAGCTGCGCGGCGATGGCATCGCCCGCGCGCGCCGCCAGCTCCAGCAGGTAGGGCGTGCACTCCGCCGCCGTCTTGCGGATGCCCGCAGCGGCGTAGCGCTCCACCGCCTCGGCCGCCAGCTCGTTGTTGCCGATGTATTCCTCAATAGCGCCGCGGTTGCCGAAGGGACCCGTCTTGCCCCGGTAGTCAATGCTGGTCTGCCCCAGCTCGGCGCAGGAAATGCTGCGGGCGCGCACGATGCGGTCGTGGAGGATGAGACAGCCGCCCAGCCCCGTGCCCAGCGTGATGGCGCAGAGCGAGTGGCAGCCGCGTCCCGCGCCCAGCTTCCACTCGGCGTAGCCCATCGCCTTGGCATCATTGTCGATGACGGCGGGGAGCCCCAGCGCCTCCTCCATCATCGCGCGCAGCGGCAGCGGCTGCGTCCAGCCCGGCACATTGGTCAGCTGGTAGAGAATCCCCCGGTAAAAATCCACCCAGCCGGGCATGCCCAGCCCCACGCCCACCACCTGCGGGTGGCGGTCGCGCAGGCGGCGCAGCACCGCCACCATGGCCTCAATCGTCGCCTCGGGGCTCTCAAACTGCGCCGTGGGCAGCGGCTCGGCGCGCTCGACCAGCACATCGCCGCAGGTGACGCCGATCTTGATGGTGGTGCCGCCGAAGTCAACGGCGAGCGCTTGGGGCTGTTGCGGGTGCATGGGGGGCAGCGGTCTGAACTCAGGCGAGCTTGGCTTGCCAGTAGGCCAGCCGACGGGCGGTGTTGTCGGGGTTGGGCGCGCCGGGGTTGGTGCGCAGACTCATGGCGCGATCCAAGCTGAACACGCTGTAGACATCCTCGCCGTACTCGGGCGAAATCTCGCGGAATTGCTCGAGACTCAGCCGGTTGAGCGGCGTGCCGCTGCCGACGGCCACCGCCACGGCCTTGCCCACCAGCTCGTGCGCTTGGCGGAAGGGCACGCCGCGGCGCACCAGATAATCCGCCAAATCGGTGGCGAGCAGCAGCGGGTCGCTCACGGCGGCGGCGCAGCGCTCGGGGTTCAGTCGCATGGCGGCGATCATCTCGGCGTTGACCCGCAGCGCCAAATCGATGGTTTCAAAGGAATCGAAGAGGGGTTCCTTGTCCTCCTGCAAGTCGCGGTTGTAGGTGAGCGGCAGCCCCTTGACGGCGACCATCACGCTGACCAAATTGCCGTAGAGGCGCCCGCTCTTGCCGCGCGTCAGCTCGCAGACATCGGGGTTCTTCTTCTGCGGCATCAGGCTGCTGCCCGTGGTGTGCGCATCCGACAGGGTGGCAAAGCCGAACTCCGCGCTGCTCCACAGCACCAGGTCCTCGCTCAGACGCGAGAGATGGGTGCCGATGAGCGCCAGGCAGAACAGCGTCTCCATCACATAGTCGCGGTCGGCAATGGCATCCATCGAGTTCTCCGTCACCCCCTCAAAACCCAGCTCGGCGGCAATGCCCGCGCGGTCGAGGTTGATGGTGGAGCCGGCGATGGCGCCGCTGCCCAGCGGGCAGATGTTGAGGCGGCGGCGGCAGTCGCCCAGACGCTCGGCATCGCGCGCCAGCATCTCCACATACGCCAGCAGGTGGTGCCCCACCGTCACGGGTTGGGCGCGCTGCAGGTGGGTGTAGCCGGGGATGCGCAGCTCGGCGTACTCCGCCGCCTTGAGGACGAGGGCGCGCTGCAGGTCGTGCACCAGCGCGATGCAGGCATCAATCTGCGCGCGGCAGTAGAGGCGCGTGTCAGTGGCCACCTGGTCATTGCGCGAGCGGGCGGTGTGCAGCTTGGCACCTGCGGCGCCGATGCGGCGGGTCAGTTCGCTCTCGATGTTCATGTGCACGTCCTCGAGCTTTTGACTCCAGTGGAATTGGCCTGCATCGATGTCGGCCTCGATGCTGCGCAGCCCGCCCTCAATGGCGTCGAACTCGGCCTGCGTCAGCATCCCGGCGCGCAGCTGCGCTCGAGCGTGGGCAATGCTGCCCGCAATATCGTGCTTGTAGAGCTTCCAATCGTAGGAGACGGACTCGCCGTACCGGAGAACCAGATCGGCGGTGGGTTGTGAAAAACGGCCGGACCACATCATAACGCCGCGCAGTGTACACGAAAACGCCCGCTTCCGCAAGCCTGTGGTGCTCGGTTGACAGAAAGCGGTGCGTTCAGGGTGTGGTGAAACGGCATTCCCTGCGGAGCTGTGAGCTACGCTCTGTGTCGGGCACTACAGCTTTTAGCATGCTGTAGTGCTTCTGATCTCGCAAAAAAAAAGTTTTACTCCATTTTTCGGTCTCCGGCACAAAACGCTTCGTTTTCAGGATGCTCTTCGCTGTAGACTGGAGATCAACCGATATCGATTATTTTCTTGACTACAGCATGCTAAATGCGTAAATTCAGCCCGTTTTTTGTATTAACCGTTATGGAGCTATGAAGAAAATCATTTTTTTTTCTGCGATACCATTGGATTTTTTTCTTGCTGATCGCGAACGCCTTTGGAAATTTATTGATTGATGCATACCGAAGCTATGACCAATTCACCCCTGCATCGTGGGGACTATCCGAATTGTTGATCAATTATCAGGGTGGCTTCGTGAGACGCGGTTTGCTGGGGGAAATCTTTTTTCAGGTATGTGAGCCGTTCCATTGGGATCCTCGCTGGTTGATCATTCCTCTGGTGATCACAGCCTGTGTCCTGACAACTGTTTGGTTGATCCGAATCTTTCGGCAGAATTGTCTTTGCCTTTGGTTTCTGCCCACGATGTTTGGACTTTTTGGCATGCATTTCGTAAGGAAGGATTTTCTGATGCTGCTGGTGCTCATCCTGGCTCTCCATCTTTACACCGTTATTTGTCGACCTGCGGTTCGAATCACCGTGGTTTCTCTGCTCCTTCTTTTCGTTTTGAATGTGCATGAGGCATCTTTTCTCATCGCTGGACCACTTTGGATGTTGATTGTTTTGTTTGATCGAGGGCTGCCATATCGTTTGTGGTGTCGCCTGTGCATTTGTGTGCCACCTGTGCTGATGTTTGCCATTCTGTGCATTTTCAAAGGACAGGTAGCGACTGCGGAGGCTATTTGGCATTCATGGGAGAGTATATACCCTTATCTTGATCGTATTCCTCGTTCCATCGCCGCTATCGGATGGGATTCCACAGAAACATTTTTAATTCACCTATCGTATAACTACGGAGATGCTAGATTGTTTCACGTCGAGCTTCCTTATGATGTACATATCGCTTACGGAGGCATCCTCGTGCGCCCATTGGCCATCATGATTCTGTTTTATCTTGCAGTGAATCTTCTCCTTCCCCGCAGGGTGTCGAGAGAGGTTTTGCGAAAATATGTTCTTATTTTGCTCTTCCTTTTTCTTTCGTTGTTGCCGATGTTTACGGTTTTGTCCTGCGATTTTTCACGGGTATCTGCGTATTGGATTCTGTATTCCGCCGTCGCGTTTCATTATTTGCGTGGGATTGAGCTTCGCCTACCTTTGAGCGAGCGTTTAGAGCGTTTCTCCGAGTGGGTTCTCCGACATACCCGCGCTAAGAAATTGCGGCGTCCTTGGATGTTCTTTCTATTCTTCCATATTCCTTTGTGGAAAAACCGCCTTGTGTGGTACACCGCTCCTATTATTTGTTTCCCTCTCATGCTGCTTCAAGTATGGCTTTCTCGCTGAACATGTTTTCTGACTGGTGCCGGGCGCTGCGCGTGCGGCACTACATCAAGAACGCCCTGCTGGCGGCAGCTCCGGCGTGCAGCGGGCAGCTGTTCGAGCCCGCCGTGGCCAGTGCGCTGTTGTGGGGGCTGGCAGCCTTTTGCACCACGGCATCGCTCATTTATCTGCTCAACGACCTGCGCGACTGCGAGCAGGATCGCCTCCATCCAACCAAGCGTAATCGTCCGCTGGCATCGGGGCGCATCTCGCGGCGCGCCGCTTGGGTAGCTGCCGCTATGCTGGCGGCAATGGCTATGGGGGCCAACGCCATGGTTTTTCACCCCGGAGCGACCGCCATCCTCCTGCTGTATGTCCTGTTGAACTTCGCCTACAGCTTTGGCTGGAAAAACATCCCGATTCTCGACATCACTATCCTGAGCTCGGGATTCATCTTTCGCGTGCTCTACGGTGCGTGGCTTACGGGGATCGTCATCTCCGACTGGCTCTACCTGACCATCGGCGCCTTTGCTTTCTGCATGGCGCTCGGCAAGCGCCGCAACGAGCTGCAGCGACAAAAGAACGGCAACACCCGCAAGGTGCTGCGCCGCTACAACACGCGTTTTTTGGACAAAAACCTCTACGTATGTCTGGGGCTGACCAATGTTTTTTATGCCCTTTGGTGCACGGATGCGACCACGGCCGCCCACTACGGAACCACCCATCTTCCCTCCACCGTGCCGCTCGTGTTGCTCATTACCATGAAATACAGCTACCACATTGAGGGTGACTCCGAGGGCGACCCGGTGGAAGTGCTGCTGCGTGACAAGGTGTTGCTGCTCATGGTCGGAGGCTTCTTGATGCTCATGTTCGCCCTGTTGTATTGCCGATGAACATCTACGACTTCGACAAGACCATTTATCGGGGCGACAGCTCGGTGGATTTTTGCTTCTGTTGCCTGCGCCACCATCCGCGCGCCCTGCGCTTTTTGCCCCGTTTTCTGTTTGCGCTGGTTCGCTACAAGCTCGGGCGCTGTGACAAGGAGGCGCTCAAATCGGCCTATTTTTCCTTTCTGCGTGATGTGCCGGATGTCGCAGGCAGCGTGGAGCAGTTCTGGCGCACCCACGCCTCGCGCATCGAGGCGTGGTATCGGCAGCAGCGACGAGCGGATGATGTCATCATCTCCGCCTCGCCGGAGTTTTTGTTGGCACCGATAGCGGCACAGATCGGCGTGCAGCTGATTGCCACCGCCGTGGATGTCCGCACCGGAGCGCTGCTGACACCCAATTGCAAAGGTGAGGAAAAAGTGCGGCGGCTGCGCGCCCTCTTCGGGGAGCAGGTCAGGGCAGAAGCCTTTTACTCGGACTCCCTGTCCGACACCCCTTTGGCGCGGCTCGCCGAGCGCGCCTACCTGATTCACGGGCTGGAACAGCGCCCGTGGCCGCCCGAGCCGTGAGGCTCCTCCGTCCGGGGGTATATCACGCGCCGAGGACAGCCCGGCGCAGGCGCAGGGCATCGCGCAGCTCACGCACGTCGTGCACGCGGTGCAGGTCGGCTCCGCGGTCGGCGGCGAGCAGGCTCATCACCACCGTGGGTAGTGCCTCGCGCACGGGGGCGGGGGCTCCGCCGCTGAGCACGGCGCCCATGAAGCGTTTGCGCGAGAGCGCCATGAGCAGGGGCAGGTTCGCCACGCGCAGCGCCTCAAGATGCGCGATGAGCGCCAAATTGTGCTCCACGTTCTTGCCGAAGCCGATGCCGGGGTCGAGGCAGATGCGCTCGCGGGCAATGCCCGCCGCCTCGGCCAGCGCGAGTCGCTGCTCGAAGAAGGCGCGCACCTCGCGCATCACGTCATCGTAGTGCGGGGCGAGCTGCATGGTGCGCGGCTGCCCCTGCATGTGCATGAGAACGATGCCGCAGGGCGCCGCAGCGCAAAGCGCACGCATGGCGGGGTCGGCCAGCCCCGTGATGTCGTTGATGATGTCCGCCCCGGCTTCCAGCGCCTGCTCGGCGATGGCGACGTGGCGCGTGTCCACCGAGAGCAGCGCCTGCGGGTGGCGGCGGCGCAGCTCGCGCAGCACGGGCAGCACGCGGCGGGCTTCCTCGTCGATGCTCACCTCTGCCGAGCCGGGGCGGGTGCTCTCGCCGCCGAGGTCGATGATGTGCGCCCCGTCTGCCAGCAGCTTGTCGGCGTGGGCGAGCGCGGACGCGGTGTCGCCGTGCTCCCCGCCGTCGGAGAAGGAGTCGGGGGTGATGTTGAGGATGCCCATGATGGCACCGCCCGCGGGCAGTTGCCAATCACCATGGCGCAGGGTCCAATGTCGAGGCGTCATGAGAAGATCGTTTTGGCAGAGAGATAGCCGAGCAGGAAGAGCGCCAGCCCACCCAGCAGCGAGAGGGCTATGTAGGCCCCGCCTTGCAGCAGCGCCCCTTGCCGCAGCAGCGCGATGTTCTCGCCCGCAAAGGTGGAGAAGGTGGTGAAGCCGCCGCAGAGCCCCACGGTGAGCGCCGCGCGCAGGTCGGGGTGCAGCGGGGAGCCACCGCGCTCGAAGAGCCCGTTGAGCAGCCCGAGCAACAGGCAGCCCAGTGCGTTGATACAGAGCGTGTGCCAGGGGAAGAGGCAGCCCGCCCCCACCCACTGCCGCACGAGCAGCCCGCCGAGGTGGCGCAGTACGCCGCCGCAGAAGCTGCCCAAGCCGATGAAGAGCGCGGTTTGCATGGGGTGGGGGCAGGGGGCATCAGGCCATGCGGACGTGCGCATCGGCCTCGATGGCAGCCCACAGCGAGGCGATGCGCCCCTCCACCTCCGGCTTGGCGGTGGCGGGGTCCTGCCCGGCGGCACCGTGGGCAAAGAGGTAGTACTTGATCTTGGGTTCCGTGCCGCTGGGGCGCACGGCGAAGCTGCGCCCGTCGGCCAGATCCACAAAGAGCATCTTTTCGGCGGGGATGGGGTCGCCCTCCGCATCGCTCAGCGCGCCGGAGGAGAAGTCGCGCACGGCGGTGACAGCCGCACCGTCCATCTCTGCCGGCGGGTTCTCGATGTAGGTCTTGGTCAGGGCGGCAATCTTGGCGGCGCCGTCGGCGCCCTCCATCACAAGGCTCTTGCCCAGCTCCTTGTAGTAGCCGTACTCCTTGTAGAGGGCGTTGAGGCAGTCGAGCAGACCCAGCCCCTTGGCGGCCAGGTAGGCGTTGAGCTCGGCCAGGCAGAGGGCAGCGACGTTGGCATCCTTGTCGCGGACAAAATCCTGCGCCAGGTAGCCGTAGCTCTCTTCGCCGCCGAAGACGAAATACTTGCTGTGCGCCAGACGCAGGGCGCGCGTCTCCTGCTCGGAGAGCTCGCGGTAGTGGGCGCGCAGCTCGGCGGGGATGGCGCGCTCGTACTTGCCGAGTTTGGCGGCGATGTATTTGAAGCCGGTGAGTACGTTGACGGTGGCGATGCCGTGCTTGGCGGCGATGGCATCCTGCAAGGGGCTGGTGACGAAGGTCTTGACCATGACGGCGTGCTCGCGGTTCTCCTCGGTGACAATGCCGAGCTCGCGCACGCTCATGCAGCGGTACCACGCCAGCAGGCAGCCCGTCTGGTTGCCCGTGAGCAGCTCCATCCTGCCCGTCTCGCGGTTGCGCACGGCAATGCCCATGCGGTCGCAGTCCGGGTCGGTGGCGATGACCAGATCCGCGTTCTCAGCGTTGGCTTGAGCCACGGCCATGTCCAGCGCGGGGGCGTTCTCCGGGTTGGGGCTGGCGACGGTGGGGAAGCGCCCGTCCTGCACATCCTGCGCCGCGACGGTGCTTACGTTGCAGCCCAGCTCGCGCAGCAGGGGGACAATGCAGCGCTTGCCCGTGCCGTGCAGGTTGGTGTAGACGACTTTGGCCGCTGCTCCGGCAAAGACCTCGGGGCGCAGCGCCACCTGCTTGAGCCGCTTGATGTAGATGGCGTCCATCTCCGCACCCAGCACACGCAGGCTGCCCTGCTGCTCGGCGGGCAGGGGCTCGTAGCGGTCGCCGCTGAGGGCGTTCACCTCGGCGATGACTCCCTTGTCGTGCGGGGCGATGAGCTGGGCGCCGTCGTTGAAGTAGGCTTTGAAGCCGTTGTCGTGGGCGGGGTTGTGGCTGGCGGTGAGCATGACACCCGTGTCGGCGTGCAGCTCGCGGATGGTGAAGGAGACCTCCGGCACGGAGCAGGGACCGTCAAAGAGCGCGCAGTCGCAGCCGAGGTCGGTGGCGATTTTCGCGCAGAGCTCGGCAAAATCGCGCGAGAAGTGGCGGGTGTCGTGGCCGATGACCAGCAGGGGCTTGCGACCGCTGCCCTCGGCCTCCACAAAGCGGCGCACGTAGGTGATGAGCCCGCGCATGGCGCGCCCCACGTTGAAGTAGTTCATGGCAGCCGTGCCCACGCAGGGGAACTCGGGGCGACCGTTGAGCCCGCCCTTGCCCTGCTCGACCTTGGTGACGCGCATGCCGATGGTGCGACCGCGCAGCCCGCCGGTGCCGAAGGCCAGCGTTTTGTAAAAGCGGTTGTTGAGCTCGGCAAAATCGCCGTCCTCGGCCAGCTCGGCAATGGCTGCCGGGGCGATGGGATCCTGCGTGCCGTTGAGCAGCAGGTGGATATTGTCCAGAGAGGAAGCGAGCAGCTTGCCGTCGGTAACGGCTTGCTCCAGCACAGAAAGAAGCTTGGCGTCCATAGCGTTGCCGCCATCCTAGCACGTCCGCCCCGCCAAGGCAAGCACCTGTTGCGGCTCGCTGCCCGCAAAACGCCGCTGCCGCTTGCTCCCCTGCGGAGCTTCTGTGCCGGTCGCCGCCGCCGGTTCGCGCCTGCTTGGCTTCGTTGTGACATACCCCTCTTTTTCTCTTGCTCGCGCCTGCCGTTCCGTGTAGACTGTCTCGGCACGGAAACGCAGGGATAGCTCAGTGGTAGAGCGGCTGTCTTACACACAGTTGGTCGGGGGTTCAAATCCCTCTCCCTGTAGGCGAAACAACAAGGCTGAGGGTTAAGACCCCTCAGCCTTGTTGTTTTCGGGGATGGCGCTTGCCTGGTGCCGCAACGTGCGGTATGCATGGGGTGCCCCTGTTGGGATGCCCTTGGGTGCCCCTGTCCGGGGGCTTCCCTCCCGCCGGGTGGTAGCGGATCAGCGGGCGTGGAAGCGGCGCTCGATTTCGCTGAGGGCAAAGGGCAGCAGGGTGGGGCGGCCGTGCGGGGTGCAGTAGGGGATTTCGCAGCGCAGCAGCTCGCTGAGCAGGCGCAGGGGCTCGCGCAGCCAGGGCGAGATGTCCTCCCGGATGGCGTAGAGCCGGGCGAGGCGCAAGGCCAGCAGCTCGAAGGGGTTTTTGTCCTTGGCGCGCGTGAGCCGCACCTCGCCGGAGGTGAAGGCGCTGAGCAGCTCGCTGAGGAAGGGAGCCGCCTGCTGCAGGGGGAGGATGGCGGGCACGGCTTCGATGCGCAGGGTGTTGTGCCCGAATTCGGAGACGATGTAGCCCGCGTGTTGCAGCTGCTCGCGCACTTCGCTGACGATGCCGCGGTCGCGCGGATCGATTTCCAGCAGCTCGGGGCTGAGCAGTCGCTGGGCGGTGAGGGGGTGGCGGTTGCTCTGCATGAGGCGCTCGAAGATGATGCGCTCGCGCGCGGCTCGCGGGGACATGAGCACCAGGCCTTCGGTGTTCTCGAACAGGCAGTAGCGCCCGTGGAGCAGGCCGAGATCGCGGAAGCGGCGCAGCGCGGGGTCGGGCGCCGCCGCCGGCAGGGGCGAGAGGGGGGGCGCAGCGGCTGCCGACGCAGGAGTGGCGGTGCCGGTCGGCGCAGCGGGGCGGGGCGAGGCGGGGGGAAGCTTCAGCTCGCGTTGCTGCGGCTCCAGCACGGGGCGCAGCACCAGCGGAATGCGCTGCGCCGCGCCCGGCGCGGGCGGCGGCGTCGTGTTGGCCGTCGGCACGGTGGGCGGTGCGGTGGCGGCTGTCGTTGCGCTTGCGGGGGAGGGGTCTGTCGGCGCTGTGGTCGGCTCCGTCGGTGCGGTCGTCTGCGGCTCAGGCTGCGGCGTCGGGGGAACTTCGCTTTCCGCTGCGCTGCCGCCGCGGGCGTGCGCCGCCAGGGTGCCCGCCACGGCATCCATGACGGCGAGGCTCAGCTCGCTCTCGCGGCGGAAGCGCACTTCGCGCTTGGCGGGGTGCACGTTGACATCCACCAGCGCCGGATCCACCTCGAGGTAGAGGAAGAGCGCGGGGTGCAGCCCCGTGGGAAAGCCGCCGTAGCCGTCGCGGACGGCACGCGCCACAAGGAGGCTGTCGATGGGGCGCCCGTTGAGGAAAAAGAATTGCATGCGGCGGTTGCGCCGCGCGGCGGAGAGGGGCATGAGAAAGCCCGTGATGCGCAGCCCCGGCGCTTCGGTGGGGCGGATGCGCAGCAGGGTATCCGCCGCCTCGCGCCCGAAGAGCCCCGCGATGCGCTCGCGCAGGTCTTGCGTGGCCGGCAGGTCGAAGAGGGTGCTGCCGTCGCGCACGAGGGTGAAGCGCACGCCGGGAAAGGCGAGCGCGTGCAGCTTGACTTGGTGCTCGGCGTGGCCGCTCTCCGTCTCCTCGCTCTTGAGGAACTTGCGGCGCACGGGGGTGTTGTAGAAGAGGTCGGCGATGCTGATGTCGGTGCCCGGGGCGCAGCCGGCATCGGTGGGGGGCTGCTGCTCGCCCCCTTCGCAGATGACGCGGCTGCCGCTGATGTCCTGCGGGCGTCGAGTGGTGAGGATGAGCCGCGAGACGGAGGCGATGCTCGGCAGGGCTTCGCCGCGAAAGCCGAGGTGGCGGATGTCGAAGAGGTCGGCAGCGCTGAGTAGTTTACTGGTGGCGTGGCGCTGCAGGCAGAGCTCGGCATCGGCGCGGCTCATGCCGCTGCCGTCATCGCTCACGCGGATGAGCGAGATGCCCCCGCGCCGAATCTCCACACGCACGGCGCGCGCGCCGGCATCGATGCTGTTTTCCACCAGCTCCTTGACCACGGAGGCAGGTCGCTCCACCACCTCGCCGGCAGCCACTTGGCTCGCCAGCGTGTCGCTCATGCGGCGGATGAGCGTGTCCTCGCCCGGGGCAGCGGCATCCATGGTGCTTACAGGTCGTCCACCAGGGCGGAGCTCTTGGCGTAGGCGGTGCTGCGCGCCTCGAAAAAGTCGGTCTTGATGAGGTTGGCGTTGCTGTACTGGCTCACCCAGCTCATGCTCGGCGGCTCCTCGCTGTGCCCGGCGTAGATGGGCTCGAAGCCGAGGTTGCTGCAGCGCAGGTTGCCGAGGTACTGGATGTAGTCGCTGATCATCTGCTTGGAGAGCCCGGGGATGTCATCGCCGATGACGAAGTGCCCCCAGGCGATTTCCTGCTCGCAGCCCTCGCGGATCATGCCGCGGTAGACCTCGACCAGCTCCGGGGTGAAGAGTTGCGGCTCCTCGCGCTGCAGCTCGTGCAGGATGTTGCGGAAGAGCCACAGGTGCGTGTTCTCATCGCGGTTGATGTAGCGGATCTCCTGCGCGGAGCCGGGCATCTTGCGGTTGCGCCCCAGGTTGTAGAAGAACATGAAGCCGCTGTAGAAGTAGATGCCCTCCAGGATGTAGTTGGCCACGGCGGTGCGCACGAAGCACTCGGGCGAGCGGTCGCGCTGGAACTCGTTGTACAGGTTGCCGATGAACTCGTTGCGCCGCAGCAGGTGGGCATCGTTCTTCCACTGGTAGAGCACCTCGTTGCGCTTTTGGGGCTCGCAGATGGTGTCGAGCATGTAGCTGTAGCTCTGGCTGTGGACCGCTTCCTGGAAGGTCTGGATGGCGAGGCAGAGGTTGATTTCGTTGGCGGTGATGTACTCGCCCAGCGCGGGGAGATTCGCCGTCTGGATGCTGTCCAGAAAGACGAGGAAGGAGAGGGTTTTATCGTAGGCGCGGCGCTCGGCGGGCGAGAGCAGGGGGTAGTCCTTCACATCCGCTGCGAGGTTGATTTCCTCGGGCACCCAAAAGTTGTTCATGGCCTGGCGGTACCAGCGGCTCACCCAGCCGTACTTCATGTTGTTGAAGTCGTTGAGGTTGGTGGTGTTGCCGTTGAGGAGGCGGCGCGCGGACACCTCGGTGTCGCCCGAGGGGTTAAAGAGCGGTTTTTTGGTTAACTGGCGCATGATTCGCATTCTTCAACTTCCAGACTCTTGGAGCGGATGTAATAAATGGTTTTCACCCCGCATTCCCACGCCAGCAGGTAAAGGCGCAGGATTTGGCGCAGGGTGTATTCGTTGGTGATGTACAGGTTCATGCTCTGGGCTTGGTCCACATGGCGCTGGCGGATGCCGCAGGCGCGCACCGACCAGCTTTGGTCGATGTAGTGGGCGTTTTTGTAGAGCCAAAGGGTGCGGAGGCTCAGCTCGGGAGCCACGCGCGGCATGAGCCCCGTTTTCTTCTCCTCCAGGAAGAACTTCTTCATCACGGGGTCGAGCCCGGCGGTGGTGCCGGCGATGATGCTTGTGCTGCTCGTGGGCGCCACGGCCAGCAGGTAGGCATTGCGCATGCCCTGCGCCGCCACCCGCTGCCGCAGCTCCTGCCAGCGCGGGGAGTCATAGCCGCGCTGCTCAAAGTAGGCACCCGTGGCCCATTCGCTGCCCGCAAAGTGGGCGTAGGCACCCTTCTCGGCGGCGATGGCGCAGCTGGCAGCGATGGCGGCGTAGTTGATGCGCTCGAACACCTTGTCGGCAAACTCGAGATGCGCCTCGCTCTCCCAGTGCAGCCCGTTGCGCGCGAGCATGTGGTGGTAGCCGCTCACGCCCAGCCCCAGCGGGCGGTACTGGCGGTTGGTCACCTGGGCGTAGGGCAGGGGGTAGAAGTTGAGGTCGATGACGTTGTCCAGCGCGCGGATGGCGGAGCTCGTCAGCTCGGTCAGCTCGCCCTCGTCGGTGACGTCGATGCGCCCGAGCGAGAGGCTGGCGAGGTTGCAGACCACGAAGTTGCCCGGCTTGGTGGTGGTGACGATGACGGGGTCGCCGTCGACGCTTTCGATGCGCTGTTCCAGCGCTTCGATGGCGCTCATGTTTTGGGCAATCTCGGTGCAGAGGTTGCTGCAGTAGATGACGCCTTTGTGCTTGTTGGGGTTGGCGCGGTTGACGGTGTCGCGGTTGAAGGCGAAGGGCGTGCCGGTCTCCACCGCGCTCTTGAGGATGAGGCGGATGATGTCTTTGATGGGGATGACGCGCTTGCGGATGCGCGGATCAGCCACGCAGCTCAGGTAGCGCTCACGCCACGCATCGCCGAAAAAGTCCTCCAAGTGGTAGCCCTTGACGCTGTGGATCTCGTGCGGGCACATCAGGTACCAATCGCCGCCGATGTTGTCGCGCGCCTGCTGCCAGAAATAATCGGGGTAGCACACGGCGGGGAACACATCGTGCGCCTTGAGGCGGTCGTCGCCGTTGTTGGTGCGCAGGCCCAGGAACTCGGGCAGGTCGCGGTGCCACACATCGAGGTAGACCGCCACGGCGCCCTGCCGTACGCCGAGCTGGTCGACGGCCACGGCGGTGTCGTTGGCCAGGCGAATCCATCGGATGACACCGCCCGCCGCGCCCGGAAAGCCGCGGATGGGGCTGCCGCAGGCGCGCACCTTGCCGAAATACAGCCCCATGCCGCCGCCGTACTTGCTCACCATGGCAAAGTTGTCGATGCTGCGGTAGATGCCGTCGAGGCTGTCGGGCACCGTGTCGATGAAGCAGGAGGAGAGCTGGTGGAAGGGGCGTCGGGCGTTGGCGAGCGTGGGGGTCGCCATGGTCACCTTGAGCGTGCTGAGCATGTCGTAGAAGCGCCGCACCCAGTCCAGACGCTTGGTCGTCTCCTTCATGGCCAAGTGCAGGGAGATGCCCAAGAACATTTCCTGCGGAGATTCCAGCGCATGCCCCGAGCGGTCGCGGACGAGGTAGCGCCCCGCCAGCAGCTCGAAGCCCGAGATGTTGAAGAGCTCATCGCGCTGCGGCTGCATGAACGCGGCGGCCTGCTGCAATTCGTCGCGCGTGTACGCCTCGCTGAGGTAGGCGCCGTAGAGCCCCTCGCGCACGAGGTAGTCGACCTTGTCGCAGTAGCGCGCCAGCCCCAGGTCCTGCTCGCGCTCGGCCAGCGCTTCGCGGAAGCGCAGCAGCGCAAAGCGCTCGGCAATCATCTCCCACGCGGGCGCCTCCTGCGTCGTCAGCTCGGCGGCGGCTTTCACCAGCAGCGCCAGCCCCTCGGCGCGCCCGATACCCATCTTGTACAGCGAGGCAAATTTATTCGTCAGGTGCGACAGGCGGTAAATGTCATCGGGGAACGCGCGCTGAATGTCTTTCAGGCAAGCATCGAGCACGGGGCAGCCGCCGAAAAAGCTCAACAGCTCCTCGCGAGCCTTGCGGGCGCGCGTGAGTTCCCCCCGGTAGAGGATGAAACTCTTGACGGCATCGAAATGCCCGGCCTCCATCAGCGCAATTTCGACATAATCCTGCACGGTCTCCACCGGCACGGCATCATCTGCCGCCCCCGCCTCCATCACCCTGTCCTCGACCGCCTGCGTCAGGCGCTCGCACTCGTAGGGCAGAATCCCCGTGCCGAGCCCCTGAAAGGTGTTTTCGATGGCGCGCGCGATGTTGGCGCGGCAGTAATCGACGGGCTGGCCGTTGCGCTTGATGATCCTGAACATGCTCGGACGGGGCGAAAAGAGTGAGTTCCGCAGGGAGGTGACTCATTGTGCCTACGCCCTCTCCTCTTGTCAAGGAATTTTCCGAAGGGCATCGGCACACTGCCGAAGGACACCGCAACACCCCCGGCTTTGCAATTTTTTAAAAAAAAGGCTTGCAATGCTCTGCCGAAAGCGCTATTATCTGCCGCGCAGTCCGCGTCCAAGCGGGTTCATGCAAAAACAACGCAGACTTAGCTCAGTGGTAGAGCACATCCTTCACACGGATGGGGTCATAAGTTCGAATCTTATAGTCTGTATCTTCTACACGGTGACCATAGTTCAGCGGTAGAGCCCCGGATTGTGGTTCCGGTTGTCGTGGGTTCGAATCCCACTGGTCACCCTAAGAATCAACACATTGCGCCCACGGCGCAGCTCAATGAGCGCGGCAGCCCCGCAGGGAAAAATCAGCCCTGCGGGGCTGCCTGTTTTGTTGATCGTTTCTGCCGTGTCCGTTTTCGTCTCGCGGCGTCCGCTGCCGTGCGAGTGCGTCCCACAAGTTGTTGCCCGGGGCAACAACTTGGTGGTAGAATGCGCCTGTGCAAATCAGCGTGCAGCGAGATACTTACCCAGGCCACCGGCGCAGCCCGTGGC
>JBJEVK010000048.1:0-69199 GCA_051884295.1 Akkermansia sp.
CTTTCTTTGTCTTATTCCGGGCTTCCCTCCCCACCAGCGGATTTGCAACAGACCCGCAAAAATGTCGTCGCGCCGCGGCGGCGGTCTTGCCGGGCAGTGTGGCAGCGGGGGCGGTTTCGCTTGCCATGGGGGCGCTTCTTGGGTAGAATGCGCGCGTGGCTGCTCATCCGCATCTTTCTGCCGTGGATTTCAACGAACGTCCCTTCATCCTCTTTTGGGAGGTGACGCGCGCCTGCGCGCTGGCCTGCCGCCACTGCCGCGCGGTGGCGCAGCCGCAGGCGCACCCGCAGCAGCTCACGCACGGGGAGGCGCTGCGCTTGGTCGACGAGATTGCCGAGCTGCGCCCGCCCATGGTGGTGCTGACGGGGGGCGACCCCATGATGCGCCCGGACATCACGGAGCTGATCGAGCGCCTGGCCGGGGAAGGGCTCCGGGTGGCGCTGAGCCCGGCGGCGACCCCGCGCTTGCTGCGCTGCGATTTCCGCGCGCTGCGCGCGGCGGGCGTGGTGAGCATGAGCCTGAGCCTGGATGGCGCAACGCAGCAGACGCACGATGCCTTCCGCGGCGTGCCGCACACCTTTGAACGCACGCTGGAGGCAGCGCGCCGCGCCCGCGAGGCGGGTATCGAGCTGCAAATCAACACAACCGTGGCGCGCAGCACCCTGCCGGAGTTTGAGGCTTTTGCGGAGCTGATGCGCGAGCTGCGCCCCGATGTGTGGAGCGTGTTTGTGCTGGTGCCCACGGGGCGCGCCTCGGCGGCGGAGCTGCCGACGGCGGCGGAGCTGGAGCAGCTGTGGGCGCGCCTGATTCGCCTGCGCGCCGAGGTGCCCTTTGCCGTCAAGACGACCGAGGGGCACCACTACCGCCGCGCGTTGCTGCAGGCAGCGGCGGCGGGGCAGACGGCGCCCCCGCGCCATGTGATCGCCACGCGCGACGGCAAGGGCGTGTTGTTTATTTCGCATACGGGGGAGATTCAGCCCAGCGGCTTTCTGCCGCTGACGGCGGGCAACGTGCGCACGGACCGTCTGGCCGAGGTGTACCGCACGCATCCCCTTTTCACGCGCCTGCGCGACGACGACGCGCTGGGCGGTAAGTGCGGGGTCTGCGAGTATCGCCGCGTGTGCGGCGGCTCGCGCTCGCGTGCCTACGGGCTGCTCGGCGACATGATGGGGGCCGAGCCCCTGTGTTCTTACATTCCCGCCGCATGGCGCGACAAGGCAGATACTCATGATTAATATCACCAAACTGTGGACGGGGCAGGCGCAACCTGCCGACCACCTGCGCTATGGGCAGGGCGACGGCTCGGGGCGTCTCAACCCGAGCACGGCCTGCTGCGCGCCCGTTTCCTCGCGCGCCCGCAAACCCGTGGTTGTGTGGAACATCTCGCGCACCTGCAACCTGCGCTGCGTGCACTGCTACGCCGATTCGCACGCCGAGCGCTACCCCGGCGAGCTCTCTTGGGAGCAGTGCTGCGCGGTGATTGATGACCTGGCGGAGTATCAGGTGAGCGCCTTGCTGCTTTCCGGCGGCGAGCCGCTGCTGCACCCGCATCTGCCGCAGATTTTGGAGCGAGCCATCGGTCGCGGGCTCAAGGTGACCATCTCCACCAACGGCACGAAGATTACCCCGGCGCTGGCGGCGCGTTTCAAGGAGTTGGGCGTGGCCTATGTAGGCATTTCGCTGGACGGCATCGGCGCCGTTCACGACGCCTTCCGCGGCGTGCCGGGCGCCTTTGACGGCGCCATCCGCGGCTTCCGCCTCTGCGAGGAGGTGGGGCAAAAGACGGGGCTGCGGCTAACGCTCACGCGCAACAATGTGCAGAGCATGGAGGAGATTCTCGACTTCATCGAGCGCGAGAACATCCGCCGTGTGTGCTTCTACCACCTGGTGCCGACGGGGCGCGGGGTGGAGGTGGCGAGCCTGCGCCCGGAGGAGGCTCGGCGCGCCATCGACCTGCTGATTGCCCGCGCGGAGAAGTGGGCGGCGGCGGGCGATGACCGCGAGTTGCTGACGGTGACGCAGCCTGCCGACGGGGTTTACCTGCTGCTGCGCCAGCTGCGCGAGGGTAGCCCGCTGGCGGCGGAGACGCTGCGCCTGTTGCGCTGGAACGGCGGCGGCGCGAACTCCAGCGGTCGCGGCTTTGCCAACATCGACACGCAGGGCAACATTCACCCCGACCAGTTCTGGCAGAGCGTGACGCTCGGCAATGTCAAGACGCAGAAATTTTCCGACGTGTGGGAGGCGGCGAGCGAGCCCTCGGCGGCGGCGCTGCGTGAGCTGCGCGGCAGCGATGACCCCGCCGAGCGCCAACGCCGCCTCAGCGGGCGCTGCGCCCACTGCAAGCATTTTGCGCTCTGCGGCGGGGGATTCCGCACGCGTGCGGCCTTCCTCAACGGCCATTGGTACGGTTCGGACACGGGTTGCTACCTCACCGACGAGGAAACGCAGACGGATTTGGCGGATTTTTTGAATTCGGTGGCTGAAAAATGAGAAAAATCACTGTTTTTTCCTCTTTTCTCTTGCATGAGTTGTGGGGCTGTGCTATGTATGTTGATGTCATGAAGCGCTTACTCCTTTCCTCCCTTATCGTGGCGATGGCCGGTGCTGCTTATGCGGACATTCAGGCTCCTCCCGCCTCTGAGTACACCGCCACCCGCAAGCTCGGTCGCGCGATCGACAACCTTGTGTGGGGTGTTTCCGAACTGCCGAACACCATCATCCGCTGGACGGCTAACGAGGGTACCACCGCCGGCTTCTCCGTGGGCATTGTCGAGGGTACCACCCGCACGGCCACCCGCATCGGCTACGGTTTCTACGAGCTGGTGACCTTCTGGGCTCCCACCTACAAGTGCACCTACCGTCCTCCCTACCAGGGCAGCTGCGGCCGCAACGGCCTCAAGGAGTACAACGTGTGGGGCGGCTTCTCCGAGTTCCCCGAGGAGCTGGGCTTCGAGAGCAAGTACGACTACAGCCGTCGTTCCCAAGACTGAAGCTCCGCCTAAACATCGCTCTACGCGATCCGTCTCTCCCTTGGGCGAGAGGCGGATCTTTTTTGCGCGGGGGGGGGATAGAGACGTTTTTTTGTGCGCGGTCGGGGATGCGCAGCGGTTTGGGCTGGACAGGGCGGGGGAAGCTGTGCTAGACTCCCCGCCGAACATACTCCTCTCCTTTCACCATGAAATATATTTTTGTGACCGGCGGCGTGGTCTCTTCGTTGGGCAAGGGCTTGGCAGCTGCCTCCATCGGTACTCTGCTCGAACACTGCGGTTTGGAAGTGACCATGCAGAAGTTCGATCCCTACCTCAACATTGACCCCGGCACCATGAGCCCCTACCAGCACGGCGAGGTCTATGTGCTCAACGATGGTGCGGAGACGGATTTGGATCTGGGACACTACGAGCGTTTTGTGCATTGCCGCCTGACGCGCCTGAACAACCTGACCTCCGGCAAGGTGTTTGAGCATGTGCTGGAGAAGGAGCGCCGCGGCGACTACCTCGGCAAAACGGTGCAGTACATCCCGCATGTGACGGATGAAATCAAGCAGCGCCTGTACGATGTCACCGAGCAGAACAAGGACTGCGATGTCATCATCACCGAAATCGGCGGCACCGTGGGCGATATTGAGGGCTACCTCTTCCTCGAGGCGCTGCGCCAGTTCGCGCTGGAGGTGGGTCGCTCCAACTGCTGCTTCATCCATGTGACCCTGCTGCCCTACATCAAGGCGGCGGGCGAGACCAAGACCAAGCCCACCCAGCAGAGCGTGGCCAAGCTGCGCGAAATCGGCATTCAGCCCGACATCATCGTCTGCCGCACGGAGATGGACAACCTGACGGACGACGAGAAGAAGAAAATCGGCATGTTCTGCAATGTGCCGCCGCGCAACGTGGTGGCGTTCTGCGATGTGAAGCACAGCATCTACGAATGCCCGATTGACCTGGGGCGCGACCGCATCGACCGCATCGTCACCGAGGTGTTGGGCATCACCGTGCCGCATCCCAAGATGGCGGATTGGCAGCAGTTTGTCGGTCGCGTCATCCATCCGAACCACAGCGTGCGCATCGCCGTGGTCGGCAAGTACATCTCGTTGCAGGATGCCTACAAGTCCATTTACGAGAGCTTCACGCACGCCGGCGCCGCCAATGACTGCCGCGTGGAGGTCGTGCGCGTGGATGCCGAGGCGCTGGAGCAGGGCAATCCCGAGGAGCTCATCGGCGATGTGGACGGTATTTTGGTGCCCGGCGGTTTCGGCGACCGCGGCATCGAGGGCAAGATTGCCGCCGCGCGCTACGCTCGCGAGCAGGGCATCCCCTACTTCGGCATCTGCCTCGGCATGCAGATTGCCTGCATCGAGTTTGCCCGCAACGTGCTCGGCTTGGCGGATGCCAACTCCACCGAGTTCGACAAGCACACGCCGCACCCCATCATCTGCCTGCAGGAGGAGCAAAAGCACATCGAGAACATGGGCGCCACCATGCGTCTGGGTGCCTACCCGGCGAACATTAAGCCCGGCACCCTGTGCAGCACCCTCTACGGCGGGGAAGAGACCATCTCCGAGCGCCACCGCCACCGCTACGAGTTCAACGCCGATTACCGCGAGGCGGTGGAGGCGGCCGGGCTCGTCATCTCCGCCGTGAACGATGAGCACGGCTTGGTGGAGGTGGTGGAGCTGCCCGGGCACCCCTTCTACATCGCCTGCCAGTATCACCCCGAGTTCCAGAGCCGCCCGACGCACCCGCACCCGCTCTTCTCGGGGCTGGTGGCCGCCGCCCTCCGGCACAAGAAGGAGGACTGAGGCACGTTTCCTCTCTTTCCGGGCGCGGCTGAGACCGCGCCCCGTTTTTTCGCCATGTTCTTCGATTGTTTCGTCATTCTGGCCTACTTCTGCGCCATTTTCGGCATCGGACTCTGCGTCAGCCGCCGTCAGGACAGCCTGGAGGGCTATGCCCTCGGCAACCGCAGCCTGCCGTGGTGGGCCATTCTCGCCTCCATCATTGCGGCAGAAATCAGCGCTGCCACCTTCCTCGGCGCTCCCGGCGAGGGCTTTGCGCTGCGCAACTACACCTACATGCAGCTCGCCATCGGCACCATCCTCGGGCGCATCATCGTGGGAAAGCTCTTCCTCAAGCCCTACTACGACTACCGTGTGGTGTCCATCTACGAGTATCTGGAAAAACGCTTCGGCGTGACCACGCGGCGCTGCGCCAGCATCACCTTCCTCATCAGCCGCGTGCTCGCCAGCGGCACCCGCCTGTTCTTCGCGGGCATTCTGCTGGTGATTGCCTACCTGTTCGTCACGGGGCAGGAGAGCGCCGGCAAACTCGAAACGGTGGTGATCTACATCGCGGCGCTCACCCTCATCACCATCGCCACGGCGGTGTACACCACCCTCGGCGGGCTGAAAGCCGTGGTGTGGACAGATGTGCTGCAGGCCTCCATCCTCGCTGTTTCCGTGATCACCACCATCGGCGTTCTCTTTTGCAGCATCATGGGCGAGGGGACGCTCGCGCAGGCCTGGCAGAGCATCTGCAGCACCTTGGGCAACACCGACTACAACCCCTGCGGCATCCGCAACCTGAAACCCTGGGCCTTCGCGGACACGGGGCTGACGGGGCAGGGCTTTTGGGCGGATGTCCGCAACATCCTGGGCAATGAGTACACGCTGTGGAGCGCCGTGCTGGGCTCCACTTTCATCACGATGGCGACGCACGGCACCGACCAGGACATGGTGCAGCGCATGCTCGCCGCCAAGGACAGCAAGACCGGCACCCGCGCCGTCATCATCTCGGGGCTGATGGACATGCCCATCGTGTTCATCTTCCTCTCCTGCGGCATGCTGCTCTTCGTCTACTTTGCGCGCAACGGTATCACCCCTCCCGAGAAGCAAATCGAGATTTTCCCATGGTTCATCATCCACTGCCTGCCTGTGGGGGTTCGCGGGCTGCTGGTGGCGGCGCTGCTGGCCACGGCCATGGGATCGCTCTCCACCGCGCTCAATGCGCTGGCCACCACGGCCACGCGCGACTGGTATCGCGACGTGTTCCGACCCGCGGCGAGCGAGCGGCAGATGCTGCGCGCCGTGCGCGTGCTGACGGTGTGCTTTGCGGCGCTGCTCATCCTCGTGGGCGCGGTGACGGCCTGGTATGTCGTCATGGATCCAAGCGTGCGCATTCTGCCCATCGCACTGGGGATTTTCGGCTACACCTACGGCTCGCTGCTGGGGATTTTCCTGCTCGGCATGCTCACCAAGCGCCGCGGCTGCGATGCCGGCAACGTGCTGGGCATGCTGGCGGGCTTTGCTGCCGTCATCACGCTGGAGCTGCTCGGGCGCCGCGAGCTCATCCCCGCCATCGCCTTCCCGTGGCGCGTGACCATCGGCACCCTCGTCACGCTGGCGGTAGCCGCCTGTTTCCCCACGCCGAAACGCTCCTGAGCCATGCTCGCCTCCCTGCAGTGCCTCAGCGCCCTTCTGGCGCGTCACACCTCGGCCTTTGTCATCGCCGTGGCGGTGCTGGCTTTCTTTTGGCGTGATGCCTTTCTCTGGGTGCACGGCGATACGCAGAGCCTCATCCTCGGCTTCATCATGCTGACGATGGGAATGACCCTCAGCGCGCGCGATTTCCGCATCCTTGCGGCGCGACCGCTCGACATCCTCATCGGGGCGGCGGCGCAGTACAGCGTCATGCCCCTGCTGGCCTGGGGGCTCACGGCGTTTTTCGATCTGCCGCCCGGCATTGCGGCGGGGCTCATTCTCGTGGGCTGCTGCCCCGGGGGAGTCTCCAGCAACATCATGAGCTTCCTTTGCAAGGGCGATGTGGCCTACTCCGTGGGCATGACCACGGTGTCCACCCTCCTGGCGCCGATGGTGACGCCGCTGCTGGTGCTGTGGCTGGCCGGCGCAGGCATCGAGACGGGTGCCCTGGGCATGTTCCGCAGCATTCTGCTGGTGACGTTGCTGCCTGTGGCGACGGGGACGCTCTGCAACGTGCTCTGGGGGCAGCGCCACGCCTACGCCGAGCTCTGCCGCCTGATGCCGGGGCTCTCCGTGCTGGGTCTGGCCTGCATCGTCGGCGGTGTGGTGGCGGCCAAGGGCGGCTGTTTCTTCACGAGCGGGGCGCACATCTTCCTCGTCATCTTTCTGCACAACGGTCTGGGCTACGCGCTGGGCTTTGCCATTGCTTGCGCCTCGCGGATGAACCGCCCCAAACGCCGCACGCTTGCCATCGAGGTGGGTATGCAGAATGCGGGCATGGCCACGGTGCTGGCCGGGCGTCACTTCGCCGCACTACCCGAGGCGGCGGTGGCTGCCGCCATTTGCTGCGCGTGGCACAGCATCACGGGAACCCTGCTGGCTGGGCTCTTCAACCGTTGGGATGCGCGCTCCCGCGAGCGCAAGACAGGATATCGAGCCTCCTCGTTCTGAGTTTCTGCTCCGCCGGGGGGAGCAGCTCTCATTTTTCAGTTGACAGCTGGTGACTTTTTTTTGCTAAATAAGGCCAATAGGATGGTCGTATCATCGACCGTCCGCTCATCCCTTTCTCCTGATACGCATGAAGATCAAACACCGTCTTTGCCTCCCCGGGGCGCGTTTCGCCCGTCGCCGTGGTTTTGCGCTCATCGCCACGCTGACGCTCATGATGCTGCTCGCCATGATTGCCACCGCCCTGATGGCGACCGCCGCTTCGCAGAACCGCATTGCCATGCAGTCAGTGCTGCAGGCCGAGGCGCGCCAGCAGGCACTCATCGGCTTGGACGCCGCCATCGGTGAGCTGCAGGCGCAGCTGGGTGCCGATCAGCGCGTGACGGCGAGCAGCGGTGTGACCTCGGAGAATGAAAACGGCACGCCTCAGCATCTTCTGGGGGTTTGGGACAGCTGGGACGGTCCCATCTACGGCTCCGGGCGCACGGGCAAGTCCAAAGGCAAGATTCAGGATACCTACACGCAGGGGCGCGCCTCCCGGTTCCGCAAGTGGCTCATTTCGAGCCGCAGCGCGCGCGATACCCGCGATTTTAAGGCGGCCAAGAGCCTGTGCTCCCGTCGCCCCGGGCAGCGCATCTGCATGGTGGGGGCGGGGACGCTCGGGCGCAGCCTCGACAACACGCACTGGGTGTATGCTGATCTGCTGAGCATGCCCTCCACGGGCAAGAATCAGGCATGCTTTGCGTGGTGGGTCGGCGGTGAGAACCAGAAGGCCAAGATCTCGGTGGAGGATCCCGAGGAGAGCAAGGATCCCATCGAGCTGCTGCACCGGACATGGAACACCCCGGCGCCGATGGTGGTGGATAATCGCGACCTGGACTTTGTGCCCTCGCGCGTGGAGAATGCGGCCAAACTGACCACGCTCAACAGTCTGCCCTTGCTCGACAGCTCTTCCCAGCCGGCGGGGACGCCCTATTTCTTCGATGTGACGACCTCGTCCTACAGCTTGCCCGTCAATGTGAGCATGGGCGGGCTGAAGCAGGATCTGTGCCTGCTGCTCAACAAAGAGACGCTCAAGGGGACGGAGTTCGCCGCGCGCTCCGATCAGGATTGCCCGCTGGTTGAGGGTAGCGATGTGCCCGTCGGCACGGAGTCTAACATGCCCATCGGCTCGTGGCAGACGCTCTACGCCTACTACAATTGCTGGCCGAATGGCGATGCCGACACGGAGGACTTCACGGCGCGACTGCCGGGCAGTCTGAAAAATCCCTACACGCGCATGAGCGGTGCGGCCTACACGCAGAATGGACTGGGCTACTTCCGCGATGCGAACGAGGCGGTTTCCGATGTGCCCAACAGCGTGTTTGATGCTCGTTCCATGATGGACAGCGGCAGCAAGAGTGCCGGCTATGCCCGTACACCCATTATGCTGGCCTACATGTGCAATTTGGGTCTGGATGTTGAAAGGGGTGACAAGAAAACGGATGATCAGGGTAATGAAATTCCCACCTATTCGCTCAATTTCACCTTTGCACCCATGTTCCTGTACTGGAACCCCTACAATGTGCCGATGCGGGTCAAGTCCCGTCGTCTGTGGACCAAGACAACACCCTACAAGCTGCTGAATCTGGAGTTTAACAATCTGGTGACGAAGGACGGGCGCAGCAACTGGCAGAGCACCGGATGGAAGACGGGCAATCCGGCTCGCAAGAATGTCGGCAGCTACACGAAGGATAGGCTCTATGCCGACTATGGTCAGTGTCTGCAGAACTCGCTGAACGACAATTCGGATATTGTGTTCCGTCCCGGTGAGGTGTTGTTCTTCTCGCTGGCTTCGGGGAAGGGGTCGTCCGAGGCGTGGAGAACGCCGCTGGTGCTGCAATTCTGGCCGGATGTCGTCAGCTCTTACAAGGCGCGCATGTACTCGAATTGCAGCGAGTACATGACGAACGAGGCCTACTTCGATGTCAATCTGGGCGCCGACGAATACATCACCGACGGTTACTACTTCTCGCGCGGCCATGCGGAGTGCATCACCATTCAGCATGGCTTTGGCGGGCGCCGCGATAATCCTGAGTCCGACAACAACTGGGTTGATCAATCGAAATTCTTTGCCATCCAGTCCCCCCAGCGTCATATTCTCAACTGGTTTGCCCCCGGGGAACTGGCTCCGGAGCAGCGTCTGATTTGCTCGAGTCAGTTGAATGACTCGGTGTGGGACACGAGCATGGTCGAGGATGACCAGCCCTATTTCGTGTGCGCCGTCGGTGTGGTGGCCAAGAGCGCCAACACGCGGGTGGAGGAGTATCTCTACGGTGACAGCGATTATCGCGGCAAGTTGTGGCAGCATGCCACCCCGGCCACATGGGGCGGTGCGTTGCTGGCTCCGACGGATCAGGAGCGCCAGTACCACCCCTACCAGTTGGCAACGCTCAAAATCAGCGGTGGTCTGGCAACGGCGCCGATGGACAACATCGGCAACAACGGCTACCTCGGCATTACAAGCGATGGCGAGCAGGTCTCCTTTGCCTCGGTTTCCGAGCTGCCGGTGCATCCCCCCTTCTCGCTGGCGGGCCTGGCCGGCATGCGCCTGACGCCCGGTTGGTATGCTCCCTCCTGGAACGGAGATATCGGATCCTCGGTTGTCGGGGCGATGCGCCGCTCTGCCTACATCGGCGGTGTGCCCGGCGTGGGTATCGGCAACGCCTTTGCGGATCCGACCATCCCTGCGGATGGGGTGTATGCCTTCCACCGCACGCAGACCTCGCAGGGGCTCAACGATATGAACGGGGGTGCCTCGGTGCCGTCGAACAAGCAGATCTACGGCGATTACTTTGACCACGGACTGCTCATCAACGATGCGATGTGGGACCGCTGGTTCATGTCCTCGGTTTCCGACATGCCGACGGGGGACAATATCCGCAAGGCACAGGAGGTGCTCAGCGACTTCCTCAGCGGCAAGGAGGCGCTGCCCGTGGCGCGCTACAAGAAGTGCGCCACCCCCTACAACGATGAGCAGGTCATTAGTCGTCTGATGGAGGGTGACGGCTGGAAGTACATTGCGCAGTACCTCATGATTGACGGCGGCTTCAACGTGAACTCCACCTCGGTGGAGGCGTGGACGGCGGTTTTGCAGGGCTTGGCTCGCCGCAAGCTCGTCACGGGCGATGGCAATCGTCTCTCGCTGGTGGAGGAGAACAAGAGCGATCAACAGGTGCTCTTCTCCCGCTTCATGTACTCCACGACCGACAAGAGCGTGGACTCACTCGGCGGCTACAGCATGATGCAGGGCTCCAGCCGCTTCCGCAACAGCGGCATGCTCAACGCCTGGGGCGAGGTGCGTATGCTCGAGCCGGAATCCATCCGCCGCCTGGCCGAAGAGATGGTGAAGCAGGTGCGCAAGCGCGGCCCCTTCCTCTCCATGTCCGATTTTGTCAATCGTCGTTTGACGCAGGGCGAGACGGGGCTCAAGGGGGCGCTGCAGGCCGCCATCGACGCCACGGACATCAACCGCGATTTCCAGGATGTCATCGTGCAGCCGCGCAACAACGGAGACTTGTACGCCAACCCCGAGGCGGAGCGGGGCTCCATGTATACGGCGGCTCCGGGCTATCTGATTCAGAGCGATGTGCTCATGTCGCTGGGCAACATTCTGACCGTGCGCGACGACACCTTCACCGTGCGCGCCTACGGCTGCGTCAAGAGCGCCTCCAACGCCATTCTGGCGCAGGCCTGGTGCGAGGCCGTGGTGCAGCGCACGATGAACTACGTGGATCCGACGAACGATCCTTCCGATGCGGAGTACAATCCCGATGGCACGAAAGGTAAGGGGCTCACTAAGCTGAACCGGGTGTTGGGGCGCCGCTTTCAGGTTGTATCCTTCAAGTGGCTGAATATGTGGGATATTTGACGGGGAAGCACCGCTCTGTCCTCTCTTGACGGGCCGGGAGCTGCCACTGCTGGGGTAGGGGGGATTTCCGCATCCTCGCGGGCTCCGGCCGGCACAGATCTTTCATCGTCGGGAGCGGCGCTTCTGCGAGCGCAGGAGAGGCCGCCGAGCCTCCTCGTCCTGAGTTTCTGCTCCGCCGGGGGGAGCAGCTCTATTTTTCAGTTGACATCTGCCGACTTTTTTTGCTAAATAAGCCCAATAGGATGGTCGTATCATCGGCCGTTCGCTCATCCCTTTCTCCTGATACGCATGAAGATTCAACAACGTCTCTGCCTCCCTGGGGCGCGTTTCGCCCGTCGCCGTGGTTTTGCGCTCATCGCCACGCTGACGCTCATGATGCTGCTCGCCATGATTGCCACCGCTCTGATGGCGACTGCCGCTTCGCAGAACCGTATTGCCATGCAGACGGTGCTGCAGGCCGAGGCGCGCCAGCAGGCACTCATTGGGTTGGACGCCGCCATTGGTGAGTTGCAGGCGCAGCTGGGCGCCGACCAGCGCGTGACGGCGAGCAGCGGTGTGACCTCGGAGAACGAAAGCGGTACGCCGCAGCATCTTCTGGGTGTTTGGGACAGCTGGGACGGTCCCATCTACGGCACCGGGCGTACGGGCAAGTCCAAAAGCAAGATTCAGGATACCTACACGCAGGGGCGCGCCTCCCGGTTCCGCAAGTGGCTCATTTCGAGCCGCAGCGCGCGCGATACCCGCGATTTTAAGGCGGCCAAGAGCCTGTGCTCCCGTCGCCCCGGGCAGCGCATCTGCATGGTGGGGGCGGGGACGCTCGGGCGCAGCCTCGACAACACGCACTGGGTGTATGCTGATCTGCTGAGCATGCCCTCCACGGGCAAGAATCAGGCATGCTTTGCGTGGTGGGTCGGCGGCGAGAATCAGAAGGCCAAACTCTCGGTGGAGGACCCCGAGGAGACGACGGATCCCATCGAAATGCTGCACCGGACGTGGAACACCCCGGCGCCCATGGTTGTGGACAACCGCGACCTCGACTTCGTGCCCTCGCGCGTGGAGCATGCGGCCAAACTGACCACGCTCAACAGCCTGCCCCTGCTCGACAGCTCCTCGCAGCCGGCGGGCACGCCCTATTTCTTCGATGTGACAACCGCTTCCTACAGCCTGCCTGTCAACGTGAGCATGGGCGGTCTGAAGCAGGATTTGTGCCTGCTGCTCAACAAGGAGACGCTCAAGGGAACGGAGTTCGCCGCGCGCTCCAATCAGGATTGCCCGCTGGTCGAGGGCGGTGATGTGCCCGTCGGCACGGAGTCCAACATGCCCATCGGCTCGTGGCAGACGCTCTACGCCTACTACAATTGCTGGCCGAACGGCGATGAGGGGTCCAACGGTTTTGCTGCGCGCATGCAGGGTAACCTCAGTTCGGCCTACACGCGCATGAGCGGCGCAGGCTACACCGCCTCGATGGCGGATCTCCAGTCCCCCGTTGCCTCTTCGGATGAGCGTACGTTCTTTGACACCCGCTCCCTGCTCGACCAGGGGAGCTCGACGGCGGGCTATGCCCGCACCCCCGTGATGCTGGCCTTCATCAGCAACTTCGCCTTGGTGTCCGAACGGGCTCCCATGCTTGAGGATGAGGAGGGCAAAAAGACTGTTCGCTATAATCTCGGCGTGGGATTCGCGCCGATGGCTCTCATGTGGAATCCGTATAACGTGCCCATGAGGGTGCGTGGCGGGCAGATGTGGACCCACACCCGCCCGTATAAGACCATGTGGTTGCAGTTCAACAACTTCGACGCCAAGAACGGACGCTGGGACACGCTCAACGGTACGCAGCAATGGGTGGCCGACAATTTCTACGAGAAAGGGGACTGGAAGAACCTCCCCGGCGGTAATTTGGACGGCAAGGGCTACGGTGCCGGTAATGCCCGCGGTTTCGGTGCGGAATACGCTTCCCCGCTCTATGCCTCGCGCAATAATCAGTCGTCTGACATCGTGTTCCAACCCGGTGAGGTCTTGTTCTTCTGCCCCGATGCCGGCAGTGATTCGCAGGGTAATCAATCCACCTCGCTCGTGATCGGTTACGACCCCACGGCTCTTTGCGTGCCCGATCTGACCAAGAACGCTTTCCACCCCAATGTCCCGGCCAGCGAAGTCGACGCGGGCAACATCTTCCTGAAACTGACTCTGGGTATCAACGACGGCAAGGAATTCAAATATCCCGCGAGTCAGGTCAACCCCACCGATCTTCTCGATGCGCGCTTCCGCATGTTCGGTCAGCTCAGCTGCATTACGGTGCTCAACGGTGTGGGCGGCCTGCAGAGCCTGACGCTCAACAAGGATTTGGAGAAAGATTCAGAGTCGCAGGATGGTCGCCACGGCATCATGCCGCACTCCATGATGCTCGGTTGGTATAACACTGCCGAGATGACGCGCGACCAGCTCTATGTCTGCGATCCGTCGCACAACGATTCCGTGTGGTCCACCTCGCAGAACGATTCTTCCACCCCCTACTTTGTCACGGCGCTGGGCGTGGTGACCAAGTCGGCCAACACGAATCCCGATACCCGCATTCTCCCCGGCGGCGACTACCGCGGCAAGCTGTGGCAGCACTCGAACCCTGCGCTCTCCAGCTCGGTGAGCTACAATCCCTCGGATCAGGAGCGTCAATACCTCCCCTACCAGTTGGCTGTGCTGCCGGTCTCGGGCGGTCTGGGCTCTTCGCCGATCGATAATGTCGGCAACAACGGCTATTTGGGCATTACGAGCGACGGTGAGCAGGTGTCCTTTGCCTCGGTGTTGGAGCTGCCCGTGCATCCTCCCTTCTCGCTGGCGGGGTTGGCCGGCATGCGTCTCACCCCCGGCTGGTACCGCAGCTCCGAGAGCGGAACCTATGCGGCTGTTGCGGCGGCGCGCCGCATGCAGTATCAGGGTGGCGTGCCCGGTGTGGGGATTGGCAACTCCTTTGCTGACCCGACGATTCCGGCTGCTGAGGTCTACGCCTATCACCAGACCAATACGGCAGAGTTCAGTTCGCGGATTCAGGGGAATCAGCGCCTCTTCGGCGACTTCTTCGACCATGGTCTGCTCATCAACGATGCGATGTGGGATCGCTGGTTCATGTCCTCGGTCTCCGATATGCCGACCGGAAAGGGGGTTCGCAAGGCACAGGAGGTGCTCAGCGACTTCCTCAGCGGCAAGGAGCAGCTGCCCGTGGCGCGCTACAAGAAGAGCGCTACCCCCTACAACGATGCGCAGGTCATCAGTCGCCTGATGGAGGGTGACGGCTGGAAGTACATTGCGCAGTACCTCATGATTGACGGCGGTTTCAACGTGAACTCCACCTCGGTGGAGGCGTGGACGGCGGTCTTGCAGGGGCTTGCCCGCCGCAAACTTGTCACGGGTGACGGCAATCGACTCTCTCAGGTGGAGGGAGACAAGAGCGACAGTCAGGTGCTCTTCTCCCGTTTCATGCACTCCACGACCGACAAGAGCGTGGATTCGCTCGGCGGCTACAGCATGTTGCAGGGGTCGAGCCGCTTCCGCAACAGCGGCATGCTCAATGCCTGGGGTGAGGTGCGCATGCTCGAGCCGGAGTCCATCCGCCGTTTGGCTGAGGAGATGGTGAAGCAGGTGCGCAAGCGCGGTCCCTTCCTCTCCATGTCCGATTTCATCAACCGCCGCCTGACCACGGGCGAGACGGGGCTCAAGGGTGCGCTGCAGGCCGCCATCGATGCTACGGACATCAACCGCGATTTCCAGGATGTCATCGTGCAGCCGCAAAACGGCGGGAATTTGTACGCCAACCCGGATGCAGAGCGGGGCTCTATGTACACGGCGGCACCCGGCTACCTGATTCAGAGCGATGTGCTCATGTCGCTGGGCAATATCCTGACCGTGCGCGATGACACCTTCACTGTGCGTGCCTACGGTTGCGTCAAGAGTGCCTCCAATGCTATTTTGGCGCAGGCTTGGTGCGAGGCTGTGGTGCAGCGCACGATGAACTACGTGGATCCGACGAACGATCCTTCCGATGCGGAGTACAATCCCGATGGCACGAAGGGCAAGGGGCTCACCAAGCTGAACCGCGTGCTGGGCCGCCGCTTCCAGGTCGTTTCCTTCAAGTGGCTGGATGTGTGGGATATCTGACGGGAAGCACCGCTCTGTCCTCTTTTTGCGCTGCTGCCTTGTTTGGGGCTTGCAGCTGCGGGGGCAGGGCGGTATCCTGTTTGTATGAGCATTGAGACATTTCGCGGTCAGCGCCCCGAGCTCTGCCGCCCTGCGTTTGTCGCCGACAGCGCCGACCTGATCGGCGCGGTGCGGCTGGGGGAGGGGAGCTCGGTGTGGCACCACGCCACCTTGCGGGCGGATTTGGCGCCCATCATCATCGGGCGCGGCAGCAATGTGCAGGACAACAGCTGCATCCATGTGGAGGAGGGGATGCCCTGCATCGTGGGCGAGGATGTCACCATCGGCCACAGCGTCACCCTGCACGCCTGCACGGTGGAGGATGGCGCGCTCATTGGCATGGGCGCCACGGTGCTGGACGGAGCCGTCATCGGGCGGGGCAGCATCGTGGGCGCAAACGCCCTCGTGACGAAGAACACCCGCATCCCGCCGCACAGCCTTGTGCTCGGCTCGCCCGCCAAGGTGGTGCGCAGCCTGGAGCCCGCTGCGGAAGAACAGCAGCGCGCCCACGCGCGCGACTATGCCGACCTGGCGCGTGAATACGCTGCGCGCTGAGCTTTCCCGAGCCTCCCCTGTGCGTATGAGAAGTTTATTTCTTTGCTGCCTGCTGGTGGCCTGCCCGAGTTGGGCGGCTGTCTCGGCGTGCAGCGGCACGGTGTACGATGTGGGCAAGGGGGCTTACAGCCGGGATCCGACGGTGGAGAACCGCGACGACAGCCGCCTGTGCTGGGCGGCTGCCGCCGCGAACCTGATTCAGTACTGGCAGGACAGCTACTATACATCCCACAACGCGGAGGGGGCACTGCCGCCGGACGGTAAGAACGGGACTTCCTATCAATCGCCTGTCGGGACGCAGTATTTGGCCGTCTACGATGCCTTTGTCGCGAATTTTCAGAATCAGGGGAGCCAATGCTCGGCCGGCATTGACTGGTGGATGAAGGGCACGGCGGCGATCGACCCGGCTTACCAAGCCACGCTGAAGGAGGGGGCAGACGCCGCCGGCTACTACAGCGTGCTTTTCGATGGGCTGCCGAGTTCCTGCATCGTCTCGTTGGAGAATCAGGCGGATGCCGAGCACCTGCTGACGGACACCCTGGGGCAGGTGCTGAGCCGAGCCGGGGGCGCGTTGGAGTTGGGTGTCAGCACCGCAGCGGGGAGTGGGCATGCCATCAGCTGCTGGGGCTATGAGACGAACGCTGCCGGAGAACTGACGGCTCTGTATGTCACCGACTCGGACGATCAGCGCTATGGTGCCTTCAAGTTGGATGTCTCCAAGGGTGAGGACGGCTCCCTGTGGGTTTCGTCCCACAATGTGCTGACTTCCTATGGCAAGAATCGGGAACCCGTCTGCATCCGGGTTGTGCAATACATCAACACCCCGGAGAGCATTGCCCGTGAGGCTGCCGCCCCGGCCGACACCCTCACGGGAACCGAGGTGACGCAGAATACCTGCCTGACGGGGGATTACAGACTGACCAACCTGAGCATCAAGCCCGAGGCCATGCTGCTGGCGACAGCCGGGAGTCTGGTGCTGCAAGGCGATGCCGAGCTCTCCGCCGCTAACGGGCTGACGGTGGAGGACGGGGCGCTGCTCTCCCTCAGCGGGCTCTCGCGGATGGAGAGCTCCGGCTTTAGCGGTGTGGGAATGGCGCTGACGGGGCGCGCGTATTTTTCGGGAGTGGAGCATTTTGTGTGCGAGGAGAACGGGGGCGGCGGGCTGACCAATGCGGTCTATTTGGAGTTGCGGCAATGCGACAGCCTCTCGGTGCGGGAGAACAGCAGCGGCAGCGCAGACGCTCCCACCACGATGGCAGCCGGCATCTGCAACCGCCAGTCGATGAGCATCCTGAGCTGCGATTCGGTGCAGATTGCGGACAACAAGACTGTTGGGCAAAATGTTTGGGGCGGCGGTCTGCTGTCGCTTGCCGGTGATCTGAGTGACAACAGGGAGCTGGTGGTCGCCTGCAACCAAGCCTTGTCCGAGACCGCCGGCAGCGCACTCGGCGGGGGTGCCTACCTGATATACGCCAACGACATCACGGGCAACACGAGTGTGCAACTGACGGACAACACAGCGCAGATCGCGGCGCAGGATGCCGCCGGGGAGTGTCTCGCCGCCGGCGGCGGGCTCCTGCAGACGGTGTACGGCGGCATGGCCTGCACCTCGCATTGGCTGCAGAACGGCGAGCTGGTGATTGCCCGCAACAAGGCCGTTGCGACCTGCAGCGGCGATTTTGCGGCGGGCACGGCGGTGGCGCAGGGCGGCGGGCTGTGCATCGCCACGCACCGCGACACCGTGGGCAGCGCCGGTGCCACCATCGGCAGCAACACGAGCGTGCGCATCGAGAACAACAGCGCCGAGGCGACCCATGCCGCCGGTGCGGCATCGGCTCAGGGCGGCGGGGTGTACATCGGGGCAAAGGGCACCCTGAACATGCAGGAGAACGACAGCGTGACCGTGGCAGGCAACCGCGCCGACCAAGGCGGCGCCGTCTACAACAGCGGCTGCTGGAGCCTGCGGAGCAACGGCAGCGTGTCCGTCAGCGGCAATGTGACCGCCGACCGCAGCAGCGGCGCCCTCCACAACGCCGCCGGAGCCACCATGGAGCTGGTCTGGAACGACAGCGTGGCGTTTTCGGGGAACAAGGACTCAGAGGGCAGCGCCGGCTACGACGTGGTGAACGCGGGCACCCTCTATCTGGCGGCGGAGGCGGGGCACGGCATCACGCTGGGCTCGGGAGGACTTTCCTCGGCGGGAGCGACCTATGTGGGCTGCGATGCCGCAGGACAGACGGGTAGCGGCTGGCTGGCCATTCAGGTGTCCGACAGCCTGACTACCGTGATGACGCCCGCGACCGAGCTCGGCAGCGGGCGCTTGGTCGCCTGTTCCCTGTCCGGCAGTGCGCTGCGGGGGCTCGACACGGTGGGCGATGCTGCGGGGCTGTCGCTGACCTGCGCGGACAGCGCGTTTGAGCTGACCGACATGAGCCTGAGCCGCTTCAGCGTGACAGAGGCGAGTGCGCTCACGCTTTCTGCGGTGCAGCTGGACAGCAGCTGCCGCCTGAGCGCCGACGCCATCACCCTGAATCAGGTGGATGTGCGCTGGCAGCTCGCCTCCGAGACGCTGCTCGGTGAGCTGACCTATGTCTTGGATGCTTCCTCGGTGTTTACCGGCCGCTTGCAGGGCGAGCTCAACATCAGCATGAGCGACAGCGACATGTGGCAGCTCTATCAGGCCGGCTACCGTTCTGTCAGCCTTGAATTTTCGGAGGCCGCAGACATCGCGGGGCTGACGGCGCTCCGCTTCAACAACGCGGCTCCCGACGCGGCGGAAAGCGCCTGTTTCTGCTTCACCCTGTCGGTGCCGGAGCCCGGCAGTGCGGCGCTCTTCCTCGCGGGGCTGGCGGGCGGTGCCCTGCGGCGGCGGCGAGAGCGGGGGGAAAAAAGACTTGCTCTCAAGTAACTTGAGGCTCTATGCTGGGAGAAAACAGATGCAGAAAATAGAACACACAGAGTTCGGCGGGGAGCGCCCCCTCTTCGGGGCGCAGGATCTGCACCTCGACAACGTGGTGATTCGCGCGGGAGAGTCGGCGCTCAAGGAATGCCGCAACATTCGCGCCACCAACTGCAGCTTCGAGGGCAACTACCCCTTGTGGCACGTGCACGGCTTTGTCATCGAGGACTGCTATTTCGACGTCGGCGGTCGCTCGGCGCTGTGGTATTCCGACCACTTGCAAATGCGCCGCACCCGCATCGACGCGCCCAAAATGTTCCGCGAAATGCACCATCTGGAGCTTGAGGATGTGGAGATGCGCGATGCCGACGAGGTGTTCTGGCGCTGTGAGCACCTGCGCCTGCGCAACGTCCGGTTGCACGGCGGCACCTATCCCTTCATGTTCAGCCGCGACATCGTGGTCGACGGGCTCGAATCCGACAGCAAGTACGTCTTTCAGTACGTCCGCAACGCCGAGATTCGCCGCGCCCGCATCACCACCAAGGATGCCCTGTGGGAGGCAGAGGATGTCACCGTCTACGACTCCGTGCTCAACGGCGAATACCTCGGCTGGCATTCGCGGAACCTGCGGCTTGTCAACTGCCTCATCACGGGCGAGCAGCCGCTCTGCTACGCGCAGAATCTCGTGCTGGAGAACTGCCGCTTCGGCGCCGACTGCGACCGCGCCTTTGAGTACAGCAGCGTGCACGCCGACATCTGCGGCAGCATCACCAACATCAAGAACCCGCTCTCGGGGCACATCACCGCCGATGCCATCGGCTCCGTCACCCTCGATGAGCACCTCCGCGCGCCCGGCAACTGCCGCATCAGCCTCCGACCGTCATGAACAGCGCCTTTGATGATACCCCGATCCGTCGCGGCAGCGCCTCCTACAAGTGGGACAGCGATGCCGATGACAACATGCTGCCCCTGTGGGTGGCCGACATGGACTTCCGCACGGCTCCCGCCATCCTCGCGGCGCTGCGCCGGCGGGTCGAGCACGGCGTGTTCGGCTACACCCGCGTGCCCGAGGACTACTACGACGCCGTCATCCGCTGGTTCCGCCGCCGCCACGGCTGGGAGATCGCGCGCGAGTCCGTCCTGTACACCTCGGGGGTCGTGCCCGCCCTCTCGGCCGTCATCAAGGCGCTGACCAAGCCCGGCGACGGGGTGCTCGTGCAGACACCCGTCTACAACTGTTTCTTCTCCTCCATCCGCAACAACGGCTGCGAGGTCGTGAGCAGCCCCCTGCGGCTCGAGCAGGGCGCGTGGCAGCCGGATTGGGAGGACTTGGAGCGCAAAGCCGCCGACCCGCGCGTGCGCCTGCTGCTGCTCTGCAACCCGCACAACCCCGTCGGGCGCGTGTGGACGCGCGAGGAGCTCGCGGCGCTCGCCGCGCTCGCGCAGCGCCACGACCTCACCATCATCTCCGACGAAATCCACGGCGAGCTGGTCTACGCGCCGCACCGCTACACCCCCCTCGGCTCCCTCGCCACCGACATCCGGCAGCGCAGCATCAGCTGCGTCTCCGCGAGCAAGGCGTTCAACATCGCGGGCTTGCAGATCGCCAACATCATCGCGGAGGACGCCTCGGTGCGCCGCCGCATCGACCGCGCCCTCAACATCAACGAGGTGTGCGATGTCAACCCCTTCGGCATCTGCGCCACCATCGCCGCCTACAACGAGGGCGGCGAGTGGCTCGACCGCCTGCTGGACTATCTGGCGGGCAACCGCGACACGCTCTGCGCCTACTGCCGCGAGCATCTGCCCGAGTTTCCCCTCAGCCGCATCGAGTGCACCTACCTGGCCTGGATGGACTGCCGCGCCCTCGGGCTGAGCTCCGGGGAGCTCGACAAAGCCCTCCGCGCGCGGGCGGCGCTGCGGCTCAGCCCCGGCAGCATCTACGGGGCAGAGGGCGAGGGCTACATGCGCTGGAACTTCGCCTGCCCGCGCAGCCGTCTGCTCGAGGGCTTGGAGCGCTTCCGCCGCTTTGTCCGCGAGCAGGCCGCACGGCATTGAAACGCCGCTCCCCGCGGCCGAGCGCGTCGGCGGCGGGGAGAGCAGGGAGCCGTTCGGGCTCTGTAAGCCGGATTCTGTCCGCCCTTGCGGGCTGTGCGGTCATTTTTCTCGCGGCCGGAGCCGTGCCCCGCCTGTGACGGCGGGGTGCAACTAATACCCGGGGAATAGCGGGCAGGCTACCCTTCCCCTGTTTGTCTTGCATCGCGCGGGGTTTACCCTGCCTCCCTCGTTGCCTCGGGAGCGGTGGGCTCTTACCCCACCTTTTCACCCTTACCCTTGCGGGCGGTTTGTTTTCTGTGGCACTGGCCGTCCCCCCGCCTTTGAGAGCGGGGAGCCCCCCCTTTCAGAGGGCGCGCTGCCTTGTGATGTCCGGACTTTCCTCTGCGGGGTCTCCCCCGCAGCGACCGCCCGAACCCGAACGGCGCGCCGAGCATACACCCTCCCGCCGCGAAAGTAAAGTGAAAATCGGGCGCCGTTGTCACAGCACCAGCGCCATGATGGCCATGCCGAGAATCACGCCGCTGATGGCAAAGTGGTGTTGCCCCCAGCGCTCGGCCATGGGCAGCAGCTCATCGAAGGCGATGTAGACCATGATGCCCGACACCAGCCCGAAGAGCGCCGAAAGGAGCGTGGGCGAGAGGAAGGGCAGCAGAACAGCCATGCCGATGAGCGCCCCCACGGGCTCGGCCAAGCCGCTGGCCGTTGCCCAGAGAAAGGCCTTGCGGCGGTCGCCCGTGCCGTAGAGCAGGGGAAGCGCCACGGCGATGCCCTCCGGCACATTGTGGATGGCTACCGCCAGCGCCACCGAGGCGGCAATGCCCGTGCTTTCAAAGGCCGAGGCCATGGTGGCGATGCCCTCGGGGAAGTTGTGGATGCCGATGGCGAGGCAGAAGAGGATGGCCGAGCGCCGCACCCCGGCCAGCGGCGTGAACTGCCCCGTGCCGTGGGCGTGTTCGAGCTCCCCCGCGGCGGGAAGCTCGTGGGGGTTTTCATCCTCGGGAATGAGGAAGTCGATGAGCGCCGCCAGCCCCATGCCGCCGAAGAAGAGCAGAGTGGGCAGCCAGTGCCGCGGGCTGCCGAGCATGTCGGACGCCGTGGGCATGAGCTCCATGAAGGAGATGTAGACCATGACGCCCGCGCTGGCACCCAACGCCAGCGTGAGCAGCCGCGTATCGGGTTTGCGGACGAACAGCGCGACCGACGCGCCGATGCCGGTGCTAAGCCCGGCCAGCAGGGAAAGTGAGCCGCCGAACAGCAGTTGTTGCCACAGGTGAGCCTCCATGGGGGCTATGCTACGCTGCGGCGCGCCCCCCTGTCAATCGGAAACGGCGTTTTTCAGCGGAAAAGAGAAGCTTTTTACTCGCCAGCAGGGCGCAAAGCTGTTACAATGGTCGTCAATCCGACATGAGCGATTCTTACATTTACGACAATCTGGAGGAGTACCTGAAGCTGGGGCAGACGGTGCTGAGCCCGACGATGTATTTGGGCGCGGGCTTGCAGCCCTACTGGATGCGCGAGGCGACCTACGTCCCCGTGGACGAGGAGGCTGCCGCCCTGAGTCAGGAGGACATGCAGCGGCTGGTGGAGAGCGTGACCACCCCCGATCAGCGCGCGGAATTGGACGAGCAGGGAGCCGTAGACTTCATTGCCGAGAGTCCCTCCGTGGGCAAGTACCACCTCTACCTCTACGCACAGGAAGAGGGCTATCTGCTGGTGACGCTGAGCCTGCATGTGGACAGCTACTTGCAACAGGGGCTGGACTGCAAGTGCTCGGATATTCACCTGCCCTCGGCTTGCGCGCCCTCGTGGCGCCGCCACGGCTTGTTGCAGCCCATCTGGGAGGGTGCTCCCACCCTGACGCGCGAGGATGCCGAGTGTCTGGTCAACAGTTTCCTCGGCGCGAAGGAGTGGGCTCGCCTGCGCGAGGTGGGCGATGTGGATTTCGCCTACCAGAACGAGCACGGCCGCTACCGCGCCTCGGTGGTGTCGCAGCGCCTGGGCTATGACATCTGCTACCGCATCATCAACAGCAAGATTCTGACGATGGAGGACATCAACCTGCCCAAGGAGTATGTGGTGCCGCTGACGCGGTTCACCAACGGGCTCATTCTGGTGACGGGTGCCGTGGGCTCGGGCAAGTCGACCACGCTGGCCTCCATCATCGACTTCATCAACGGCGACCGCAAGGATCACATCATCACGCTGGAGGATCCCATCGAAACGGTGTTCCCCTGCCGCGAGTGCCAGGTCAACCAGCGCGAGGTGCACAGGCACACGGAATCCTTCGGCCGCGCCCTGCGCGCTGCCCTGCGTGAGGATCCGGATGTCATCATGGTGGGCGAGATGCGCAACCTGGAGACCATTTCGCTGGCGCTCTCGGCCGCAGAGACGGGTCACCTGGTGCTGGGCACCCTGCACACGGGCTCGGCGGCGCGCACCATCGACCGTATTTTGGATGCCTTCCCCGTGGAGGAGCGCGACCACATCCGCGTGATGGTGTCGGAGTCGCTGCGCGGCGTGTTCTCGCAGCAGCTCGTGCCCAAGAAAGACGGCAGCGGGCGCGTGATGGCGCTCGAGCTGCTGGTGAACACGGCGGCCATTGCCAACTGCATCCGCGAGGGCAAGACCTTCATGATTCCCGGCCTGATTCAGACGGGCAAGTCGCAGGGTATGCGCCTGATGGATGATTCGCTGCAAGAGCTCTACAAGCAAGGGCTGATTTCGGCGCTGGAGTGCCGCATGCGCGCCACCGACTCGGCCACCATGTCCAAGTTCCTTGCCGCTAACCCCGAACACTGAACCTTTTCCGAACGACGATGAGCAACAAAATTGACCACTATTTCCGCATTCTGGTGGAGCAGGGCGGTTCTGACCTGCACCTGTCGGAGGGGCAGCCCGCTAAAATCCGCGTCCACGGCTCCATTGTGCCCGTGGAGGACAGCGTGCTGACCCACGAGCAGATGGTGGAGCTGATGCAGCCCATCTGCCCGCCCAAGCTTTGGGCGCAGTACACCGAGGGCGGGGATGCCGACTTTGCCTACGAGATGGATGAAACCTCGCGTTTTCGCTGCAACTACATGAAGCAGCAGCGCGGCTATTGCTGCGTGTTCCGTCTCATCCCGACCAAGATCCTGACGCTGGAGCAGCTCAACGTGCCCGAGCAAATCAAGAAATTCGGTGAGATGAAGTCCGGCCTCGTGCTGGTGACGGGGCCGACGGGCTCGGGCAAATCGACCACGCTGGCCGCCATCATTGATTACATCAACACGAACTACTCGCGCCACATCATCACGGTGGAGGAGCCCATCGAGTTCGTGCACCCCAGCAAGAAGAGCATCATCACCCAGCGCGAGGTGCCCAACAACTGCCCGACCTTCGCGGACGGTCTGCGCGCCTCGCTGCGCGAGGATACGGATATCGTGCTGGTGGGCGAAATGCGCGATTTGGAGACCATTTCGCTGGCGCTGACGGCGGCGGAGACAGGGCTGCTCGTGTTCGGTACCCTGCACACGAACAACGCGCGCAAGACGGTGGATCGTATCATCGACGTGTTCCCCGCCGAGCAGCAGGCGCAGGCGCGCACCATGCTGGCGGGCTCGCTGCGCGGCGTGGTGGCGCAGTTGCTCATGAAGCGCTGCGACAAGCCGGGGCGCGTGGCCGTCAACGAAATCCTCTTCGCCACGCCCGCCGTGTCGGCCATCATCCGCGAGGGCGCAACGCAGAAGCTGGCGGATGTCATCGTGGGCGGCAAGCAGCTGGGTATGCAGTTCATGGACGATGCCATTTGGGAAAAACTGCTCGCCGGGCAGGTGTCGCCCGAAGAGGCTTACATGAAAGCCATCGACAAGAAGCGCTTCCAGAATTTCCTGCCTCCCGAGAGTGCGGCCTTGGCCAACGCCGGCGGCGCATAAAGCCGTTGCCGCATCCGTGGCTGCCGAGCGAGCGCGTCCTCCCTGTGTCGGGGGATGCGCTCCTGCTTTTTGGGTGCTGCGCCTCAGTTGTAGAGGTCGATGCCGAGCTTGGCCAAATCGCTCAGCGAGAGGGAGCAGGGGTCGGGCGCGACCCAGTGACCGGGCTCGATTTCCTGCGGGGTCAGATCCATGCCGTAGGTGACCTCGAGGTAAGGGTGGTTGATGCGCCGCCCGAAGGCGCTGCCCGGCGGCGGGTCAATGGGGGAGGGTACATCGCCCGGCAGGATGGGGATGTGGCGCCTCTGCATCGGGTCGGGGACGGGGATGGCGGAGAGCAGCGCCTTGGTGTAGGCGTGGCGCGGGCGGTGGTAGAGCGCCTTGGCCGGCGCCATCTCGACAATTTTGCCGAGGTACATGACGGCCACGCGGTCGGAAATATGGCGCACGACGGAAAGATCGTGCGAGATGAAGAGGTAGGCCATTTTCAGCTCACGCTGCAGGTCGAGCAGCAGGTTGAGTACCTGAGACTGCACGGAGACATCCAGCGCGCTGACGGGTTCATCGAGCACCAGCAGCTTGGGGCCCAGCGCGATGGCGCGGGCGATGCCGATGCGCTGGCGCTGCCCGCCCGAAAATTCGTGCGGGAACTTGTCGGCGGCGGAGGCGGGCAGCCCCACGAGGTCGAGCAGCAGCTCCACCCGCTTGCGGCGCGAGGCGCGCGTGCCGAGCCCGTGGATTTCCAGCGGTTCCGCAATCAGGTGGCGCACATCCATGCGCGGGTTGAGCGATTCAGCCGGGTCTTGGAATACCATCTGCACGCGGCGGCGCAGCTTGCGCAGCGCCCACTGCGAGCGGTGGGTGATGTCCTGCCCCATGAAGCGGATGCAGCCGTCCGTGGGATTGAGCAGGCGCACGATGCAGCGCCCGATGGTGCTCTTGCCGCAGCCGCTCTCGCCCACAAGCCCCAGCGTCTCGCCCGGGGCGATGGAGAAGGAGACATCATCCACCGCCTTGAGGAGGCCGCCTTGCCTGCCCGTTGCGCGGCGCTGCACGGGGAAGTGCATCCGCAGTCGGTTCACTTCGAGAATGTGGGTGGGAGCGGCACGCATGGAGGGTGGGGGAGAACGCACGCTATTCTATCACGCCCCCCGCACGCTGGCAAGCGGCAAAAACAACGCGCGCAGCGACCGCTCATTGCAAATTCCTCACTCTGGATGATCAGCATGTTTCGAGCGGTATCAACAAAGGGTATCTGCGCGGGAAACTGCCCAGCGGCTCGGGCTTCCACTGTTGTCGCGTTTACAGATCGGCGGGTTACCCGCCTCAATACTCAGTAGGAAAGCCTTACAACCCTTGAATAGGCACTGTGTTGCGGTAGTGTCCCGATTATTGACTTATTCATAATTTATTTATTGTCTGTATACTACAACGAGCGATCCAATGCTCGATGAGTTCTCTTTGACATTCTGAAAACCTTCGATACCCGGCAGATTTGAAATTACACCGTGGAGGGTGGATATAGCATTTTGAATGCTGTAGCAAGACTATTTATGCAAGACGCAGCTAATGAGCGTGTTGTGTTTTTTCTAATTGACAAAGTTCGTCGGCAATCATTTATATCTCGCTGGCTATCTGCAGACTGTACCATAACAGCATTCAAAATGCTTATAATGCCTTTTGTTATGCTGCAAATTTCTACGGAGGAATCTCGGTTGATTAACATCGGACGATTATGCGGGGTGTTGGGGGTGGTGGCTATTCACTGTCGCCTTAATTCTCCCGTTATTGTCTCTCAAGTGCCCGAAGAGTTGTTGGAGCAGGTGCATTCGTGGTATTGTCTGCTTACTTTTTTCCCGGCATTGCCGATGTTGTTCATTTTGTCCGGCTACCTGTTCTTCCGCGATGTGGGGGAGGTTTATGGGTGGAAGGAGAATTATTGGATGAAGCTGAAGCGGCGTGGATTGTCGCTTGGCCTTTTTTTTGTTTTTTGGACCGTGGGTGGTTTTTTGTTTAATGTGTTCATTAGGAAAAATATGCCGGAAGGGGTGACGATTGAGAGGTTTTTATACTCCGGAATGGGTATGTGGTATATACGCTCTTTGATGTGTTTTTCCCTCCTGTCTCCGTTGTATTATTTTATCGTCCGCTATCTGAAGCACCTGACTCCCGTCGTTTGCGTACTCCTCTTTCCTGTGATACCTATTAACTTTGTGTGGTTTAATGTATACATCCTGTTGGGAGCCTACCTGGCTTATCACGGTATTTCGCTGATGAAAATCGCTTCGCTGTTGGATTGGAGGATGGCGGTGATAGCTTATTTTGGGATGATGGTTGCTTCTGCCTTTTGGGGGATTCATGTTCCGTGTCTCGTTACCATATTTGTCGCGTTGGCTGTTTGCCGGGGTATTCTGTTGTGTGTTCCGATACCGACGAGCTTCGTTGCCGGTTCGACATTTATCTATGTGGCTCATTTTTACATTGTCGGCGGAATGAAAAAAGGTCTTTTCACCTTGTTGCCTCATGAGTTTCCTTATTATCTTCTGAATATGTTGGTGAATTTCACGGTGACACCGATGATTTGTATTGCTGTATATATTGTTATCCGTCGTTTCCCACGTGTGTGTATGCTGATGACCGGGGGGCGGGGATAAAATGCAGCACCGGACGGATGTGCAAAAAAACACCTTACGATGTTACTCGTAAGGTGCTGAGGATGAGGCTTGCAGGACGCTCGGAAAATCAGTTCGCCACGATGTTGACCAGGCGACCCGGCACCACGACGACCTTGCGCACGGTCTTGCCCGCCGTGAACTCGACCACGCGGGGCGAGGCGAGGGCGGCGGCTTCCAGCTCCTCCTTGGCAGCATCGATGGCTACCGTCATGCGGTCGCGCAGCTTGCCGTTCACTTGAATGACAATCTCGCGCGTGTTTTCCACGAGGTATTCCTCCCGGTAGCTCGGCCAGGGCTGCGCGCAGAGCTGCTGCTGCGGCAGCTCGGGGAAAGCGGCGCAGAGAAGACTGTAGAGCTCCTCGGTGATGTGCGGGGCAAAGGGGTTGAGCACATGGAGCAGGGTGGCGTAGTCGCTGAGTGCGACATTCTCCGCTGCCGTCATGGCATTGGTGCATTCCATCATCTTGGAAATGGCGGTGTTGAAGCTCATGGCCTCGATGTCCTCCGTCACCTTCTTGATGGTCTTGTGCAGCTCCTTGCGCACGGGCGTCACCTTGCCGTCATCGGCGGCAGTGACCTTGCCGGAGAGCTGCCACTCGCCCTGCTGATTTTCGACCATGGCGATGCGCCATACGCGGGCGAGGAAGCGGCTGATGCCCTCCACACCCTTGGTCGCCCAGGGCTTGACCTCCTTCAGGGGACCCATGAACATCTCGTAAAGGCGGATGGAGTCCGCCCCGTACGCGCGCACGATGTCGTCGGGGTTGACCACATTGCCGCGGCTCTTGGACATCTTCTGCCCGTCCTCGCCGAGAATCAGCCCCTGGTTGACCAGTTTGTTGAAGGGCTCGTTGGTGGACACCAAGCCGTAGTCGTAGAGTACCTTGTGCCAGAAGCGGGCATAGAGCAGGTGCAGCACGGCGTGCTCGGTGCCGCCGACGTAGAGGTCGACACCGCCGGGATTGCCGCTGCTGCCCATCCAGTACTCCTCGACCTTCTTGTCGACAAAGGCGCGGTCGTTCTTGGGGTCGAGGTAGCGCAGGTAGTACCAGCAGGAGCCCGCCCACTGGGGCATGGTGTTCGTTTCGCGGGTGTAGCGGTCGGAGTAGTGAATCCAGTCGGTCGCCTTGACCAGCGGGCCGCGGGGGTCGCCGCTGGGCTTGAAATCCTCCATCTCCGGCTGCAGCAGGGGCAGCTCGCTCTCCGGGATGGCGTAGTGGTGGCCGTCCTCCTTATCCCAGATGATGGGGAAAGGCTCGCCCCAGTAGCGCTGGCGGCTGAAGAGCCAGTCGCGCAGCTTGTAGTTCACCTTGCCGTGGCCGAAGCCCTGTTCCTCCAGCCAGGCAATCATGCGCTTCTTGGCCTCCGGCACGGAGAGCCCGTTGAGGTGCTCGGAGTTGACCATCGTGCCGTTGTAGCCCACAAAGTCCTTCCACGGGGTGGCGGGATCATCGGGCTGCACGACCTGCAGGATGGGCAGTCCGAACTTGGTGGCAAACTCGTAGTCGCGGCTGTCGTGCGCCGGCACGGCCATGACCGCGCCCGTGCCGTAACCGGCCAGCACGTAGTCGGTAATCCAGATGGGAATCTCGCGCCCGTTGACGGGGTTGACGGCGTAGGCTCCCGTAAAGACACCCGTCTTTTCCTTGGCAAGGTCGGTGCGCTCCAGATCGCTCTTGCCGGCGCAGGCGGCGCGGTAGTCCTCCACCGCCGCGCGCTGCTCGGGCGTGGTGATGGCATCCACCAGCTCGTGCTCGGGCGAGAGCACCATGTAGGTGGCGCCGTAGAGGGTGTCGGGGCGGGTGGTGTAGACGGTGATGCGGTGCTCACCGCAGGGGAAGGTGACTTCTGCGCCCTGGCTCTTGCCGATCCAGTTGCGCTGCAGCAGCTTGATGCTCTCCGGCCAGTCGAGAGGCTCGAGCTCATCAATCAGGCGCTCGGCGTAGGCGGTGATGCGCAGCATCCACTGGCGCAGCTTGCGGCGCTCCACGGTAAAGCCCTTGCTCTTCCACTCCTCGGCTTCCTCGTTGGCCAGCACGGTGCCCATGTCGGGGCTCCAGTTCACCATCCCCTCGGCCACATAGGCCAAGCGCACCTCGTCAATCTGTTCGCGCGTCCAACCCTTCGCCTCCAGCTCGCTGACGGGGCGGGCCTTGTTCAGCTCCGTGTTGTAGTAGGAGTTGTACAGGCGCAGGAAAATCCACTGCGTCCAGCGCACATAGTGCGGGTCGGTGGTGGCGATTTCGCGATCCCAGTCGTAGGAAAAGCCCAGCATCTTGAGCTGGCGGCGGAAATTGTCGATGTTGGCGTAGGTGGTGATGCTCGGGTGCTGCCCCGTCTTGATGGCATACTGCTCGGCGGGCAGACCGAAGGAATCCCAGCCCATGGGATGCAGCACGTTGAACCCGCGCATGCGCTTGTAACGGCTCACAATATCCGTCGCCGTGTACCCCTCGGGGTGGCCGACGTGCAGCCCCGCGCCGCTGGGGTAGGGGAACATATCGAGAATGTAGCATTTGGGCTTGGAGGCATCAAAGCCCGCTTCGCCCGGGTTGGCCACGCGAAAGGTCTTTTCGGCATCCCAGACGGCCTGCCACTTCGGCTCAAAAACATCGAACGGATACGGATTCTTGCGGTCGGACATATCGCGCGCGACTATAACGCGCCTGCGGCGGAAATGCAAGGCTGATGTGCCCCCATGACACGCGTCCGCCCGCTCGGACGGCAGAAGCCCCCGCAGCGCGGGCAGGGCGCGCGCGAAATCTCTCGCATGCCCCCATTGTCGCTTGCCATACGGCGGGCGCTTTGCTAGAATCGTGCCGTAAGCATGGACCCGCTGGAAGAATTTCGGAGCCGCCGCGCGGCTGATGAGCACCGCCATCGCGCCAAGGAGAACACCTACCGCCGCGATGCCCATCCCGTGCGGCGCTTTTTTCGGCGGCTCTTCCTGCTGGGGCTGTTGGCGGCCGTGGTGATGGCCGCGCTGGGCTACCTGCTGTTCACAGTGATTACCGCCAAGTATTCCAAGTGGGCTGAGGAGTTCAACCTGGAGGACATCAATAACCTCGACCACCCCTGCATCATTTACGACCGCAATCAGCAGGAAATCGGGCGCATCTACGATGAGAACCGCAGCTATGTGACCATCGACCGCATCTCGCGCAGCATGATCGATGCGCTCGTGGCGCAGGAGGACAAGACTTTCTGGACGCACCACGGCTTTGACCCCATGGGCATCCTGCGCGCGGCCAAGGAAGCCGCCGCCGCCCACGGCAGAGCCAATCAGGGCGCCTCGACCATCACGCAGCAGCTGGCGCGCAATGCCTACGACCTGGAGCGCCGCACGCAGGCGCGCGGCGGCAGCCGCTACGAGCGTAAAATTGTGGAGATTTTCTTGGCTATGCGTATTGAGGACAAGTACGACAAGAGCCAAATCATGGAGTTCTACCTCAACCGCGTCTACTTCGGCCGCGGCTTCTACGGCATCCGCTCGGCCTCGCTGGGCTACTTCGGCAAGGAACCCGCCGACCTGACCGTGCGCGAGGCGGCCAGCATCGCCGCTCTCATCAAGAATCCCGAGAACTACAACCCCATCCGCAACCCCAAGCTCAATCAAACCTGGCGCAACGATGTCATCGATCGCATGGAGCGCGCGGGTTATCTGACGGCGGGTGAGGCGGCGCGCGTGAAGGAGCAGCCATTGGGGCTCAACCCCAAGCCGCTGCGCCGCAACACCTCTTTCCTCCACTCGATTGTGCAGCAGCAGGCGGTGGACATCTTCCGCAACCCCGAGCGCGGCGAGGAAATCGTCAAGAGCCGCGGCATCAAGGTCTACACAACCATCGACAAGCAGATGCAGGAGGCGGCGGAGAGTGCTCTCTCCAAGCGCCTGAGCGAGTTGGAACAGCACGAGGGCTACGCCCACGTGCGCTTTGAGGACAAGGACGACCCGCGCTGCGCCCAGCACCGCTACATCGACGGAGCGGTGTACGCCGTTGACAACAAGACGGGCGGGGTGCTGGTCTACGTGGGCGGGCGCAACTTCGAGCGCGATAATTTCGATATCATCGATGCGGGACGCCGCCCCCTGGGCACGGCCATGCTGCCTTTCCTCTACATGAGTGCCTTTGACAACGGCTATTCGCCTTGCTCGCGCCTGGTCGACGACGCCATGGACAACCGGCTGGCGGGCATCGGCGGTTCGGAGGGAATTTTGGGCGAATGGGGCATGGAGGTCAACAAGGGGCGCTACCTCGATTCGGTGACGGCGCGCCAGGCGCTGGAGTGGAGCAAAATCGCCGCGTCGGCGCGGCTCGGCATCGCTCTGGGCTCGCATCCGACCAAGGGAGCCAAGGCCTTTGTCGACACCCTGACCAACGTGGGTATCACCCCGCCGCCGCGCAACGCCTCCAGCACCGAGGCCAAGCCGCAGTATTATCCCCGCGTCTATCTGGGCACGGAGCCCGCCTCGCTGCGCGAGGTGACCATGGCCTACACGGTGTTCCCCAACGCGGGGCGCCGCCCCATCGCCCCCTACATCGTCACCAAGGTGACGGACAGCAACGGCAAGATCCTGTGGGAAAATCCCCTGGCCGTCACGCACAACATGGTGGCGAGCACCACCCCCTGCACAGCCTACCGCCTGCACAGTATCATGCGCGAATCGCTCGACAAGGGCTCCGTGCAGCGTCTGCGCCCCTATCTGCCCGACGGCTTCAACGGCGCGGCCAAAACCGGCACCAACTACGATTTTGCCGACAACGCGCTCTTTGTCTACAACTCCTCCTTCACCTGCGGCATCTGGCTGGGCTTCCTCAACGACCACCAGCCCATTTATCCCGAGGCATTCGGCGGCGACACCTGTGCGCCCATCATGGGGGCGGTGTTGCAGGCGGCGGGCAAGCGCTACGCGGATGAGCCCCTGCCGCTGCCCGAGGGCGTGGAGGAGGTGGAAATCTGCACCACCGGCGGTCAGCTTGCGACGAACTTCTGCTTTGAATCGGTGATGCGCAACGGCAAGGCAGGCTATGTGCGCCCCACCTACCGCGAGTATTTCAACAAGGGCGATGTGTCGTTGGGCCTCTGCTCGGTGCACGGCGACGGGAGCCCCTCGCTCGTGGACTTTCTCGACATTCACGGCGGCCGCCTGAGCAACACGCGTGTGCTGCCCGTGCTGCCCGTGCTGCCCAAATCCTCGGCGCTGCTCGGCAAGGATCCCTACGAGTGCGACACCACCCTCTCGCCCAAGTACAAGGATGCTGCGGACTTGGGGGATGCCGGCAGCACGGCCGAAGAGGTGAGCGAGAGCGCCGACGACACCCCCGCGGAGGCGGGCGAAACCCCGACCGACAGCTCGCTGCAGCTGACACCGCCCCGCCCCCTGCGCCATTTGCCCCTTGTCCCCCTTCAACTCTGATTTTCCCATGTCCACCATCGAACAAGCCCTGGCGGCCACGCAGGAGAAGGCCCTGCACATCAACCTCGACAACACGTTCTACGGCTCCTTTGCCGAAATCGGTGCCGGGCAGGAAACCGCCAATTGGTTCTTTCGCGCGGGTGCTGCAGCGGGCACCGTGGCCAAGACCATCTCGGCCTACGACATGACCGTGAGCGACACGCTCTACGGCTCGGCCAAGCGCTACGTCTCCGAGGAGCGCCTGAAGCAGATGCTCGATTACGAATACAGCCACCTCATCGAGCGTTTGGGTGCCAAGCGCGGGGAGAGTACCTGCTTCTTCACCTTCTGCAACACCGTCAAGTGCAAGGGCTACCGCGACAACGGCCCCTGGTTCGCGTGGCTGGGCGTGCGCTTTCAGCTGCGCCCCGGTGCCGAGCCCAGTGATTTGGTGATGCACGTGCGCCTGCTGGTGCCCGACCACGACCTGCAGATGCGCGTGCTGGGCATCCTCGGCGTCAACCTGCTCTATGCGCTCTTCTACAAGCGCGAGCGCATGGAGGAGTTTGTGGAGAGCGTGGGCGAGAACATCGACCGCCACTTCTTTGAAATCGACTTCATGCGCTTCTCGGGCAACGGCTTCGGCATGTTCGACAACCGCATCCTCGCCCTGCAGCTCGTGCGCAGCGGGCTTTCCGAGGCGACCCTCTTCTGCCCCGACGGCACCGTGGCGCAGCCGGCTGACTTGCTCTACAAGCGCCCCATCGTGCTCATGCGCGGCAGCTTCATGCCGCTGTGCAACATCCATTCGGAGATGATGGAGGCCGTGCGCGCCAAGTTCCTGCCCACCCTCAGCCCCGAGCAGCGCGAGCGCGCGGTGGACATCTGCGAAATCTCGCTCACCAACCTCCTGCGCGGCTCGGAGGTGGATCTGCTCGACTTCATCGACCGCGCCGATGCTCTGGCGGCCCTCGGCAAAATCGTCATGGTCACCAACATCACCCACTTCCACCGCATCTCGCAGCTGCTCAACCAGTTCACAAAGGCGCCCATCGCCATCGCGCTCTCCATCGGCCTGCTCAACGAGCTCTTCAAGGATAAGTGGGCCGACGACCTGCCCGGCGGCATTCTGGCCAGCATGGGGCACATCTTCCTCAACGAGACGCGCTTCTACGTCACGCCCTGGATTAACCGCAAGACGGGCGAATTCGTCACCGCCGGCACTTACCGAGCCCCGGAGAAATACCACTACCTCTACCGCCACCTGCGCGAGATCGGCGACATCATCGAGGTGCCCTATTTCAACCAAAAGCTGCTCCTCTGCACCCCGCGCGACATCATTCGCATGATTCAGGAGGGCGATGAGCAGTGGCGCGACTATGTGCCGGAGGCCGCTTGCCGCATGGCCGACCACCTGAAAGGAGGCAACGCGTGACGGACGAGCGGGCTCAGTTCCCCCTGTTGAGCTGCACCGTCGGCAAGGCTCCCCTCGTCTACCTGGACAACGCCGCCACGACGCAGAAACCCCTCTGCGTGCTGGAGGCGCTGGAGCGCTACTACCGCAGCGTTAACGCCAACATCCACCGCGGCGCGCACTACCTGAGCCGTCTGGCAACGGAGCAGCACGAGGCGGCGCGCCTGACGGTGGCCGAGTTCCTGCACGCCGCCTCGCCCCGCGAGATCATCTTCACCTCCGGCACCACGGCGGGCATCAATCTGGCGGCGCAGGTGCTCACCGCATGCTTCAAGCCCGGGGACGAGATCCTGACAACGACCGACGCGCACCACTCCAACATCGTGCCTTGGCAGATGCTTTGCGAGCGCACGGGCGCCGTGCTGCGCCCCATTCCCTTGACGCCCGAGCTGCGGGTCGACACGGCAGCCTATGAGCAGATGCTCAACCCGCGCACGCGACTGGTGGCCATCCCCTGCGTTTCCAACGCGCTGGGCGCGGCGCACCCGGTGCAGCAGATGGTGGCCGCCGCCAAGCGCAACCGCCGCGACACCCTGGTGTTGCTGGACGGGGCACAGAGCACCGCCCACCAGGCGGTGGATGTGCAGGCGCTCGGCTGCGATTTCTACGTGTTCTCGGGGCACAAGATTTATGCGCCTACGGGAACGGGCGTCTTGTGGGGGCGCGAGGAGTTGCTGGAGCAGCTGCCGCCTTGGCAGGGCGGCGGCGAGATGATTGCCGAAGTCAGCTTTGCCGGAACCACCTACAACAAACTGCCCTTCAAATACGAAGCCGGCACCCCCAACATCGGCGGCAATATCGTGCTGGCGGAGGCCTTGCGCTATGTGCAGCGCGTGGGGCTTGAGCGCATTGCCGCTCGCGAGCAGGCGCTCACCCGGCGCCTCTACGACGGCTTGGCGGCCATGGACGGCGTGCAGATTCTCGGCGCGCGCGAGGGCAGGGGGGCGCTGATTTCCATCGTGGTGCCGGGCGTGCACCACTACGACTTGGGCACCCTGCTGGACCACATGGGCATTGCCGTGCGCACGGGGCACCACTGCTGCCAGCCGTTGATGGCGAGCCTGGGCATCACGGGCACCACGCGCTACTCCCTGGCGCTCTACAACAACGAGGACGACGTGGAGCGCGCCCTGAGCGCCACGCGCCGCGCGCTGGACATGCTGCGCTGATTCTTTTTCCCTCTCCTGTCATGGCAGACGACGAAACACCCTTCCTCATCGGCCAGGCCGTGCTGGCCGCCGCCATCATCAGGCTCAACTCCATGTGCCCCGACGAAGGCATTATCCTGACGCGCGCGGGGCGCGTGCGCACCGGCAACAGCAGCGATGCGGACTTCCTCTGCATGCTGCTGCCGGCGCCGCAGCTCGCTCGCCAGCTGACGGCCGACGGCCTGTCCTCCTACACCGGCAAGGAGCTCAAAAAATGGGCCGAGTCCTACGACCGCGCCCCGCTGCAGGCCCTTGCCGATGCCGCCCGCAGCGCCTGACGGAAAAAGCCCGCGCAGGACACAAAATGAGCGTGACAAATGGGTGCGATGTGCTTTAATGACGCCATATGCACTATACCCCGTACACTTTGTACCCTGTCGGCGCTCTGAGCGCCCGCGCTGCCGCCCAACCCCGCGAGGGCGTTTTGCTGCGTGGTGACAATGGCGGGTATGCCTGTTTGCAGGCATGGCCGGAGCTGGGCGATGCTCCGCTGGAGTACGAGCTGGATGCCCTGCGCGAGGGGACGCCCCTGCGCTTGGGTGAGCGCGCGCTCAAGTGCATGGAGCTCGACGGCGAGGCTCGCGCCAAGGGGGTCAGCCTGTTCGAGGGGCTGCGCGTGCCCCGCAGCCATGCTACCCTCACCGTCAGTGCCACGCCCTCGCAGGTGTACTGCCTGCACCAAAAAGGCTTCCGCGTGGGCAAAATCAAGGTGATTCCCAAGATTGCCTCCACGGTGGAGCGCTTGGTCAATTTGGCCGCCATGGTGCCGGACTGGAAGTGGCGCGTGGATTTTAACTGCACCCTCTCGCCCGAGGCGGCGCTGAAGTTCTGGGATACGCTTTCGGATGCCATGAAGGAGCGCATTGATTTCATCGAAGACCCCTGCGCCTACGATGTGAACGTGTGGCAGAAGTTGCAGGACGCCGGCATGCCGCTGGGCTATGACATGCCCGTGGCCGAGGGCAGCAGCATCCCCACGCGCACCAGCAAGCCCATGATGCGCATCGTGAAACCCGCGCATCACCACAGCAACACGGGCAAGCCCATCTTCACCAGCTACATGGATCATCCGCTGGGTCAGTGCTGGGCGGCTTACAACGCCGCTTTGTACTACACCGACAAGCCCGAGAGCGAGGTGCCCCTCTGCGGGCTGGTGACGCAGCATATCTTCAAGCCCAACGCCTTTTCCGAGGAGCTGGGGATGGATGTGACGCCGGAGTTCCGCATTCCCTCCGGCACGGGTCTCGGCTTTGACAAGCTGCTGGCGGCGCTGCCGTGGAAGAAGCTTTGAGAGCGCCGCTCATGGTTGCCGCCATGCCGGAGTTTCTCCGGGCGCTTTGAGATGACCGAGCCGCTCATCAGTGTTATTGTACCGGTGTACAAGGTGGAGCCCTATCTTCGGGCTGCGCTGGACTCGTTGTTGCAGCAAACGCTGACGGACTGGGAGGCCGTCTGTGTGGACGATGGTTCGCCGGATGCTTCGGGATCTATTCTTGATGAATACGCGCGAGCCGATTCCCGCTTCCGCGTGATTCATCAGGCAAACGGCGGGGTCTCGCGTGCGCGCAACGTGGCGTTGGATGCAGCTCGGGGGCGCTATGTGACGATGATGGATCCCGACGATGCCCTGCCGCCCCGAGCTTTGGAGGCATTGTATCGGCCTTGTCGGCACGATGCGTTTATCGACCTTATTTATGGTCGTGTGCTGTGGATGAGGGATGATGAGGTTATGTGGCATGCTCCTGCCTTGAACGGGGGGAGCGAAGCGGATCTAGGCCTGTTTACGGATCGGACATTTCTCGTGCGCGTGGCTCCCGGAGGGCCACGCGGGATTTTGATGCGGCGTTCCTTGTTGGAGAACCCTCCTCTCCGTTTTCATGAGAAATATCGTTATGGAGAGGATCATGAGTTTAATCTCAGGCTCATCATCAGATCCCGGCGATTCTGTGCAATCGATGATCTTGTTGCTTATTATTACATTCGAGGGTCATCGGTCATGCGGAGTTTTGAGTCAGGTGTTGTGTCGTCAGCAACTTATATTGATTTCCCCTGTTGCAAAGTCGCTCTGTGTGCTCAACTTCCCCTGTCGTGGAGCCGGGAAGAGCGGATTGGCTGCGCACGGGGACTGGTCTTTTTCTTTTGGCGCGACTGGGCTCGCAGCTTGAGCGGTGCGGGTAGAGCCGGTGTTTTCAAGATGCTGAGGGTTGCATGTGTTTCGCTGAGCCGTGGTTTGCAAGAGGCTAGACCTTTGATCGGCTTTTGCTCGTTTTTCGACGTTGCCCGGAACGAGGCAGACAAGGCGTTTTCCGCGGCGCCGCGCTTGTTCAGAACCCCTGCGCGCTATGTGTTGTACCAAGCTCTGCGTGCGTGTTACCGTCAACTGCGTCGGATGGTGTTTCCGCCGCAAGGATCTTGCTGAGTAAGCGGGTGCTCACCCGCTCGCCGTGCTGCACGGCAGCTCTTTGGTGTGTTCATGAAAAACCGGACGCTCCCGTGGAGGAGCATCCGGCGGTAGGGGGGAAGCTGTGCAAGCCCTTAGCTGTAGGCGGATTCGACGCGGGTGGCGACATCCTTGTAGCCGTAGTCCACCTCGTAGATGACCTTGAAGTTTTCGAGAGCTTTTTCCTTGTTGCCCGCTTCGTCGCAGAGCAGGCCGATCATGTAGTGGAGCTCCTTCTTGGTCTCGTCCATGACCTGCAGCTCGTTGTTGGCCTCCTCGAGCTGGCGGATGGCCATGTCGAGCATCTTCTTGGCGTGGTAGCACTTGCCGAGCATGAGCATGGCCTTGATGCGCAGGTTGGGGTTGGTGCGGGCGCGCTGCAGGGCGGGGATGGCCTCGGAGAAGTGCTCGGCATCGAAGAGCGCCTGACCGTACTTGAACTGCAGCTGGGCATCGGTGGGGTTGGCCTCCACGCGAGCCTTGGCATCAGCCACCACCGCCTCGGCAATCTCCTTCTTGCGGTTGGCGAGGGCGGTCTTGGCCTCCTCGTTGTTCGGGTCGGCGGCCAACACCTGCTCGTAGTAAGCCAGCTCGGCCTCCATGGCCTTCTCGTGCATCTCCATGGCCTTGTCGTTGATGGAGACATCGGCGCTGCCGCCCAGCTGGAAGGCGTAGGCGTAGAAGGAGTAGGCATTGGCGTAGTCCTCCATCTGCTCGTAGCAGGAGGCGATGTCGCGCACGACTTGCAGGTTGGTGTTGTCGGCGGCGTACTGCTCGGAGAGCTGGGCGAGGCGTGCCTCGAGCTCCGCACCCGTCAGACCCACCTTGTCCGCGCTTTCCAGCGCGGCGGTGGCGCCGGCGTTCTTCATCTTGGTGCGGAAGTCGCCCTTGCCCTCCCAGTTGCCCTGCTTCATGGACGCGCGGGCGGAGCAGTCCTTCTCGCCGCGCATGGCGATGGGGTCGGTGCGGTCGATGGCCAGCACGCGGCGGTAGGCATCAGCAGCCTGGGAAAACTGCTCATGCTTGATGTAGTGGTTGGCCAGCATGTGCAGGTGCTTCTTCGGGTTGGGTTGTCCCTGGCAAATGGTCTCCAGCGCAAAGGCGGCCATGTCGTGCAGGCCCAAGTCGTTAGCGGCGGCAAAGAGCGTTTCGTTGGCGCTGACGGAGTAGGGATCCTTCTCCAGCTCATCCTCCACGGCGGCCAGCGTCTCCTCGGGATTCTTGCGCGAGGTGGTCAGGCGCATGCCGCCGAAGAGCGAGGTGCGCTTGCCGGCATCGGGTGCCGATTTGACTTCGCAGGCTCGCAGCACCTTGCGCCCCTCCAGAAAGCCCGGGGCGCGTTTGATGACCGTGCGCAGAATACTGACGGCGTACTTGTAGTTGCGGGTTTGGACAGCCTGCTGAGCCTTGACCCACAGACCGCGGAGGTCGGCGGGAAGCTCGCGTTCGGTGATGATGGTAATCATAGCAAGTGAGGAAAAGAAAAACCGGACAGAAAAGTGTGCCGACACGGTGTGGCGGCGCTTTCTGTTTTCTAGCACATTCCCCCGGCGATTTCAACCTTGTTTTTTGAAAAAAATATGGCAGAATTCGCCTGCAATGCGTGCAGATGCCCTCCTGAGCCGCTATGGCTACTGTTCGCGCCGAGAATGCGCCGCCTGGCTGGCGCAGGGGCGTGTCTTGTTCCGCGGCGAGCCCGTGCGGCGCGCCAATGCCCCGGTGGAGCCGGCGGAGGTCTTGGTGGACGGTGAGCCCGTCCCCTTCGTCAACGGTCTGTATGTGGCCTTCAACAAGCCGCTTGGCTGCACTTGCAGCCACCGCGAGGCGGGGAAGCTCGTGTACGATTACCTGCCGCCGCAGTGGCTGGCGCGCAAGCCGGGGGTGAACACAGTCGGGCGGCTGGACAAGGAGACGAGCGGTCTGCTGCTGCTGACGGATGACGGCGCGTTCGAGCACGCTATGTGCAGCCCGCGCCGCCATGTACCCAAGGAATATGCTTTCCGCACGGCGGCTCCGGTGCCCCCTGCGGCGGCGGCGCTGTTCGCGGCGGGGACGCTGATGCTCGAGGGCGAGCGCACGCCCTGCCTGCCGGCGGAGCTGCGCCTGACGGGAGCCTGCGAGGGCGTGCTGACCCTGCACGAGGGGCGCTACCACCAGGTGCGCCGCATGCTCGCGGCGGTGGGCGCTCCCGTGGCGGCGCTGGAGAGACGCGCCATCGGTCCGCTGCACTTGGAGAATCTGGGCTTGGCTCCGGGGGCATGGTGTGCCATCGATCCGGCGCTGTTTATCGCGAGCAAGGGCTGAAGCATGGGTGGGGACGAGCCGATTGCCGTGGAGGCGGATTTCCGCATTCTCTACGAGGATGAGGAGGTTCTGGCGGTGGATAAGGCAGCCCCGCTGCTGATGCACCCCACCGGGCCGAAGCCCGAGCCGACGCTGTGGCACGGACTGCGTGAGCTGTTGGCCTACGAATTGGCCACGGGCGGGCAGCTCTCGCTCATCAATCGCTTGGATCGCGAGACGAGCGGCATCGTGCTGGTGGCCAAGACGGCGGCGGCGGCGCGCGAGCTGGGTCGGGCGATGATGGAGCACCGCCTGCACAAGGAGTATCTCGCTCTGGTGCGCGGCTGCCCGCCGTGGGAGAGTGCCCTTTGCGCCGAGCCCATCGGGCGCATGGAGGGGGTGGCGCCCACCCGCGTGCATGTGCGGCAGTGCTGCCGCCCCGACGGCAAAGCCTGCCGCACGCGTTTTGAATGCCTGCGCCGCCTGCCGCAGCGCGGTTGGGCGCTGCTGCGCTGCCTGCCGGAGACGGGGCGCATGCACCAAATCCGCGTGCATGCGGCGCATCTGGGCTTCCCCCTCGTGGGCGACAAGATTTACGGCGGGCGTGAGCAGGATTACCTCGATTTCATCGCGGGCGGGTGGACGCCGGAGCTGGCGGAGCGCCTGCTGCTGCCCCGCCACGCGCTGCACGCCGCGCGGCTCTGCTTCCCGCGGGGCGGACGCATGCTCTGCGTGGAATCGCCCCTGCCGCCCGACATGGCGCGGCTTTTGCGTTGATTTCCGCCGGGCAGGGGGGTAGAATAACCGGCGTTATGAGTAGCGCCAAGAAAGAATTGCTGGAGATTCTCCTCGCCAAGTCCATCAAGACCGGTCACTTCATCCTTGCTTCGGGCAAGGAGAGCGATTTGTACTGCGATTGCCGCGTCACCACGCTCGATGCCAAGGGCGCCAACCTCATTGGCGAGCTGGGCTGGAAGCTCGTGCAGGAGGAAATCCTGCCCCGCTTCCCCGAGGCCTGCGCCATCGGCGGCATGACCATGGGCGCGGATCCCATCGCGCTGGCCATCGGCATGTACAGCGCGAGCGCCGCGCAGCCGCTCAAGGTGTTCACCGTGCGCAAGGAGGCCAAGGACCACGGGCGCGGCAAGCGCATCGAGGGCAATTTCGAGGCCGGGCAGCACATCATCGTGGTCGATGATGTGATCACCACGGGCGGCTCCACCCTCAAGGCGATTGACGCCATCGAGGCGGAGGGCGGCAAGGTGGTGGCGGCGCTGGTGCTGGTCGACCGCGAGGAGGGAGGCCGCGAGGCCATCGAGGGTCGCGGCGTGCCCGTGTTCCCGCTCTTCACGCGCGGCAGCATTTTCGGGGACAAGTAAGCCATGTTGCCGCTGATTGCCGGGATTGAGGGGCTCGCGCTCACCGAGCGCGAGCGCGCCCTCTTCGCGCGCCTGCAGCCCGCCGGGTACATCCTCTTCTCGCGCAATGTGGCGGATGAGGAGCAGGTTCGCGAGTTGACGGATGCGCTGCGCCGCCTGACCGAGGGACCGGATGCACCCGTGATTGCCGTCGATCAGGAGGGCGGGCGCGTGGTGCGCACCGCTGCGCTGGGGCTGCATCTGCCCTCGGCGGCCGCGCTGGCGGCGGCGGGAGATGTGCACCTGATCCGCCAGGCGGCGCTCTACAACGCGGCGGGGCTGCACTCGCTGGGCATCAACACGGTGCTGGCCCCCGTGCTCGACATCGCGAGCCCGCACGCCAACGCGCTCCCCGGTCGCTGCTGGGGCAGCGATGCGCCGTCTGTGCTGGAGCGGGCAGGGGAGTGGAACCGCACCGTCAGCCGCCGCTGCATCGCCACCTGCGGCAAGCATTTCCCCGGCATGGGCGCCGCGCAGTGCGACCCGCACCTCGATTTGCCCGTGCTGCACGGCGATGCCGACTCTTTTTTGGCAGAGGCTGCGCTGCCTTTCCTCGCGCTGATGCCCGAGCTGCCCTCGCTCATGGTGGCGCACCTGCTCATCCCCGAGATGGATGCCGAGCTGCCCTCCTCGCTCTCCCCGGCGATGATTCGCGATTTCCTGCGCCTGCGCCTGGGCTACGAGGGGGTGGTGTTCACGGATGACCTCTGCATGGGCGCCATTGCGGGGCGCTACACGCCCGAACAGTCGGTGCCGCTGGCGCTGCGCGCGGGCTGCGATCTGCCCCTCCTGTGCCACCATGCCTGCGACCATTTGGAGGCGGTGGCGGCAGCGGTGGAGGACGGCGTTCCGCCGGAGCTGCTGGCGGAATCGTCCGAGCGCGTGGCGCGCTTCCGCCTGCACCTGCATTCCGAGCGCCCCATGCCCTTCATGGCATGGCGGGAGTACCTGCAGCACTGCGCCGAGTTCTGCGCGCGGGTGCCCGAGCCGACGGCTGTCCTGCCGGAATCGGCGGTGCAGCGCTATTGAACAGCCCTGCTGCCCCGGCGCGGGCAGCTTGGGTCTGACCTCTTGTTGCTTGGGGGAGAAAAAGAGGCGGGTTGCGCTACATATTGTGGCATTGTTCAAAAATGGCAACAAAATATAGTGGAAAGAAAATTTCACTTTCCGTTTTTTTTCCTTGCCGCGCCGAGTGCCGCATGCTACATTGAGCACGTTCCTGCTCGTTTCGGAGCAGTCGGAGACCCCCGTGTGCCTGCCTCGTGTTGCCCCTTGCGGCAATGCCCGTGTCCGGCGCGCGCCGTGTTCCCAAACCCGTTTCCATCAACCTTACTACATCGCCATGCCGGAAATCATCAAACGCAACGGAAAACGTGAGCGCTTCGAGGCCTACAAAGTGCAGCAGGCCATCGAGAAGGCTTACCACTCCACCCATGAGGACTACAACCCCCTCGTCTACGCCAACGTGCTCGATGCGCTGGCGAAGGAGGAGTACCTGCCCGTCGAAAAGGTGCAGGACATCATCGAAAAGGAGCTCATGAAGGCGGGTTCGTTTGAGACGGCGCGCAGCTTCATCAAGTACCGCTTCCTGCACAAATTGCAGCGCGAGCAGATTGCCGGCATGTACCAGGGCAACACCTGGGTGGACTGCAAGCAAACCATCGAGGAATACATCGGCAACACCGACTGGCGCATCAAGGCCAACTCCAACACCACCTACTCCAACGCCGGGCTGGTCAACAACACGGCGGGCAAGGTGATTGCCAACTACTGGCTCGACCAAGTCTACTCGCCCGAGGAGGGCGCTGCCCACCGCAACGGCGACTACCACATCCACGATCTCGACTGCCTGACCGGCTACTGCGCGGGCTGGAGCCTGCGCAACCTGCTCAACGAGGGCTTCAACGGCGTGCGCAGCCGCGTCAACAGCCGCCCGCCCAAGCACTTCCGCGAGGCGCTGGGGCAGATGGCCAACTTCCTGGGCATTCTGCAGAGCGAGTGGGCCGGCGCGCAGGCCTTCTCCTCCTTCGACACCTACCTCTCCCCCTACCTCTTCAAGGATCAGCTCTCCTTTGACGATGTCAAGAAAGCCCTGCGCAGCTTCGTGTACAACCTCAACGTGCCGAGCCGCTGGGGACAGAGCCCCTTCACCAACGTCACCATCGACTGGACCGTGCCGCGCGACCTGCGCGAGCAGACCCCCTACAGCGGCGGGGCGCACATCTTCGAGGGGCTGCATGACGAGCATTTGCTGGCGCTGGCCAAGGAGCGCGGGGTGGAGGAGCTGACGGAGCTGACCTACAAGCACTTCCAGCCCGAGATGAAGGTGATTCAGCGCGCCTTCTACGAGGTGCTGACCGAGGGCGACAGCACCGGGCAGCCCTTCACCTTCCCCATCCCCACCGTCAACATCACCGAGGACTTCGATTGGGAGGGGGAGAACGTGCCGCTGCTCTTCGAGAACGCCGCCAAGATCGGCTCCTCGTACTTCCAGAACTTCATCGGCTCGCAGTATACCTACGACGAGAACGGCAACAAAATCATCGACGAAGCCGCCTACAAGCCCGACGCCGTGCGCTCCATGTGCTGCCGCCTGCAGCTCGACCTGCGCGAGCTGCTCAAGCGCGGCGGCGGCCTCTTCGGCTCGGCGGAGATGACGGGCTCCATCGGCGTGGTCACCATCAACATGGCGCGCCTGGGCTACCTCTACAAGGGCAACCGCAACCTGCTCTACAGCAAATTGGGCGAACTGATGGATCTGGCCAAGAGCACGCTGGAGAAAAAGCGCGTGTTCATCAACAAGCTCTACGAGCGCGGTCTCTACCCCTACACCAAGCGCTACCTGCCGCACCTGCGCAACCACTTCTCCACCATCGGCCTCAACGGCATCAACGAGATGCTGCGCAACTTCTCCGGCGACACCATGAACACCGCCACGCCCGAGGGCATCGCCTTTGCCGAGGATGTGCTGCACTACATGCGCGAGCGCATCCGCGGCTACCAGGAGGAGACCGGCAACCTCTACAACCTGGAGGCCACGCCGGCCGAGGGCACCACGCACCGCTTCGCCCGCGAGGACCTCAAGCGCTACCCCGACATCATCCAGTCCGGCTCGCCGGGGCACCGCTACTACACCAACAGCTCGCAGCTGCCCGCCGGCTACACCCACGACCTCTTCAAGGCGCTCAAGATGCAGGACAAGCTGCAGTGCTGCTACACGGGCGGCACCGTCTTCCACATGTACATGAGCGAGGCCATCTCCTCGCCCGAAGCCTGCCGCGACATCGTGCGCAAGGTGCTGACCAACTTCAAGATGCCCTACATCACCGTCACGCCGCTCTTCTCCGTCTGCGAGAAGCACGGCTACCTCAAGGGGCGGCACGACTACTGCCCGCTCTGCGACGCCGAACTGTTGGAAAAAGCCCGCCGCGAGGAGCAGCCCCAGCTGCCGCTCTTCTGACAGAGAGCCGGTAGCGTCAATTGCCACCATCTTACATTCAACCCACATATCCACACCATGAATCCCGAAATCCAAGGAGTCGTCAAGACCGATGAAGAGCTGCTGCAGGAGCACGCAGCCGAGCGCACCAAGTGCACCGTCTACACCCGCGTGATGGGCTACCACCGCCCGGTGGAAACCTTCAACGCCGGCAAACAGGGCGAGTTTGAAGAGCGCGAGCACTTCGAAGAGCCCTGCGGCTGCGGCTGCGATGCCATCCTCAAGTAAGAGGGGCCGCCTTGCGCGTCATCTCGCGGCGTTTGCTGCCCGCCGCGGCAGCAAACGCCGAATTTTCCCGCTATGGTGCACCCCATTGACATCACCCCGCTGACCTTCCTCGACTACCCGAAGAAGGCCGCCTGCATCCTGTGGTACACGGGCTGCAACCTGCGCTGCCCCTACTGCTACAACCCCGAGCTCGTGCTGGGGCACGGCGGGGGGCAGGACGAAATGTCCTTCCTGCGCGAGCGGGCGGGCTTTCTGGATGCCGTGGTGCTCAGCGGGGGCGAGTGCACCCTCAACCCCGACATCGCGGAACTCTGCCGCGCCATCAAGCGCGAAACAGGGCTGCTCATCAAGATCGACACCAACGGCTCCAACCCGCAGGTCGTCCGCGCCCTGGCCGAGGAGCAGCTCATCGACTACGTGGCGCTGGACAACAAAATGCCCGGCAACCGCAGCTGGCACCTGCCCGGCGGCGCTCTCCTCTTCGACCGCTTCCGCGCCACCCTCAAGGTGCTGCAGCACTACGCCCTGCCGCACGAAGTGCGCACCACCGTCCACCCCGGCCTGCTGGACGAGGCCGACATTCTCCGCATGATTCGCGAGACCAAGTCCTTCGGCTACACGGGCAACTACTACCTGCAATTCTTCTTCGATGCCGGCAAGGGCAAAACCCTGGGCAATCTGCCGCCCCCCTCGCGCCGCTACGACCGCGGCCTGCTCGACGACATGAGCCCCTTGCCCATCGTCTACCGCAACTTCCCCGAGGATCGCTACCGCTATTAACGGCGGCTCCCTCTTGCCTCAGCCTTGCGAGAGCGCCTCGTTATCCGTTGATCAGGCGCCCTATCAGCTCGCCCGCTCTCGGGGTGAGCGTCCACCGTTGGATGAGCTCGTTCACAGGCGCAGCTACAGCCTTGTTCATGCTGTGTCAAGGTGGAATCGTGTATCATTTTGTAAAAATGTTAGCGTTGAATGCTTTGCGGTGAACAGGCATGGGACGGCAGCTTGCGTGCGTCGAGCTGTTCAAGCTGACTTAGTGATTGATTTTCAATGAACTCATCAACACAGCATGAACAATGCTGTATACGTGAGTTGTCAGCCGATGGAGTTCCTGCTCCGATGAGGCGATGACATTCTCACCCCAATTAAGGCTATGAAACTCCATTTACCTAAACTGTTGTTGCTGTCATTGTTGAGTATTTACGCCGATGCGGCCACTGCAAATAAGCTTGTTGTTCCCTCCGCAATCATCTCGGTTGAGGCCGATCAACAAAAAACTCTCTCCTCCGATGAGGCGCCCGGCTCATTTTACACCTTGGCAAAGGATGGCAGCGGAACCCTCACGGTGACAGGAGACGTGACGCGAAACGGCGCTTTATATGTGCGCGAGGGAACGGTTCTCGTCGGAGACGGGGGACAGACGACAAGCAATCTGAAGCTGAAACCGTCCGGTTCGGGATCTACCGGCCGTTACACAGCGCTGGGCGTTGCCGGCCGGGATGCCCTGATGATTTTTGATGGCGGAAACTATACGTCCGGCACCGAATCCGCGCACTATGTCGGCGGGTTGGATGGCAACGGGCGCTTGGAGATTCGCAATGGTTCGACCGTTGATATGGGATCCGGTTTGCGGTTTTCCATCGGTGATCACTCCTTGGAGTATGTCGAGTCACGGGCGGAAAGCAATGGGGGTTATTGGTCCACCATGAATGATCTGACCACGGCCGGAGTCGGCGATGAGAAAATTCTCGAGAACCGCTATGTCGGCACCTATAGTCAGGCGGAGAACGGGAGCGGGCAGACCTTCGGCCGAGGGGATATCGTGGTCAGCGGTGGATCCACCTTCACGGTAAGCTGCGGAGATTTCTTGATGTCGGAAGCTTCACTGACCGCTGAGGGCGCCGGCACCATGGTGCAGATCCAAGGAGCCGCCGATTTGGGTAAGGGCGAAAACTCGACCAGCCGCATTGCGGTGCTTGGCGGAGCCACTATGGAGTTTAATCTCAAGGGTTTCGATGCGAACACTGGCGTGAGCTCTTCATTCTACCTCACGATTCAGGGGGAGGGGTCGGTGATGAGACATGTGTCCGGAGACTACAAAGCTGAGTTTGGTAGGTTTTTGCATTCTACTTCCGTTATCGAGGTGTGCGAGGGCGGGAAGCTGCTTCTGGAGAATGTGATGTCACGGTTCGGCCTCTATTCCGACATAGGTTCACGTGTCTCGCTTTCTGTGGATGCTCTATCTCAGATGACAGCCAGTGATATGGAGGTGGGCTACGGGGCGGTGGTTGACAACAAGGGGCAAATGACGGTGCAGAGCCTCATCCAAACAGCCGGGCAGATCACCAACAGCGGTACGATGGAGATTCTCGGAACCCTTTCCGTGAAGGAGAATGGCAAGCTGACGGTGTCGGAATCCGGTATCCTGAAGGTGGCCGGAGCGCTGACAAACGCGGGAACGATTCAACTGTACGGACAGAGTGAGCTCGCAGGCACATTGACGAATAGCGGTACACTGCAACTATACAAGGGGTTGGATGCCTCCTCTCTGGATGGTGATGGCGAAACCGAGATTTGCATCAACCGTGGCACACGCGATTTCATCGGCACCGGGTCGGCGGTGCTTTCGCTCAATACTCTGTCGGATGACCAAACGGTGAGCGTCACCATTGACCTGAAAGATCCGTTAAGCCTCATCGGCAAGAGGTATGACTTTTTGGAGGTCGGCGGGGTGAAGAAAGCCCTTAACTGCAACGACATCAAAGCTGAGCATGCTGAGAATGCCACCTTTGACTGGGATAATTATAATGGGCTGCTGTCCTACGACGGCGGCAAGCTCGGCATGGGGTCCACCGACTTTGACAGCGCTACCAATACCCTGACCAACTGCGGCTTCAAATACTGGGTGGATGCGGTGAATCAAAAAAACATCGGCGGCGTGAACTACGCCCCCGGGATGGGGTATATTGACATCGGAAACACCCCCGACGGTGAATATCGCTATGTGACCATTCCTTCGACCGATGGGAGCGGAAGCGTCATGAGCGTCTTCTCCCAAAATGTCAGCGCGGCGGGCGAGTACACCTGCGCTCTCGTCTTCGCGGGCATGGAGCAAAGTGACGGCACCTATACACCCGTGCAAGTCAACGGCACCATCCTCCTGCTCAACCGGGAAACCACCCTGAGCGGCGACCCCAACAAGGAGTCCGTATTCGGTTTCGGTTTCGAGAGTGCGGGGAATGCGATTGGCACAAACGGTCTGCAGAAAGGCATGATCGACATTGCTCTGGTCAAGGATTCGGTGACCATGAAAGACCTGACGATGAATGTCGGCCAGCGTCTCGAAGTGGACGCCGGACAGTCGCTGACGCTCACCAACACCATCCTCAACATCGGCGGCGGCGATGCCAAGGATTTGTCGACCATCACCGTCGGCGGTGCAACCCACCAACTGGGGAGCAGCGATGTTCTGAAGCTCGACAGCCAAAAAACGACCATCGCCGACGGCGCCACGCTGAAGCTGACGAACAGCACGCTGGCGGGCACCAAGCTGACGAACGGCAGCGGTGATATTCAGGTGGGCGCCGCCACCATCACCCTGAAGGACAGTAAGCTGGGCAGCAGCGATGCTGCGGCCATGAGCATCACGCTCACCGACAGCAGAGTCTCCGGCACGGGCTCGATGCACAAGGTGAGCATGAACGGCGGCAGCCTGACCATCGGCAACTCCCCCGGGCAGATGAGCATCGAGGGCGTGAGCGCCACCAACAGCTCATGGTCTTTCTACTTCATCACCGATGCCCCGACCTGGAACCCGACCGGAGCCAACGACACGACGAACCCAACGACCGGCGCCTTCTCCCAGCTCAAGGCTCTGAGTGGCAACAGCGCCTCGGGCATCACCGTGAGCATCGTCTACGAAGATGCCTCCGGCGCGGCCAAGAGCAAGGAGGATTTTACCGCCACCCTCGGCGCGGGCTTCAGCGTCAAGCTCATTGACGGGGTGGAGAATTTGACGTTCAGCGGCAACAATGTCGTGGACAGAAACAGCCTGCCGACCCTGCGGGAGGGGCTGTTCTGGGACACCGACAGCCTCTTCCGCACCGGCTGCCTCTATGTCATCTCCCACGCCGACATCATGGTGGCCGATGCGGGGCGCCTGGCCAACACCCTGGTGAGCGCGGCGGACACCACGGTGTTCTTCGGGCGCATGGCGCGCGAGCACTACAAGGATGCGCGCCGCCAGCGCGCCAATGTGTGGGCGGGCGGCTTCGGCACCTACCTCAACCACGCCGACGCGGGCGGCCGCAGCGGCTTTGAGTACAACACCCACGGCTACGCCATCGGCGCCGACACGGAACTCGCGGAGGGGCTGGTCGCGGGGCTGGGGCTCGGGCAGAGCTTCGGTAAGCACAAGCCCAACCGGGGCGATGCCTTCTACAACGCGGGCGAGATTGACCAGGACGGACTGCTGGCCGCGCTCTACGCCGCCAAGGCCTTTGCCTGCGCCAAGAGCGATAACGAGCTACTGCTGGACGGCTATGTGGCCTACGGTCGCTACGACAACAGCAGCACGCGCCGCAGCCTGTCCAACGGCAGCACGGCCCGGGCAGATTGGAAGGAGAATACGCTGGCGGCGGGCGCCACGCTGACGCGCCTCATCAAGCTGCAGGGCGGCGCGGAGCTGACCCCCTTTGTGGGGGCGGAATACCGTTGGGCAGACATGGAGGACGCGACGGAGCACAACCACTCGAGCATGCGCTACGAGGGCTCGGCCTACCAAAACCTGTCGCTGAGCGTGGGCATCGGCTGCCGCAAGAGCTACGCGCTGACGGCGGTGCAGAAGCTGACGCCCTATGCGAGCGTGGCCTATGTGGGCGATGCGCTGCGCGAGGACGGCGAGGTGACGGCGCACGGCTCTGCGGGCGAGGTGCTGCGCGAGAAGTCGGCGGCGCACGGGCGCCACGCGCTGCAGCTGAATGCGGGAGCGCTGTGGCAAATCACGGACGAGTGGGCAGCGCGCGCGGGCTACACGGGCGAGCTGCGCGAGGGCGCGGATGACCACAACGTGAACCTGAGCGCCACCTACAGCTTCTGAGGCATCGGCTCCGCTTCGGAACATCAGCCCCCGCAGCTGCTTCGGCAGCTGCGGGGTTTTTGCTCGAATTCCTCAGCTCTCTGAGCGAGTCTCATTTGGGTGTTTACAGAAACAAAAAAACAGGTTTTCGGGTGGCCGTGCCGGAGGCAGCTCATCCGCTGACCGATGGGAGGGCTATGTGAAGGGGCCATACTGGACATCCGGTCATGTATTCACAACGGAATGTCCGGAGTCTTTTTCTCGGGAGTAAGAATTCGTTGGGCGCATCACTCCGGAGGAGCGTTTAGCTCATCTTCCGACATGTCGATAGGATGCCTTGTTCGTCTCAGAACGACGATTGCTACGTGGAAAATCGTCAGGGGGCTTGCTGCCGGGGTATGCAAAGGGGGAAGCGCCGTTTGCGGCGCTTCCCCCTTTGTTGCGCGTTGTGCGGCGGTGATCAGAAGCGGATGCCCAGATCGATGCCGAAGGTGAAGAGGAAGTGGTCGACGATGCCGGAATCGTAGGCACGCTCGATCTTGCGGGAATTGCAGCCCGACCAGGAGCAGCTGCCCCAGGGGGTGATGTAGAAGCGCCCGTCGCGACCGACGCTGCCGCCGTGCGTGTAGAGCGGCAAAGCCACGCGGATGCGATAGGCATCGATGCCCTCCACACCGGCGCCCCAGTAGCCCAGCGAGGGGGCAATGCCCGCCGAAATCTCCACGTCCGAGCCGATGACGGGTCCGTTGAGCACGTTGGTGAGGCGGTAGCCCAGTTCGGCATCAAAGTAGCTGCCTGTGAGCCCTTGGAAGCCCCAGCCCCAGAGCGCGTGGCCGAAGAAGCCGCGCTGGCGGTCGTTGTAGGACAGGCGCAGGTTGAAATCCTGTGCCAGGCGATGCGGGCAGTCGCCGCTCGCATGGGCGAGGAAGCCCTCCGCGCCGCCGTGGCGCAGGCTGTAGCCGACCTCGGCCAGCAGGTTCGGGAACAGTTCCTTGCCGATGGCGTAGTCGAAGCGCACGAGGGGGGTGTCACCAAAGAGATCCTTCGTGTCCCAGATGTAGCCGTATTCGCCGCCGATGCGCTGCTGAATGCCGAGACCGAACAGATTGCGGTTCGGCAGGGTCCACGAGCCGCTCAGCGAGGAAAAGCCGTGGTGCGTGAACATGTCGGTGAAGCCCATGCCGCGCACCGTGTAGTTGGAGCTGTAGGCATTGAGGTTGACATAGCTCACGCGGTCGGAGGAGGATGGGGTCACGGGGGCGGTGTAGGGCACAGCCGGGGCTTGGTAGCCGCTGTTGTAGCTCGCATCGTAGCTGATGCTGTCGTAGCTGATATCGCCGGAGGGGATGGCGGGGGCGAGTTCGGTTGCTGCGAGCGGCAGCGCGGCAAGGCTCAGAAGGCAGGGGGTGAGGCGCATGGGATGATGATAGCGTTTGTGGTGAAAAATGCAAGATGAAAGTATGGGCTTTACCAAGCCCGCTGCCATTCGATGCGGTTTTCGGGTTTCCAGAATTGTTCGAGTTGGTAGAAGCTGCGGGTTTCGTCTCCCATGACATGCACCATGACATCGATGTAGTCCAGCACGGACCAAAGCGCCTGCGGCGCGCGGTCGGCGTACACGGGGTCGAGCCCGTGTCGTTCGTACACATCGTGATCCACATCGCGCAGCACGGCGCGCAGGTGCGGCACGGAGGTCGCGGTGCAGACCACGGCAAAATCCGTCAGCGAGGAGGTGCCCCGCAGGTCGTACACGGCAATATCGGTGGCTTTGGCATCATCGGCGGCGGTCGCGCAGGCGACGGCGAGCTCTCGGGCGGTCATAGGCAATCAGTGTGTGGGAGGTTGTTCAGTGGGGGAGTCCGTTTCTTTCGGGGTGTTGTCGGCAGCGGACGTTTCGGTCGGGGCTTCCGTGGTTTCGCGGGGCTGCTCCGGCTCATCGGTCGGCAGTTCGGGGGGCAGCTCGCGCACGGGAGGCTCGCTCATCGCACCCGTTTCCAGCAGCTCGCTCACCTGCTTGCCGGTCAGGGTTTCGTATTCCAGCAGCGTGTCGGCAATGAGCAGCAGGCGCTCCTTGTTCTCGCGGATAATGCTCAGCGCGCGTTCGTAGTTCTCGCTCACAATGCGCTGCACTTCCTCATCAATCAGCTGAGCCGTGTGCTCGGAGAAGCTGCGCCCCTGCGCCAAATCGCGAGCCAGGAACACCTCGCTGTGGCCGCTGGCATACTCGACGGGGCCGAGCTTGGGGCTCATGCCGTAGACGCACACCATCTTGCGGGCAATGTGCGTGGCCTGGCGGATGTCCATGCTGGCACCGCCGGAGACATCGCCGCAGATGACCTGCTCGGCGCAGCGGCCGCCCATCGCCATGACGATATAGTCGTGCAGCTCGCTCTCGTATTCGCTGTGCTTGTCCTCCTCGGGCAGCATCATGGTGACGCCCAGCGCCGGACCGCGCGGGATGATGGTGACCTTGTGCAGGGGGAGGGACTTGGATAGATTGGTCTTGAGCAGGCAGATGGCGTGGCCGACCTCGTGGATGGCGGTGTTGCGCTTTTCCTTATCCGTGATTTCCAGCGAGCGGCGCTCGCGCCCCCAGCGCACTTTCTCGCGCGCCTCCTCCAAATCTTCCTGCTGCACGGCGGGGCGGTTCTTGCGGGCGGCAATGAGCGCGGCCTCGTTGACGAGGTTGGCGAGCTCGGCGCCGGAGAAGCCCGTGGTGGCGCGGGCAATGGGGTTGAGGTCAACCCCGTCGGCCAGCTTCACCTTGCGGGCGTGTACCTTGAGAATCTGCTCGCGACCGGCGGCATCGGGCAGGTTGACCGTCACTTGGCGGTCGAAGCGACCGGGGCGCAGCAGGGCAGGGTCAAGCACGTCCACGCGGTTGGTGGCGGCAATGACGATGACATTTTCGTTGGCGGTGAAGCCGTCCATCTCCACCAGCAGGGCGTTGAGCGTCTGCTCGCGCTCGTCGTGCCCGCCGCCGACACCATGTCCGCGGTGGCGACCGACGGCGTCAATCTCGTCGATGAAGATGAGGCAGGGCGCGTGCTTCTTGGCCTCGGCAAACATGTCGCGCACGCGGCTGGCACCCACGCCGACGAACATCTCCACGAAGTCGGAGCCCGAGATGGTGTAGAAGGGCACATCGGCCTCGCCGGCGATGGCGCGCGCCAGCAGGGTCTTGCCCGTGCCGGGGGGACCGACCATCAGCACACCCTTGGGAATGGTGCCGCCCAGATTGCGGAATTTTTTAGGATTGCGCAGGAACTCGACGATTTCCCACACTTCTTCCTTGGCTTCGGAGATGCCGGCGACATCCTTGAAGGTGACGTGGTTTTTAGAGGGGTCGAGCAGGCGCGCGCGGCTGCGGGCGAACTTCATGGCGCCGCCGGGGCCGCCGCTCTGGGCGCGGAAGAAGAAGAAGAGCAGCAGCAGCACGACCGCCAGCGGCAGGAGATTGATGAGAATGTTGCTCCAGGTGTTGTCCTCCGAACGATAATCGGCGTTGTTGCCCAGCAGCTCGCGCACGGCATCGCCCTGGAAGAGGCGGTTGAAGCGGACGCGCACCGGCTCCACATCGCGCGGCGTCACCTTGTCGGTGTAGGCTTTGCGATATTTGCCGATGATGACGTTGTCGCCATTGTTCAGGTGGTAGATGGCGGCGCTGCCGGGGAGGATGCGCCCCTCGACGCCCAGCCGCTCAAAGGCTTCGCAGCCGGCCAGCTTGTCGGCCGTCTCGACGGCGGGTTGCTCCATCGCCGGCGGGGTGGAGGTGATGCCGAAGCGGTTGCAGAGCGTGCGCAGGGTTTCGGAATCGGTGTAGGGGAGCACGAAGGTGCTCTCCTGATAGTTCGGTTTCTTTTTGTAGAGGTAGGCGGTGAGGGTGCTCTCGCTGCCGGCATCGTTAGTGGTGACTTCGATGGGGTAGTCCTTGGGCTGCGTGGTCACCACCAGCCCCTCGCGGTAGTCCTTGGTGAAGGCGTCGAGCGTGATGCTGCGCGCGGGGCTGCTCATGGAGCCGTCAAACACGAAGGCCACCAGCAGAATGCCCGTGATGACGGCCATGAGAATCATCACACCCCAGTTCGGCGAGGAACCGGGCTGCGGGGGGGAGGAAAAAGGGTTTTTCTTGGGGGGAAGCGGGGGCATGGTGTGTCTATTGCGATTATAAGGGCTGCAGGGGTGCAGGGAAAAACCCTTTTTGAGGCATGCGGGCGAAAAAGGCTGTCAGCATGGGGACTCGCTCAGATGAGGTGCCCCATGCGGTCGCGCTTGGTTTCCAGGTAATGCTTGTTGTCAGCGTTCGGCGGGATGCTGATGGGCACTTGCTCCGCGATGTCGAGCCCATGCCCCGAGAGACCGACGATTTTGCGCGGGTTGTTGGTCATGAGCCGCAGGTGGCGCACGCCGAGGTCGCGCAGAATCTGGGCGCCGACGCCGTAGTCGCGCAGGTCGGGCGGGAAGCCGAGCCGCACGTTGGCATCCACGGTGTCGAGCCCCTGTTCCTGGAGCTTGTAGGCGTGCAGCTTGGCCGAGAGACCGATGCCGCGCCCCTCCTGGCGCAGGTAGAGGATGATGCCGCCCTCGGCCGCCACGCGGCGCATGGCGGCGTGCAGCTGGCTGCCGCAGTCGCAGCGGCGGCTGCCGAAGACATCGCCCGTCAGGCACTCGCTGTGCACGCGGCAGAGGATGGGCTTGTCGGGGTCGATGTCGCCGCGCACGAGGGCGAGGTGCGTCTGCCCGTCCACCTCGCTGTGGTAGGAGTGGCAGGTGAATTCGCCGAACTCGGTGGGCAGTTTGACGGTCTCCTCGCGGTACACGAGTTTTTCGGTGTGCTGGCGGTGTTCGATGATCTGCGCCAGCGAGCAGGCCTTGAGTCCGTATTGCTTCTGGAAGCAGCCGAGCTCGCCCAGACGCGCCATGGTGCCGTCGTCCTTCATGATTTCGCAGCAGACCCCCACGGGCTCCATCCCGGCGATGCGCAGCAGGTCGACGGTGGCCTCCGTGTGCCCGGCGCGGCGCAGCACGCCGCCCTCGCGGGCGCGCAGGGGGAAGCAGTGCCCCGGCTGCACGAAGTCGTCGAGCGTGCTGCGCGGGTCAGCCAGTTTCATGGTGGTCAGCGAGCGCTCAAAGGCCGAGATGCCCGTGGTCGTGCCCTCCTTGGCATCGACCGAGACGGTGAAGGCGGTGTGCAGTTTCTCGGTATTGTGCTGCGCCTGCATGGGCAGCCCCAGCTGCTCGATGCGCTCGGGGGCCATGGGCACGCAGATGAGTCCGCGGGCGTGCGTGGCCATGAAGTTGATGTTCTGCGGGGTGGCAAACTGCCCGGCGCAGATGAGGTCGGCCTCGTTCTCGCGCTGCGGGTCATCCGTGACGAGAATCAGACGCCCGAGCCGCAGCTCCTCGATGACCTCGGGCAGGGGGGAATAGACGATGGGGTCGCTGCCGTCGGCCACGGGCACGCTCGCGGGCGGGGCGGGCTCGGGCTCGCGGGGCAGCGCGACCCCGCCCTCTGCGGCATCGCATTGGTTGATGAAGTCGTTCATGTCAAAGACACCGTTCTTGGCGTGGAACTCAATGTGTTGCATGGGGGATCAGTGTTCGTAGAGGGTGGGGTCGGGCGCGCCGGCGGCGGCAAAGGCTGCCTTGCGCTCGCGGCAGGTGGCGCAGAGACCGCAGTGGCGCTCGCCGCCGCGGTAGCAGGAGTAGGTGTGGGCATAGTCCACCCCCAGCCGCAGCCCCTCGCGCACGATGTCGCCCTTGGAGGCGCGGATGAAGGGGCGCAGAATCTGCAGGTGGGCGTAGGTGCCCAGGCGAATGGCCTCGCCCATGGCGCTCATGAACTCCTCGCGGCAGTCGGGGTAGATGGCGTGGTCGCCCGAGTGGGCGGCAATGACGATGCCCTCCGCCCCCTTGCTCTCGGCAATGCCGGCGGCGATGGCCAGGAAGATGCCGTTGCGGAAAGGAACGACGGTTTGCCGCAGGTTTTCGGGGGCGTAGTCCCCGGTGGGGATGGCGTCCGCACCGCTCAGCAGGGCGCTGGAAAGGTGGCTCGCGAGGGTGCTCAGGTCGAGCTCGATGTAGGGAACGCCCAGATGCTCGGCCTGCCAGCGGGCGCAGGCCAGCTCGCGCTCGGCGTGGTTGCTGCCGTAGCGAAAGGCCAGCGCGCAGGTGATGCGGTGCTCGGCGGCGGCGCGGTGCAGGGCGGTGGTGGAGTCCAGCCCCCCCGAGAGAAGAACGGCGACATTCATGGTGAGGTCGTTCAGAGGGGGCGGTTCTCGGGGTGGTGCTCGGCGGTGCAGGTGAGCCGGATGCCCCCGCGCGAGCCGAAGCGCCCCTCGACCTTCATCCACGCGGGCTGCACCGCCGCCACGAGGTCGTCGAGGATGCGGTTGACCACCTGCTCGTTGAAGGCAGGGTAGTTGCGGAAGGAGGCGAGGTAGTACTTGAGGCTCTTGGTCTCCACGCATTTGTCCGCCGGGCTGTAGGTGATGCTCATCTTGCAGCTGTCGGGCTGCCCCGTCACGGGGCAGAGCGAGGAGAACTCATCCGTCTCCAGCCTTACCACATAGGGGCGCCCCGGCGTGCGGTTGGGGAAGGCTTCGAGTTTGGCCTCATCGGGACTGGAGAAAAAGGCGGTGTGCCGCCCCAGCATCGAGATGTCGTTGCTCATGGTGTGTGCGGAAAATCAGAGTTTGGTCAGGGTGTAGCTGTCGCGCCCGTCCTTCATGCCCCAGCCCAGCTGCGCCAGCTCGGCGCGCAGGGCATCGGCGCTTGCCCAATCCTTGGCGCAGCGGGCCGCCCAGCGCTTGTCGGCGATCGCGCGGATGTCCTCGGGCACCTCGATGTCGGCGTCGGGGTCGGGTAGCTGCAGCCCCAGCGCCTCCGTGATGACGCGGAAGGCGCGCCACAGTCCCGTCGCCTCCTCGGGCGACAGGGTGTCGGGCTTCACGCTCCTGATGGCGCTGAACACATGGCCGAGCGCCTCCGGGGTGTTGAGGTCGTCCTCCAGACTGGCCCAGGCGGGCTCGAAGATGCCGAGGGCAGGGCGCTGCTTCACCAGCTCGCGGTAGGCGGGCTCCTTGGCGCCGGAAAGCTTGGCGAGCGCCTTGTCGAAGCGCCCGAGCTTGTTGAGGGCGCTCGCGGCGTCCTTCAGCCCGGCGAGGGTGAAGTTGAGCGGGCGGCGGTAGTAGGCGCCGGCGAGGATGTAGCGCAGCGCGGCGGGGCTGTGCCCCATGCACTGCAGCTGGTCGAGGGTGTAGAGGTTGCCGAGGCTCTTGCTCATCTTGGCGCCGTCCACCAGCAGGTGGGTGATGTGGAACCAGTGGCGCGCGCTCTCGCCGCCGCAGGCGCAGCGGCTCTGGGCAATCTCGTTCTCGTGGTGCGGGAAGATGAGATCCACGCCGCCGGAGTGCAGGTCGAAGGTGTCGCCCAGGTACTTGTGGCTCATGGCGGAGCACTCGAGGTGCCAGCCGGGGCGCCCTTCGCCCCAGGGGCTGGGCCAGAAGTTGGGGCCGTCCTCGGGGCGGCGCGCCTTCCACAGCACAAAGTCCGCTACGCTGTCCTTGTCGTACTCATCGACATCGGCGCGGGTGGTCGCGGTCTTGCCCAGGTCGAGCGTCTGGCGGTCGAGGTGAGCGAGCCGCCCGTACTCGGGGTAGGAGGAGATGCGGAAGTAAACGGAGCCGTCCTCGCTGCGGTAGGCATGATCGCTGTCCATGAGGCGCTGCACGATCTCGATCTGCTCGGCGATGTGGTGCACGGCGCCGGGCTCCACATGCGGCGGCAGGCAGTTGAGCGCCTTGCAGTCCGCGTGGAATTTCTCCGTCCACTGCGCGGTGTAGTCCGCGAGGGGGATGCCCTGCGCCTGCGAGTTGCGGATGGTCTTGTCGTCCACGTCGGTGATGTTGCGGACGTGTTTGGTGCGCAGGCCGCCGAGCTCGACCACGCGGCGGAAGACATCCTGAATGACAAAGGTGCGGAAGTTGCCGATGTGGGCGGCGGCGTACACCGTCGGGCCGCAACAGTAGAAGCGCAGCTGTTTGCCGTCTTCCGCCTGTACGGGTTTGAGCGCCCCCGACTGTGTATCAAAGAGATTCAACATAACGCCCGCCAGTATGAGCGCGCGGGCGCGCGGCGTCAAGCCTTCCCTGTGTCCTATTCCGCAGCGCAGGCTCGCGGGGGACGAACGCGCGGCAGCCCCCGCATCGGGGAGCTGCCGCAACGGAAAGCGGGGAAGGAGCGCCGGCGACTCAGTGCAGCCTGGAGAACAGGGTGGGATGGTCGAGGATGCTCATGTAGGGGCGGTGGTCGATGCCTGAGTCCAGCAGATAGAGGGTGAGCAGGCGCTTGACGATGGCGAGAATGCGCTCCGGCTGCCAGGGTTTTTCGATGTAGTTGTCGATGTGCCCGTCGTTGATGGCGTTGATGGTGTCGGCGTGGGTCGCCTGACCGGTCAACAGCACCTTGCGCGTGTGCTTGAAGCGGCGATCGGCGGCCACCTTGCCCAAAAGCTCGGTGCCGCTGGCGCCGGGCATCACCTGGTCGGAGATGATGATGGCCACATGGTCGCCGGCCCGGTCGATTTGCTTGGCGAGGGAGAGGCAGTCCTCCACCCCGGAGGCTTCCTCCAGACGGACGAGCGGCGTGAGCGGACGGAGGTCGCGCAGGACGGAGTCGAGCACCTCCTGTTGGTCATCAACGCAGATAATGTTGATTTGTTCCATAGTGTGTCGTGGGGTATAAGCTTTTGTTCGGCTGTTCTTCATCCTAGCAGAGGCAGCGCGCAGCTGCAACGAAAAAAAAGCGCCGAAAGCCGCAAAAATTGCGGGCAGGGGGTGTCAGGTCGCCGTGGCGGCGGGCTCCTCGGTGCTCAGGGGCAGGTAGACGGCAAAGCAGGTGGCCTGATCATCACTGGTGAGCTCGATGCAACCCTTGTAGCTGTCGATGACGCGGCGCACGATGGCTAGCCCCAGCCCCAGGCCGAAGTCAAGCCCCAGTTTCTTGGTGGTGAAGTTGGGCTGGAAGATTTTCTCGCGGATGCCCTCGGGGATGGTCGGGCCGTTGTTGGTGAAGGAGACGCGGATGTAGTCGGTCGGCAGCAGGCGCAGACCGTCAGCGTGGTACAGCTCGGCGCGGATGCTCAGGGTGGGCTGCTCGGTGCCGCCCTGTTCCATGGCATCGCAGGCGTTTTTGATGATGTTGGTCCACACCTGCACCAGCTCGGTGACATCGGCGGTGATGGGGGGCAGGGCGGGGAAATCGGTCTCGAGCTGGATGTGCTTGAGCTTGTTGGTCAGCAGGTTCATCGCATCGTTGAGCGATTCGACGACATCGGCATCGGTGTTGCGGGCGGAGTTGCCGCCGCCCAGCATCTTGACGGAGCGCACAATGCCCGTGGCGTGGCGGGCGGCAATCTGCATGTCGCGCAGGTCGTGCCCCAGCTCCCAGAAGCGGTAGTTGCTGCGGAGATTTTTGAGGAATTTGCGGTCGAGTTTCTTCAGCTCGGTCTCATCGGGCGCGATGTGTGCCAGCACCTTGGCGGCATCCTGCGTCCAACCCAGCTCGCGCTCGTAGCGTCGCGCCGTTTGGCGCAGCTCGGCGGCGGGGGTGAAGCTCTTGTCGATAAAGCCGAGGGTGAAGAGCTTGGAGTTGAGCGGGTTTTCCTCTGCCAAGCAGTAGGTGAGCTGTTCGGCGACGAATTCCATGCGACGCGAGATGACCCCGACGGCGTTGTTGAGCTCGTGGGCGATGCCCGCCGTCAGCTGGCTGAGCGTGGTCGCCATTTCCGCGCGCTGGAGCAGGCGGCGCGCTTCCTCCTTCTCGGCGGCGTGGCCGAAGATGCGGCGGTTGCGGGCGGCCAGCTCGTGGATGAGCACGGGGAGAAACTGGTGCTCCAAGCTGCCGTAGTGCTCCTCATCCACCGCCTGCACCTCGGTGTCGATGTAGGCCAGCTCCGTGTCCTCGAGTGCCACGATGTCGTTGGAGCTGTGGAAAGCTCCCGAGAAAAAGCTCTGCACACAGACGTAGGACCCCGATTCCACGCGGAAAACCTCGTAGGTGCGGGTGCCCGTCTCGGCCGGCAGACCGCAGCCGGGGATGGTTTCCTCGTGGCGGTAGGCGGCCAGCGAGCCCTGTAGGATGAGGTAGAGCCGGTGGCTCTCCTCGCCCTGCGCCACCACCATCGCGCCCTTGTCGACGTGCAGGGTGCGCGCCGGATCGCTGAAGTAGACCTCACGCAGCCGTTGCAGCGAGGCGTTTTGGCCTGTCAGCTCATCGAACATGGGGCGGAATGGCGGTGGGCAGCGGCGCGGTTCAGGCGAAGAAGCCGCAGTTGTTCAGGACGTACATGAGCACGAAGGTCAGCACGAGCCCCGTCAGGCACAGGACGGTGCCCGAAACGGCCATGCCCTTCTGCTCAACCAGCCCCGTGGCATAGGCCAGCGCGTTGGGCGGCGTGGAAATCGGCAGCGCCATGCCCAGCGAGGAGGAGAAGGCAATCGCGCAGAGCAGCCCGATGGCGCCCGCGTTGTCCATGACTCCCGCCCCCACCATGGTGCCCGCCACGGCGGCGAGAATGGGCATGAGCAGCGAGGCCGTCGCCGTGTGGCTCATGAAGGTGGCCATGAAGAGGCAGATGCTACCCGCGCCGACCATGAGCATCGTGGCATTCCAGCTGGCAAAGGGAATGGCGTTGATGAGATCCTTGGCGAGGTTGGTCTGCTGCAGCGCCACGCCGAGGGCGAAGCCGCCCGCGACCAGCCACAGCACATCCCAGCTCATGCTCTTGAGATCCTTGGCGGTGATGACACCCGTGACCGCAAACACGCCGATGGGGACAATGGCCACCGTGTTGGCATCCACGCCGATGAGGTCGGAGAACACCCACAGGAGAATCGACACGGCAAAGGTGACGTAGACGATGATGGCCTTGGGCGTCTTGAGGAACTCGCCCTCCATCTTCAGCTCAATGCTCTTGGCCTTGATGGGGAACATCTTGATGAGCAGCAGCCAGCCGATGAGCAGCATGACGGCGACAAAGGGGACGCCGAAGAGCATCCACTTGCCGAAGGAAATGGTGAGCCCCATGTCCTGCATGGCCTTGAGGGCGATGGCATTGGGCGGGGTGCCGATGGGCGTGCCGATGCCGCCGATGTTGGCCGCGACGGGGATGCAGAGGGCAAAGGCGGCGCGCCCGCGATCCTCCGGAGCAAAGAGAGCAAGCACGGGACCGAGGATGGCGAGCATCATGGCGGCGGTGGCCGTGTTGCTCATGAACATGGAGAAGAGCGCCGTCACGCACATGAGCCCCAGCAGCACAAACTTGGGATTCGTGCCGAAGGGCTTGAGCAGCGCCTTGGCCAAGCTGATGTCCAGGCGGTACTTGGTGGCAGCGGCGGCCAGGAAGAAGCCGCCGAGGAAGAGGATGATGATGGGGTCGGCAAAGGTGGCCATCACGGCCTTTTGTTGCATGACGTTGGTGATGGTCATGTTCTTGATGGGGGCCAAATCCACCGTGCCGTCGTGCATGCGCAGCACCGCCCCCTGCAAGGCCTCGGCTTCAGCCGCCTTGTCGGGCTCTGCGGGCGCTTTTTTGGCCGCCTTGGCAGCGTTCTTCATCAGCTCGCCGTCAATGGTGGTGATGATGCCCGTCGCGTCCAAATTCGCCTTGCCCTTGAGGGTCTTCTTGATGGCGGCCATCATGTTCTCCTTGGTCGTCGGTGTCAGCTTGCCCAGGGTGGCGCTGTCGACCGTCGCCTCGACCACGGCTGCGTCGTACACGGCGGGGCGCAGGAAGGTGAACGCGCTGGAGGACATGCAGAGCAGGCAGATGGTGATGACGAGCGTGGAGGTGGTCCAAATCGGAATGGGCTCGAGAATCCACATGAGGGCAGCCATCACAAAGAGAGCCACCACCCCCTGTTGCACCATGTTGAGCTCCACCCCCCACGAGGCGTAGGGGAGGAAGAACGTGCAGCCGCTGAGCAGGAGCACGAGCATGATTTTGATGAGTGATTTGGTTGTGCTGTTCATAGTCGTTTTCGCGTGAAAAAGACGGCACCGACGCACCCCTGCGCGCCCGCGCCCACCCGCGCCGCCGAGCGGTGCGGATGACGTGCCCAGTCTACCCGAAAGCCACCCTGTTGGCAAGCTCAAATAGCGGGCAGAGCGAAAATGAAGCTCCGCTCTTGCGGCCGCCTCGCCGGGGGTGTATCATGGTGCTCATGCACCGTACGCAACTCACCATGCTCGGCACGGGCAATGCCGCTGCCACCCGCTGCTACAACACCTGTTTTGCGCTGCGCACGGCGCAGGGCGTGCTGCTGACCGATGCGGGCGGCGGCAACGGCATCCTGCCGCGTTTGGAGGCGGCGGGCATCGGCCTGGAGGAAATTCACGACATCTTCATCACCCATGCGCACACGGATCACATCCTCGGCGTGATCTGGGTGCTGCGCTTCATCGGGCAGAGGATGAATGCGGGGCGCTACGCGGGCGAGCTGCGCGTGTGGAGCCACGACGCGGCGCTGGAGTTCGTCGATTGGGTCTGCCGCCACAGCCTGCCGGGCAAGCTGGTGCGGCTGCTGGGCGGGCGCATTCGGCTCTGCGAGCTGCGCGACGGGGAGGCCTTCGCCGCTGCGGGAATGCGCCTGCAGACCTTTGATATCCGCTCCTCAAAGGCCAAGCAGTTCGGCTACCGCGCCCTGCTGCCCGACGGGCAAAGCCTCGTCTGCCTGGGCGATGAACCCTTCAACGAGGCGCTGCGCCCCCACGTGCAGGGCGCGGACTGGCTGCTCTGCGAGGCCTTTTGTCTGGCAGCGGACAGCGAGCGCTTCAAACCCTACGAAAAGCACCACAGCACCGCCGCCGATGCGGGACGCTTGGCCGCCACCCTCGGGGTGCGCCATCTCCTGCTTTACCACACGGAGGACGAGACCCTGCCCACGCGCCGCAGAGCCTACAGCGCCGAGGCGGCGAGCTTCTTCAAGGGTCATGTCGTTGTCCCCGACGACGGCGAAATCCTGACGCTGTGAGGGGGGCGAAACAAGCTCAGCCGCTGCTCCCGACGGAACAGCGGCTGAGAAGATGCTTCCGCAAACGGCAAGAGCCTCAGAAGCCCTCTTCTTCCGTCGTCGCCGCAGGTTGCTGCGGCGCGGGAGCTGCCGGGGTAGCAGGCTGCGGCGTCGTTGCGGCAGGAGCCGCAGCCGGCTGCGGAGCCGGGGCTTCGCCGTGGTCGACCACGGTGTCATCGGAGCTGTCAGCCGGCTTCTTTTCGGGAGCCGGGGCGGCGGGGGCGGGCGCCGGAGTGGGCGCCGGGGCGGGTGTGGCTGCCTGAGTCAGCGGTTCGTCGGTCTGGGGATTCACCTCTGTGCCGTTGATGAACTTGCGCGTTTCCATCTGCCCCGTCGCGGGATTGTAGCGGGAAATGCTGCGGACTTCCTTGACATTGCCGGCGGCATCGCGGGTGATGGAGACGGATTCGCTCTGCGCGCTGAACTGCACGCCGCTGCCCGTGGTGGCGGCGCTGCCGAGGGGGGCGGTCGTCGTGGGCAGGGGGGCGGGAGCCGCCGCGGCATCAGGAGCCGGCTGGGCGGGGGTGAGGGGCGCCGCGGGGGTGACGGCGGGCGGCGCCTGGCGACGAGCCATGCGGCTGCAGGCGCGGATGGACTCGCCCTGCTGACCGTTGATGAGGTAGAGGTGGTCAATGCGCAACACCGCTTCCTCGCCGGGCTGCATTTGGGCGATGGTATCCACGATGGAGGCGGGTTGCCCCGGCAGTTGCTTGTTCATCGCCACGGTGAACTTGGTGCCGCTCGTCAGCGGACCGTCGCCCAGGCGATTGTATTGCTTGTAGGCAAGGGGTTGGATGACCTGGAACACGGCGACCGGCACCGTGACGGGAGCGTCATCGTTCACGCCCTGAACGGTGAGGTCGTGCAGCCCGACAAAGGTGGCGCTGACGGTGTTGGCCGCCAGCAGGTCGCAGTTGGCGCGCGCCTGCATGTTAGCGGGGGCGGCGGGAACCGTCGCGGTAATGTCGGCAAGAACCGCCGGGGTGGTGCCGAGCAGAGCGAGCAGGGTGGACAAGCGTGCAATTCTGTTCATATGTCGTTTAGATAGCAGGAGAAGAGCCTTTGTTCAAAGAAATTCCAAATAGGGTGGTCGGTAACGGATAGCGGAGGGGCTGTCGTCGGCGTACAGCTGCCCCGTTCCCAGCCCCTGGGGAGCCCCCGGGGGGCGGCGGACGCACCAGCGCGCCAGCGCCTCGAGCCCCACGGAACTCTCCAGCGCCGAGTTGAGCAGCACCCGGCAGCCTTGCGCGCGGGCGGCGCATTCCCACTCCCAAGCGCCGCGCAGGCCGCCGTGCAGCGTGGGCTTGACCACGATGCAGGCCGGGCGCAGCCGCCGCAAAAAGGCGTGCTTATCGCCCTCGAAGCCCGTCAGCTCCTCATCGAGCGCGATGGGCAGCGGCGCGGCGCTCAGGAACTCGGGCAAGCGCGGGTCGTCCGGCGGCAGCGGCTGCTCCAGCAGGTGCAACCCCGCCTCAGCCAGCTCGCGGGCGCGCTCGAGCGCTGCCTCGGTGTAGGCGCCGTTGGCATCGCCGTGCAGGCGGCAGTGCGGGAAACGGCGCGCCGCCTCGCGCACCAACGCCGACTCCTCCGTCCACGGGAGCGCGCCGAGCTTGAACTTGAGGCAGCGGAAGCCCTCGCGGGCGCGCGCCTCCATCGCCCGCAACATCGCCGCCGCGCTGTCGCGCCAGATGAGTCCGTGCAGCTCGATGCGGCGGCACAGGGGGCGATGCTGCTGCCACAGCCCCAGCAGGTCAGCCAGCGCGCCTTCGAGCCCGAAGCGGGCGGCCGACTGCCCGCGCAGCAGCTCCGGACGCAGAGCCTGCGCCCGCTCCGTCGCCGCGCAGAGGGCTGCCAACGTTTCCGCGTAGTGCTCGCAAGCCTCGGGCGAGCGCCCGGGCAGGGGGGAGCACTCGCCCACGCCGGTGCGGCCGTCGGCTGCGCGTGCGTGAACCAGAAACACCTCGCGCTCCCGCAGTTCGCCCCGGCTCAGCCGCGCGGGGCGGTGCAAGCGGAGCACGCGCCGCTCCACCCGCAGGGTAAAGGGGGTGTCGGGTTGCTCCAGACGGCGGAAAAACGACGCCTCCATCAGGGCAGCTTGGGATACTTGCTCCAATCGGGCTTGCGCTTCTCCAAAAAGGCGCGCGAGCCCTCGTGTGCCTCATCGCACATGTAGTAGAGCGCCGTAGCATCGCCCGCCAGCTCCTGAATGCCTGCCTGGCCGTCGAGCTCGGCGTTGAGCCCCGCCTTGATGAGCCGCAGCGCCAGCGGCGAGAGCTGCATCATCTCCTCCGCCCACTGCACATACTCATCCTCCAGCTGCGCCAAGGGCACCACCTTGTTGACCAAGCCCATCTCCAGCGCCTCCTGCGCGCTGTACTTGCGGCAGAGGAACCAGATTTCGCGCGTCTTTTTCTGGCCGATGCAGCGCGCCATGTACGACGCGCCGAAACCCGCGTCGAAGCTGCCCACGCGCGGCCCCGTCTGCCCGAACACCGCATTCTCGGAGGCGATGCTCAGGTCGCAGACCAGGTGCAGCACATGCCCGCCACCGATGGCAAAGCCGTTGACCGCCGCGATGACGGGCTTGGGCAGGCTGCGGATCTGCTTCTGCACATCCAGCACCGACAGCCTCGGCAAGCCCTCGGCGTCCAAGTAGCCGCCGCGCCCCTTGACGTGCATGTCGCCGCCGCTGCAAAAGGCGATGTCGCCCGCCCCCGTCAGCACCACCACGGCAATATCCTGCAACTCGCGGCAGCGGTAGAGCGCATCGCTCATCTCGGCTGTGGTCAGCGGTGTAAAGGCGTTGCGGTAGCGCTCGCGGTCGATGGTGATGCGCGCGATGCCGCCGCAGCGCTCGAAGCGAATTTCCTTGTAGTCGCGAATCGGTGTCCAGTCTCGTTTCATGGGTCGGGGGTGGTGGAAATCAGTATTTGCTGCGGAACTCGCGGAGCAGGGCGGCATCGGCGGCGGCATCCGTCATCGCCTGCACCAGCACGGGCGCAGCAGCGTTCGGGGAAAGCAGCGCCGCCAGCGCGCCCGGCCACTCGCTGCGGCAGCGCACCGTGTGCACCTCCCAGCCGCGCGAGCGCGCCCACGCCGCGGCATCCGTCCTGTGCGGCGCGCGCACAAAATCATTGGGCGGCATGGGCAGGGTGTCGAAAATCCCCCCGCCGCCGTTGTGCAGCAGCAGCACGCGCAGGTTCGACCCCACGCCGGGCAGCCACAGCGCATTCATGTCGTAAAAAAAGCTCAAATCGCCGATGAGCACGAGATTGAGCCGCGCATCGCCCGCCGCATAGCCCAGCGCGGCCGAGAGGGAGCCCTCGATGCCGTTGACCCCGCGGTTGCACTCCGTCTGCGTGCCCTCCGGCAGGGCAACGAGCTGCGCGTAGCGCACCGCCGAGCTGTTGGCCAAGTGCAGCACACTGCCCGGCGGCAGCGCGGCCAGAGTCTCCGCCACCAGCTGCGCGGCGCCGTAGCCCGCAGGGAGAGGCGGGGGCTCGGGGCAGCGCCAGCGCGCGGCGTAGGTGGCATCTCCCCCGTCGGCCAAGGGTGCCGACAGGGCAAAAAACGCTTCGCTCTGCCCCTCGACCACGCGGGTCAGTGCCCCGAAGGTGTCGACCACCGCGCCGTCGGGCGACAGGTGCCAGTGCTCGCGCGGCGGGTGCGCCCGCAGCAGCGCATGCAGGCGTTTGGAGACGACGCAGCCGCCCAGCGTCACCAGAAGCTCAGGGCTTAGCGACGCCTCCGGCGCAGGGCCGAGCACCGCATCGGGAAAGACACAGCAGGCGCCGCGCGGCGCATTGCAGAGGTGTTCGCCGACCAAGGCAAAGCCCCCGGCGGCGGCGAATTCGGGCAGGCCGGGAGGCAGCGCCGACATCTGCCCGCAGAGAATCATGCGGCGCGGGCAGCCGCGCAGCGTGCGCCGCAGCGCCGCGCGTTCTGCCTCGGTACAGCGCGCCGCCTCGGTGCGCCGAATGACCCGCGCCGGCGGTAGAGCGCGCAGCTCGGTTTGCCCGAACAGCGGCTCCGACAACGGCACATTGAGATGCACGGGGCCGCCGCCGTGGTGGCGCAGCGCGAGCAATGCCTCGTTGATGAGGCGGTTGGCAAAGGGGAGATTGTCCTCGGGCAGCTGCACCGCAGCGCGCACCAGCGCGCCGTACACCCCCGGCTGCGGCAGGGTCTGCCCCCGCTGCTGGCCGATGGCCTCGGCGGGGCGGTCGGCGGACAGGACGACCAGCGGCAGATGCCGATAAAAAGCCTCCGCTACGGCCGGGTGCAGGTTGAGCAGGGCGCTGCCGCTGGTCACGCAGACCGCCACAGGCTCCCCGCACTGCGCCGCCCAGCCCAGCGCCGCGAAGCCCGCGCTGCGCTCATCGGTCGCAGCGCGGCACTCAAACAGCTCGGGCAGTGCGCTGAGCGTCGCCGTGATGGGGGCGTTGCGGCTGCCGGGGCAAAGCACACAACGCCGCACCCCGTGCGCCGCCATCAGCGCCGCCAGCTCCTGCACCACAGGCTTATTGCTCACTCGGGGCATGCCCCCAGCCTAGCACAGCCGCCGCCGCAAGGCAAGACCGCAGATACCCATGAGCGCGCACAAAAGCCCCGCAGGCTGATAACCTGCGGGGCTCCGGCATCAAGCAGAATAAAACTTACTTGCGGCGGCGCCGCGCCGCCAGCCCCGCCAGCGCCAGCAGGCTGAGCGTCGCCGTCGCCGGCTCGGGTACGGAAACGCTCGTAGCCGTCCACCCGCTAATCGTCACGGTGTTGTATTTTGCACCTTGACCAGAAGGTCCCTCGCCGTATATACGGAAGATGGAGTAGTAGGTTGTTCCCTCCCTTTCGACGAAGGTGCTCGGCACGCTCACATTAAAATCTTTTGATACGGGCGTCGTTGCCGTGCTTGATAAAGTAAGTGAATCGCTGCCCTGCGCAACAACGGTATACGTGTACCCATTGTTGCCATCAGAGCTCTTGGCGACAATACCGAAGCTAAGCGCGTATGTTACGCTGCCGCTAATGTTTCCCGATGCTATCGAAAGAGTGATGGCAGAGGAGACCGGGGTGCCTGTAATCTCACAGGCACTCAGCATCACCTCACCGCCGATACCTTGGCGTCCATAGATATTAAACGTGGTGCTGGTGACATTGACTTTCTCGTTTGTATCCCAGTTGTCAATAGTGTTGCTAGCAGCTCCTTGAGGTCCCCCATACAACAGACCGCTCTTCCACCCGTCTTTCGAGAGTAGCAAACCTGTGCATTCAGCGAGATCTGTGGGGATTCCTGAATTGGGGATAAGTACAGCTGTGTTGTCCGCCAGCGTAAACGTTTGAGCCTCGGCAAATGCCGCCCCGGCCAACGCGATGAGTGTGGTGATTGTCTTTTTCATAAGCGTTTGAAATTGTAGGTTTATGGGCGATGCTTCCCCGCCGCCTCTGGGCGCATTGTACAGCATTGAGAATGCTGTAGCAAGGGAAAAAATGAATTTTTTTC
>JBJEVK010000049.1:0-20375 GCA_051884295.1 Akkermansia sp.
ACCAGACATGATTCTCGTCATAATAGACCAAACCAGCCTTGCAATCCGGCTCAATACGCCCATCCTCGAACGCAGCGGCAATCTCCGACAACTTCAACTTGGGAGCCTCATCAGCCCCCACCGACTCTTTGTTCTCATCATGTGTACTCATAATGTGCTTGCCCGTCTTTCCGAGCTGCCAGCGCCGTTGATAAATCCGTCCCCCGCCGGGGAGTCCTTGGGGAGGAATTGAACCTCCGCACAGAACCAGCAGATCCGCACCCGCACCAGCGGCCAAAGCGAACACCCTGCGAGCCACGCGCGGCGCAAGGCAGCCGCAATTACCCATGAAAAGCCCACAAACGCCGCGTGAAACGTCGGAGCTCAGTACCCGGCACAAAATCAACAACGCAAACACAACCGACAGACCACAAACGCCACCAGCGCATCCGCCGCCAACACAGCCCCCGCCACCAGCAGGGAAATCCGCAACACCTCGCGCTTCAGCAACCGCGCGCGGACATCAACCGCATCCGCGAACACAGCCGCCTCATCCCGCGCCGTCTGCGCCAAAGCAGCCGCCAGCTTCGCCTCATCCCGCGCCGCCTCCGCCGCCTTCCGCGCCGCCTCAGCCTCCATCACCGCTGCATCCTTAGCAGCCTCCACCGAACCCTCCAAAGCCACCGCCAACTCACGCGACAGCCCCCCCACGGACACCTTACGCCCCTTGCTGCTCACAGCGCACCCCCTTTCCGCGCCGCAACCGTCTGCGGCAGCGAATCAAGCACATCCGCCTCGCACCCCGGCGCATCCGGGCAAAACCCGGAAAAAGGGTACTCCGGCGCATCCCAAGAATCCATCACATGCGCCACCACAAACGGAGCCGAGCCAAGCGCGAACACCCCTGCAAAAAATGCAAGAGATAAACGCAAGAAATCATGCAAAACCATAAACATAAGCGTCAAAAAGCAAGAAAAAAACACAACGAAAAACATCGAACCCTCAATCACCGACCCCGCGAACAAACGGAGAAGAAAACAACTCCACAAACGCCCGATGAAACTGCCGCGCATTAACGTGCCAATCACCGCGCGCACCATTACGCGCCGTCTCGATACCATAACCGGCAGCAATCATCGTCTTAAGCCAATTGCGAACCGTCTGCGGCGACTCATCATACTTAACGGCGAGCGACGAAATCGTCAAATACACAGGCTCCGCCTGCGCCCCCCGTCGGATCTTCAACAAATCCAGCAACTCATCCAACTTAGCGGACTGCACCTCAACACGGCGCGCCAAATCCTCGAAAGCACCCATAAGAAAAGCGAATTGATCAGTTAAACGACACAGCTAGTGGCTTTTGGCGAAGAGCATTGATGCGCCCCTGCAAGCGAGCAGAAGGCGTACGCTCACCGAGCAGAACGGAACGGAGATGAGACGGCGAGCACCCGCACTGCCTTGCCGCCTCCTTAAGGTTCCAGCCGCGCGCATAAAGTGGCACGAGATGCTTAGGAACCTCAGCCTCGATAGTGATTTTAGTCTTGTCAGTCATGGTGTGGTATAGTACCCTTGACGCCCGCAGAGAACGGTTAATCCCGCTTTCTCCACTACCCGCTGGAAATTTCGTCGCTCATTTTCTTCCTAATCTCTTCTAGTAAGGAGATTAGGTTGTTTATTTTGGCAAGTCTAGTTTCCGCCGATAGCGCGCGTTTTTGCCAGAGCGATTCATTCCCGGACAATTCGCCCCCGAGGAGCCAGTCAGTTGTCACACCAAAAAACTTTGCCAAGCGGTACAGCTCAAAAATATCCGGGGATCTGTCGCCCCTCTTGTATCTGCAAATGGTTTGTTCTGTGATGTTTAGAGTCTTTGCCAGCTCTTTTTGCGTGAGGTTGCTCTGCTTGATGGCCATGGAGAATCTCGAACAAAAAATCCTATTTGGCGAATTTTCTTCTTGCGTTTTCATATCCAGTGTGGTTAATTAGGTGTGCGCGGTGCAGAGAAAGCGGGATTCCGTTCATACTCAATCACTTGAATGTAAATAGGCAAGGGAACAGAATCTCATTACAACATTGCATTTCTTGCAAAGAAACGACATGAGTATACCCCGAAACCCTCGAGAATAAGCTTGATTCCGGGGGTGTCGCACTTGTAAAAAGGAGCCGTCAGAAAAAAGCTGGGCAGGGGAAACACCACCTCTTCGCTTCTGATGGAGAGCGCGAATGGGTTATGACAAAGTTACAATTTTCTTGCAATTTTTCATAAAACGTTCATTACCAATAGAAAAAGTCCCACCCCATCCGCTCTCAGGGCAATCGCATTTTGCGATTGCCCTTGCTGTTGCCGGGGCTTCGGGGGCTCGGTGGCCTCTGCGCCGAGCCCTCGCAGACGGCCTACTTGTCCGTTCGTGGGGCGCCGGGGCGTTCTGCGGCTTAGGTGAGCAGGTTGAAGAGGTAGCCGGAGAGGATGATGAGCCCGCCGACGAAGCCGAAGTAGAGGACAAGCAGTCGACGGGTCATGACCTTGCTGAGCAGGATGGCTTCGGGGAGCGAGAGCCCGACCACGGCCATCATGAAGGACAGGGCGGTACCGATCGGAACGCCTTTGTTGACAAGTACTTCCAAAACGGGGACGATGCCGGCGGCGTTGGCGTACAGGGGAATGCCGCAGAGCACCCCCACCGGGACGGACCTGGTCTCCGCGCCGCTCAGGATGTCGGAGAAGAAGTCGGCGGGCACATAGCCGTGGATGAGTGCTCCCACGGCGATGCCGACCACGATGTAGACGGCCACGCTGCGCACGATGCCGAGAGCGTCGGCAGTGATGGCCCGCCAATCGGGGCGGCGGGGGTGCGCTGTTCTGCCGAGCGGGGCAGTGCTGCGCAGGCTGTTGCGCGCCCACTCGGTGAGCATGGTTTCGGGGTGCAGGCACGCCATCAGTGCGCCTCCGAACGTCCCGAGGAGGATGCCGCTGAGCACGTAGAGCCCGGTGATGTACCCGCCGAAGCTGCCGATGAACATGGCCACGGCGATTTCGTTGACCAGCGGGGAGCTGATGAGGAAGGCCAGCGTGACCCCCACCGGAATGCCTCCGCGCACCAGGCCGATGAAGAGGGGGATGGAGGAGCAGGAGCAGAAAGGCGTCAGCGCGCCGAAGACGGCAGCGAGCAGGTACTGCATGCCGCCGAGGCGGTGCTGCATCAGGAAGGCGCGGAGCTGCTCCACCGGCAGATAGGCATTGAGCAGCCCCATCAGCCAGCTGATGCCGAGGAGCAGTAAGAATACCTTGGCGCTGTCGTAGAGGAAGAAGCTGACCGCATTGCCCGCCGCACTGCCGGGGGTGAACAGCATGAGCTCATAGGTCAGCCAATCGGCTGTTGTTTGAAGCATGGGTATGATTCAGGGGTTCAGGATGAGGGTGTCGATGCACTGCCAAGCACCCCCTCCCAGAAGTGCTATTCCGGTGAGGGTGGTGACAGCTCGGCGTAGGCGGGGAAGATGGCGGAGCAGGGGGCGGATGTGCGCCGTTCCCAGACAAATGCCGAGAGCGGCGATGATGATGGGCAGGGCAGAGCCCAGACCGAAACAGGCGAAGCCGATGGCGACGGGCAGAGCGGAGTTTGTGGCCAGGGGCCAGGCGCTGCCGAAGAGCAGAGCTGCGGAGGTGGGGCACAGCGCCAGAGCGAAGAGCAGGCCGAGCGGGAAGGCTCCCCACACCCCACGCAGTTGAAGCAGGCGATTCACGGTGCGCAGAGGCGGAGCGCTCCGCTGCAGAACCTCCGGCAGGGTCAGTACATCCAGCAGAACCAACCCGGTGAGCATTAGCAGGGGACCCAGGACATAGGGCATGCCTTTTTGCAGGGCGTAGGACAGGGTGGGAATGCCGGCCGTGCCAGTGCTCAGGAGGATGCCGAGCAGGCTGTAGGCGCTCATGCGCCCGGCGGCGTAGAGCAACGCGCCGAGGAGTGCCTTGCGCTGCTCGCCGAGGTACTGCGACAGGTAGCCCAGCGCGGCCATATGGGTCGCCAGAGGACAGGGTGCCAGCGAGGAGACGATGCCCAGGCCGAAGAGGATGGCTTCATTCATGATGCAGGAAGCTCTTCACTTCTTCGGTGACATAGCTCTTGAAGGCGCTTTCGTCGCGGTTCAGTTCCCAAATGCGCGCCAGCTTGCGGAACTCTCCCGTGCGGCGTTGCAGCAGGAGCGATTGGCTGCTCAGCTCATAGGCGGCAACACAGGCGTCATCGGCCTCCTCGCTGCGGAAACTCAGCTCACCCCTCGCCAATTCATCAGCGAAGGCGGCTGCAACGGCTTCCCGCGCCCATTGCTCCATGCGCAGGCAGGTGGCACAACGGGAGCCGAAGCAGTAATAGACGAGCTGAACCGGGGTAGCGGCGGAAGCGGCCGGGGCGGGTTCTGCATTCTGTCGGCCGATGCGGCTGTTGCAGAAGCGTACGCTGCCGACGAGCAGCAACAGGATGCTTGCCCAGAGCACGAGCTGCTTCCACAGCGGGCGCTTGGCACTCTGTCGGCAGGAGCAGCCGCAGGCGCAGCTCGGGGCGGAGGTTTGCGTCTCTTCGACGCCGTTCTCTGTCAGGAGCTTCCGGAGGGTAAGCAGATCCGGCAGCTTGATCGTCAGGAGCAGACGGCCATCCAGTTCCAAGCCCGGGGTGGTGAAGACCCCGGCTGCCGCCATCTGCGCCGCATCCGTCACTTTGCGGATTTGCCACTCCCCGGGCAAACTGTTGGTGACCTGCTGCACCCGTTGCAGGAGCTCGTCGCAGCGGGCGCAGCCCGGACCGTAGATGATGATGGCATGTGTGTTCGTGTTCATGATTGGAAAAATATCAAAATTTATCAGAGAGCGAGACCAAGAGCCGGCACGGAGTGTCAGACGGAACCGCGTAGGCAGCGGATGACCGATGCGAGGCAGGGGCAGGCGATGCGGTAGTAGATGTTTTTGCCGCGTTTGTCGGTGAGTACGATGCCGCTGTTGCGCAGAATGGCCAAATGGTTGGAGATGGTCGACAAATCGAGATTCAGGCCGCTGATGCTGTGGAGCTCGCAGACGCATTTCTCCCCATGGAGCAGCTCCTCAACCAAGCGGAGACGCACGGGACTGCCCAAGGCTTTGAACAGGGCAGCCAACTGCTCGGTATTGCGGGCGGGCGGAAGTTGAGAAGGGGCGGATGGCATCGTTGGGAGTAAATGTATTGACTATTTTCAAAATGTCAATGTATTTTTCAAAAAAACGCCACGGAGTTCCTGCTCCTCCGTGGCGTTTTCCGCTCAGGGCTTGAGGATGCGCTCGGCCAGCGCGATGATGTCGCCCTGCGGTTCGGTGAGCAGGGGGATGTCGCTCTTCCAGAAAGATTCCTGAATCTGATCGACGCCGGCGTTTTCCTCGTAGCTGAAAGAGACGGCTAGCCCGTTGTTGGACTCCTCTCCGCCGGCGGTGACGGAGGTCTCGACGGGGGCATCGCCGCTGAGTTCCCGCTGCTTTTCGCGGAAGAAGCGTTGCCAGCGGGGGAGATAGTAGCTGCTCATCATCTCCGCAAGCTGGCGGTGGGCATAGTCGTTGAGCCCGGTGTTGCCGTGGGTCCAGGTGGTGAGCAGGAGCTTGAGATTCTGCTCCATCTGGCGACGGGCTTCGGGATCCTGACCGCCCTTGGCGCGGGCTCCCTCCAGGTAGCTGCCCAGCAGGAAGTGCCTCGAGGTGGCCAGCACGGCGGCGGTGTCGCGGATGAGTTGCAGGTACTGCTCGCTCGCGGCGGCAAAGCGTGCGGCATCGCGGGTGTCGTAGGCGTCCTTGATTTGCGGCAGCAGGACGCGGGCGCGGTCGGCGAGCACTTGGCGCACGACGTCGGCGAGGTCATAGACGAAGGTCTCTTGCTGACCCAGTTGGTGCTGCTGGCCGACGTTCAGCAGGTGCCGTGCGGCTTCCTCGACCTTGGCGTAGTCGTAGTATGGCCGACCGTCGGACCAGGTGGAGGCGGTTTTGGCATTCAGCTTGGGGCGGGCGCAGAGCAGGCTCTCTTGGCACCCCTCGCGCATGGAGGTCGGGTTGTAGACGCTGTCGGCCAGGATGCTCCATGCCTCCGTGGCGGCATCATCCCGAATACCGTAGCGGTTGAGCACATAGTTGCTGATGAAGGCTCGGCGATCGATGATACCGTTGCGCTGATTCATGCGCTCGGTGAGCAGGGCATAGTAGATGGGGTTGGTCTCGATACCCTCGGAAATCATGCCGAGGCCGCGGGACAGACAGGCCTCTCGCCCCATGAGGCTGTCGGATTCGGGCGCGTAGTTCTCGAGCACGCCGAAGCCGCCGAAGAGACCGTGGTTGCCGCCGAAGTTGGCCAGTTCGCACCAGATGTGCGGATAGTCGCGCACATGTTCGCGGGCGAGGAAGGTGCCGGGGTAGTAGGGGTCGTGCGAGGCGCGCAAATCCTTGTCGAGCAGCAGGACGAGGGTTTTCTTCGGGTCGGTGCCGCTCAGGAAGGCCGGCGAGGGGTTGTGCGCCCAGGATTGCAGCAGCCAAAGGGCTCCCGGGACATTTTGCTGCATGCTGTCCTGCACGGCGCGGGCGGCATCCGCAAGCGCAATGCCTCCCGTGTGCCCGCCCTCGTGGAAGAGGTCGCCCCCGAACACGCTGCCCTTGCTGCCGTAGACTTTTTCCAGCTCCTCGTACCAAAGGGACGCATAGTGCGCAAAGACGGGGGCGGTGGGGTTGAGTACATCGGGGCGGCGGAAGCCGGCCACCCAGTTCCCTTGGCGGATGATGTGGCCGCGCGCTTCCTCCGTGTCCAAATCGTGCGGGACGAGCCCGACAAAGGCCTGCAGCACGGGGGTCATGCCCAATTCCTGCATGCGCTGCACGAGGAATCGGCCCAATTCGGCTTCCTCGCGCAGGATGACGGGTGAGACGGGGCCGCCCATCCCCTCGAGGTTGCCCATGTTCCACCAGGCGCTGAACGCGGGGTTGGGGATGAAGGAGGCGATGCGTTCCTTCGGGTAGCCGATGCGCTCCAGAAAGCGGCTCCAGACGGTCTCCAGCCCGGCGGTGACGAGGATGTGGCTGTAGCCGTTGAGGGCGAAGATGTCGAGCTCGCGCTCCCACTTGTTTTTTTCCCAATGGGTGCCGCTGTAGCTGAGGGTGCAGTAGTTGAGGGCGTAGTTGATGGCCTGTCCCTCGGGGATGGTGATGCGCTGCTCGGGGAGGACAAAGGCGGCAGCGCTCTTGTTGTCGCCGTTCCAGGAGAAGTGCACATGCGCCATGTTGCGCAGGTACCAGCCGTAGGTGCGGATCGCCTCGCGGGTGGTGGCGGCCGTGATGAGGAGTTTTTCTCCTTCGCAGCTCAGCTGTCCGACGCTTGCTTCGGGAGCGCAGCGGAAACAGACGCGCCCGGCGTATTCCGGGGTCAGGCGTTGTACGAGAGCCTGAGCGGCGGCAAAGTCGCCCTGGGGAGCGGCGACTGCTGCAGGGGCGATGAGGGCGGGAACGGCGGCGAGGAAGAGAAGTGCTTGTTTATTCATGAAAGAGACTGAGAGTAAAAAGGCTGCGGATGGAGCAGCCTTGGGGGGGTATAACGATGTAGGCGAAACTTATTTCCAGCTCCGGATGTTGGTGACATTGTCGGCATCCTCATCGGCGTTGGTTTTGCCTTGTCCCAAACCATCAGGCCCTTGGGAGAAGATGTCGAAGTCGGGATTGATGCCGGGGCCGGTCTTACCTTTCTCGTCTTCGACTTCGTAGCCGAGGCGGTAGCGGTAGGGATTGCCCCAGGGGTCAATGATGAGGTAGTACTTGCCGCTGATGCGCTTGCCTCCCTCTCCCTTGGCCGAGATTTTATACTTCATGCAGGGGATGCCCTCTTGATTTTCCGTGTCCTTTTTCTTGACGATGACCAGCGTCGGGCAGTAGGGCATGGCGGTGGCGCCGTCGATGGTGTCGGGTTCGCCGTCGTTGTCGTAGTCGCAGAAGAGCGTCTTGTAGAGCACGTGAGAGCTGTACTCATCTCCGCGCCCGAAGGGCAGGGTGCCGCCGCTGTCCGTGCGGTAGGCATTCATGGCGGTTTCGAGCAGCTGCACTTGTGAGGTGGCGGTATTCTTCAGACCGCGAGCCTTGGCATAGGCCGAGGCTTCCCACATACCTGCCGCCAGCGCGGCGAGGATGGCCGTGGCAATGAGGATTTCGATGAGCGTGAATCCCTTGGTCGCGGTGGTGAAATGCGGAATCTTCATAAGTTCTGTTGAGCGCGGGGGAGAGAGAGGAAAATCCCGTCTGCGGCGCGCGCTGCCGGGGAGCGGCGCCGCAGCGGGGAGGACATTAAACGTTCTTGATGATTTCCATCATCGGCATGAACATGGCCAACACGATGCTGCCGACCACAACGGCGAGGAACACAATCATGAGCGGCTCCAGCATGGCGGTGAGGGCGGTGACGGAGTTGTCGACTTCCTCATCGTAGACTTCTGCGACCTTCATGAGCATGTCGGGCAGCTGACCGGTTTCCTCACCCACGTCGACCATGGAGATCATCATCGGGGGAAAGACGGGGCTGGTGCTCATGGGCGTGACGATGGATTCACCCTCGCGCACCGAGTCGTGAATCTTGGTGATGGCATCGGAGACGATGACATTGCCGGCGGTGTCGCGGGTGATGAGCAGTGCCTGCAGGATGGGCACGCCGGAGGAGACGAGGGTGCCGAAGGTGCGCGAGAAGCGCGCCACGGCGCTCACCTTGTTCAGGTGGCCGATCTTGGGCAGCTTGAGCATGGCGTTGTCAACGATGCGCCCGCCCTTGGGGGTCTTTTTCCAGAAATGAATGCCGACGATGGCAATCATGACGAGGATGAGGAAGAGAACAGCGTTGGGGACAAAGGGAATCAGACTGTCGGCCATGCAGTTGTCCGAGAAGTTGAACACGAACTGCGAGAGGGCGGGCAGCTCCATGTTCTGACCCTCGAACATCTCCTTGAACTTGGGCACGATGACCAGCATGAGGAAGACGAGGATGCCCACGGCAATCACCATGATGATGGTGGGGTACACCATGGCGGAGACCAGCTTGCCGCGCAGGCGGTTGGCCTTTTCCTGATACTCGGCCAGACGGTTGAGCACGACCTCGAGCACACCGCCGACCTCACCGGCTTTGACCATGTTCACAAAGAGCTTGTTGAACATCTTGGGGTAGGCCGAGAGGGCTTCGGAGAAGGTGGAGCCGCCCTGCACGGCATCGCTCAGCGCGGTAATGGTAGCGCGGAGGTTGGCGTTGGGCTCTTGCTTGCCCAGTACATTGAGACTTTGGAGTAGGGGCAGACCGGCGCTGATCAGGGTGGCGAGCTGGCGGGAGAAGACCATCATCTCCTTCTGCTTGACACTGCCGCCGGCTTTGCCCTTGGTCTTTTCCTTCTTGGGACCCTTGGCCTTGGGATCCTTTTTCTTGGCTGCTGCGGGTGCGCTCTTGGAGCTTTCGACGCATTCGCGTACCAGCAAACCCTGCGCGCGGATCTGCTCAACGGCAGCAATCTTGGAATCGGCGGAAATGAAGCCGGTTTTCTCATTGCCGTTCTGATCCAGCGCGGTGTATTTGAAATTAGGCATAGGTGAGAGTGTGGTTAGAAAGGGATGATGATGTGAAGATAGCAGAAGCGGGGCAGAGCGTCAAGCCATTAGGTGTATTTAAGCACTTCTTCGATGGTGGTGTTGCCCTCAAAGATGTTTTGGATGCCGTCCTGACGCAGGGTGGTCATGCCCAGTTCGATGGCTTTCTGCCGGAGTACCACGGAGGGAACATTCTGCGTGATGAGCTCGCGGATGGGGTCGGTGACCTTGAGCAGCTCGTGGATGCCCTTGCGTCCCTTGTAGCCCGTGTTGGCGCACTTGTCGCAGCGGGCACCCGTGAAGAATTGCTGGCTGCCAATGAGTGCGGGATTGATGCCCAGCTGGTTGAGCAGGCTGTTGGAGGGGCGGTAGGCCGTCTTGCAGTAGGGGCAGATGGTGCGCACGAGTCGCTGCCCCAGCACACCCAGCAGGGTGGCGGAGAGCAGGAAGGGTTGCACGCCCATGTCCACAAAGCGGGTGACGGCGCCGGCGGCATCGTTCGTGTGCAGGGTGGAGAGCACCAAGTGACCCGTCAAGGCTGCCTGAATGGCAATCTGCGCGGTGTCCTTGTCGCGAATTTCGCCCACGAGAATGCGGTCGGGGTCCTGGCGGAGGAAGGCGCGCAGCACGCGGGGAAAGGTCACGCCGATGGCTTCGTTGATGGGCACCTGCACAATGCCGTCGATGTCGTATTCCACGGGATCCTCGGCGGTGAGCAGCTTGGAGTCCTCAGTGTTGACCTCGCGCAGCGCGGCGTACAGGGTCGTCGTCTTACCCGAGCCCGTGGGCCCGGTGACCACGAAGATGCCGTTGGGTTTGTTGACGGTGTCGACGATGTACTCGTGCAGCTGCGGGGGCAGGTTGAGGTTGTTGAGGTCGAGCGCCACGCTGTTGCGGTCGAGCACGCGGAGCACCACGGATTCGCCGTACTGGGTGGGCAGGGAGTTGACACGCATGTCGACGCTGACCTTGCCCATCTTCATGACGATGCGACCGTCCTGCGGCACGCGCCGCTCGGCGATGTTCATGCCCGCCATGACCTTGACGCGCGAGATGACGGGGTTCGCCAGGTGGACGGGGGGCGGCGCCATTTCGTACAGCGCGCCGTCGACGCGGTAGCGAATCTTGAACTCCTTTTCAAAGGGCTCCAGGTGAATATCCGAGGCTTTTTCCTTGATGGCCTGGGTAATGACGAGGTTGACGAATTTGATGATGGGAGCGGCGTTGGCCTCATCCGCGCCGTCGGAGGAGACGCTCATGCTGCTCATCTCGCCCAGCAGGTCGTCCATGGCGGCCTCGGCGCCGCCGTAGCACTCCTGCAGGCGGGCGCGCACTTCGTAGTCGGCGGCGACATAGAGATAAATGTCTTTGCCGGTGCTCATGCGCAGGTCGTCGACCGTCTGCGGATTCAGCGGATCCTCAAGGCAGACGTAGAGACCCTCGCCCTCACGGTACTCCACGGGCAGGGCGCCGTGCAGGCGGGCCTGCGCTGCCGGCAGCATGTCGAGTACCTCGCGCGGGGGGACAAAGTCTGCCAGCGAGATGAATTGGGCGCCGACCTCGTTGGCGATGATGCTCCAAAAATCTTCGGGGCTGCTGAGGATGCCGAAGTCGATGAGCGTTTCCCACAGTTCCTTGCCGCTGTTGGCCATTTCGTCCCGGATGTCCTTGGACGTGGCCTTGTCCAACATGCCGTTGTTGATGAATACATCAATGGCTAAGTCGTTGTTCATGTCTGTTGTGATGGGGTGTGGTGGTGGGAAGGGGGGTTAGCTTGCGTCGCCGTTGGTGACGCGGATGACTTCGTCGGCGGTGGTCATGCCGGCGAGAACCTTGCGGATGCCGTCCTCGCGCAGGGTGCGCATGCCCAGCTCGCGGGCTTTCTTGCGCAGCTGTGCCGAGGTGAGGTTGGAGTTGATGAGCCCGCGCACATCGTCCGTCACTTGGAAGATTTCAAAGATGCCGAGGCGCCCGCGCATGCCCTTGCCGCGGCACTTTTCGCAGCCGCCGGGGCGGGCGACCATGACGGGGTGGCTGGGGTCGATGCCCAGCGTGGAGGCTTGCTTGGGGGTCAGGCTGCCCTCCATCTTGCAGGCGGAGCAGAGGCTGCGGCACAGGCGCTGCGCCATGATGGCGCGCACCGCCGAGGCGATGAGGAAGCGATCGACGCCCATGTCGGCCAGACGCGCCACGGAGGAGGGCGCATCGTTGGTGTGCAGGGTGGAGAGCACGAGGTGACCGGTCATGGCGGCTTGGATGGCGATGGCGGCGGTCTCGCCATCGCGAATTTCGCCGATCATGATGATGTTGGGCGCCTGACGCAGCATGGCTCGCAGAGCCGCGGCGAAGGTCATGCCGATCTCGCTGCGGATCATCACCTGGTTGATGCCGCTCATCTCGTATTCGACGGGATCTTCCGCGGTGATGATCTTTTTGTCGGGGCGGTTGAGGTGGTTCAGGCAGGCGTAAAGGGTGGTCGTCTTACCCGAACCCGTGGGACCCGTGACGAGAATCACACCGTCGGGCAGGGTGACCAAGCGGTCGAAGGTGGCTTGGTCGTCGGAGAGGAAGCCGAGCTGCGGCAGCCCGAGGGAGAGGGCGCTCTTGTCGAGAATACGCATGACGACCGATTCGCCGTGGTTGGTCGGCACCGTGCTGACACGGAGGTCGATGTGCGCGCCGTCGCGCAGATCCATCTCGATGCGGCCGTCCTGCGGCACGCGCTTTTCGGCGATGCTCATGGAGCTGCTCATCACCTTGAGGCGTGCCACGATGGGCCCGAGCAGCTTCTTGGGATGGTTGGCCACCTCGACCAAGCGACCGTCGATGCGGTAGCGCATGCGCACGCGATCCTCCATCGGTTCGATGTGGATATCGGAGGCGCGCATCTCGTGCGCTTCGTTGAACATGTTGTCTATCAGCTCGATGATGGGTCCCTCGGTGTCGCCCTTGGCAAATTTGGTCTTTTCGGGGTAGTACTTGTCCAGCGCCTTTTTGAGGCCTTGCTCGGAGCAGACGAAGAAGCTGACATCGCGCCCCAGGAACTGCGGCAGGCTGTCCATGGTCTGCATGTCGAAGGGGTCGGCCAGCGCAACCTGCAGCGAGAAGCCGTCGTCGCCGATGGGCAGGAAGCCGACGCGGCGCGCCAGTTCGCCCTTGACGCCGGCGATGATGCCGGGGTCGACCTCGAAAGCTGCCAGGTCGACGTATTCCAAACCGGAGTTCGCTGCTGCAACCTGAGCGATGTATTCACCCGTCAGGTAGTTGTTGTTCACCAGATAGGTGATGACACTGTCCAGAGGAGAGAGTTGGGCAGCGATCGCGTCCAAGGTGCCCTGATCGATGGCTCCCGATTCGACCAGGAGTTGCAGGAGAAAGGATTCGTTCGAGTACACGGGGGTGAAGAGGTGAATGAAAATAAAAAGGAACCCGTTGGCGGGGTTTCTGCTGTTCTTTACTCTACACGATTCCCCGCCTTGCGTCAACAGCACTTTTAGACGAAAATTTCATTTTTGTGTACTTTCTTGCCGGAAAGGGGGCTCGGGAGACACGATTCCTCATTGCCTGCTGTCCGGCGATGTGCTAGCATCTCCCCGTTATGGCAAATACCTCCCTGCCCCCCGAGTTGGTGGCACATGTGACAAATCTCGCTTCTGCCTTTGCGCAAAATCAGAAAGTGATTTCGGCCAAGGCGCGCATTGGGCTCTTCTACCAAAATCCTGCGGCGACGGATCTCTTCCGCCGCCTCAACGAGTACGGCGAGAAACTGCGCGAGAAGCATCAGGCGGGCATGAGCCCCTCGGAGACGGAGCTGGCGGAGTTCGACAAGCTGCGCGCTGCCGTGGTGGGGAATGAGCTCTGCAAGGGCTTCTTGGAGGCGAATCAGCAGATGGAGGAGATGATTGCCACCGTGCAGCAGTATCTCGTTCTGGCCATTCAGAAGGGCTGCGCCCCCACGGATGAGGAGGTGGCCGCCACCCTCACGCAGCAGGTGAGCTGTTCCTGCGGCGGGGGCTGCCACGGCGACTGCGAGGACTGCGACAAGGATTCCTGCAAGCACGGCGAGGGGGAATGCTGCAGCAAGCATGGCGAGGGCGAGTGCTGCGGCAAGCATGGCGAGGGCGAATGCTGCGGCAAGCATGGCGAGGGCGAATGCTGCGGCAAGCACCACCACGATGAGGGTGCGTGCGGCTGCGGCAAGCACGGTGCGTAAGCCATGCGCCGCCTGCTCCTCTCGCCCCTGTTGTTCGCTGTGGCGGCGTTGGCCTTGCCGGTCTACGCCGCCGCGCAGAGCCTGCGCTCGTGGCGCGAGCCCTTTGTGTGGGGCGATTGGGGGGTGTGCGCCTGGGGCGCCTTGCTCTCCCTGCCGCTGCTGCGTTGGCTGTCGGGGCGTTTGGGAGCGACGGATTCCGTGGGCGTGGCGCGCCTGTGGGCCTTGCTGGGGCTGGCTGTGCTGCTCAACGGGGTCAACCTGTTCGCCTATGCGGCGCCGTGGCAGCTGGCGCTGGCCGTGTTCATGACGCTGGGCTGCATGTGCCTCCTGCCGGCCTTGCTCGGTCGGTGGGGCGCGGGGCTGCTCTGGGGGCTGTTCCTCTTTTTGGAGATCGGGCAGGCCATCGGCATGCTCGAATACGGGTCGAGCATCAATTCTCTGGTGCTCGCGGAGACGCTGGAGGCTTCACAGGAGGAGTTCTTCTCGTACTGCACGCCGGGCAATGCGCTGTTGGCGCTGTTGGCGGCTATTGTGGCGACCTCCGTGGCCTGTGCGCTGCACCGCATTCTGCGCCCCTGTTCGCGCCCGGCGCTGTTCCGCATGGGGGTGCTGTGGGTGGCGCTCGCCCTGATGGCGGGAACCTGTGTGCCGCCTAAGCACCGCACGCCGCAGTATTTTTGGCCGGCGACCGAGGCGGTGGCGCTGGTCAACGCGCTGGTGGAGGCGCTTTCCGTCAATCAGGAGACCATTACGCAGGCCGAGCGCCTGCCCTCGCCGGCGTGGCGCCCCTCAAGCATTCGCACCCTGCAGGGGAACGAGGCGGCGGTGCTGGTGCTGCATGTCGGCGAGAGTATCCGCGCCGACCGCATGAGCATCAACGGCTACGAGCGCGATACCACCCCTTGGCTGCGGCAGCAGAGTCGCCTGGTGAACTGGTCGAACTGCATCTCTGCCGCTTGCGACACCTGCCAAGCCGAGCTGGTCATCCTGACTGACGGGCGGCGCGCCATCACCGACCGCGACCCCGCCACGCAGCCCACCACGGGCTCGGTGCTCGACCTCTTCGCCGCAAACGGCTTTTCGGTGTACTCTTTTTTCGGACGCCGCTGCGCCCAGCAGCTCAAGTACGACCGCGTGGTGCGCGTGCTGACCCGCGTGAGCCGCAAGCGCTTCAATGCTCCCGAATCGCCTTGGACCTCGGTGCCGCAGATGCAGCAGGTGCTGGCGGAGCATCCGCAGGAGAATCTCGTGTTCTTCGTCAACAACGAGGGCAGTCACGTTCCCTTTGAGCACTTCGACCGCAAGAACCCGCCCTTCGCCCCCGCCGTGGCGTCCTTTGAAAACCCGGCAGCGCATGCGGAGGAGGTCAACAATGCCTACGACAGCACCATCCACTACACCGACGAATTTTTCCGCCGCGTGGCTGAGTCGCTGGCGGGGCGTCCCTGGGTGTATGTCTACATCAGCGACCACGGCGAGTATCTGGGGCACGATGGGCTGTGGGGGCGCGCCGGGCTTGGCGAAGATCGCGTGCCCTACCACCGCACCACGGGCAGCCGCGTGGGGGCTTTTGTACTCTGGTCGCCGGAGTTTGAGCAGCTGCACCCCCATGTGGCGGAAGCGCTGCAAGGGCTGAAGCGCCGTGCCGACCTGCGCGTGGGGCATGAACACCTGTTCCACACCCTGCTGGGTCTGTTCGGTATCGAGACACCGTACTACGCCCCCTCTCTCGACCTGACGGGCGGGCAGGTACAGCCCTACACCGGCCCCGGCCCCGATCTGCCATGAGCGCTGCGCCTGTGCCCCGGCTCCGCAGCATTGATGTGCTGCGCGGTGCCGACATGTTTTTCCTGAGCGGCGGTGCGTCGCTGCTCCTGCTGACGGCGGCGGCGCTCAACGGCGGCGAGGCGCCCGAGTGGCTCGCGGCGCAGCTGCGCCATGCCGATTGGGGCGCGGGCTTCACCTGCTGGGATCTGGTCATGCCGCTTTTCCTGTTCATCTGCGGGGCGTCCATGCCCTTTGCCTTTGCCAAGTACCGCCGCGAGGGGGCAGGGTGGCGCACGGCGGGGCGCGTGGCGCGCCGCGTGATGCTGCTCTTTGTGCTGGGTATGGTGGTGCAGGGCAATCTGCTCGGGCTGTCGGGGGAGCATCGCAGCCTCTTCTGCAACACCTTGCAGGCGATCGCGGAGGGCTACCTCATTACCGCCGTTGTGCTCTCCTTCTGCCGCGTGCGGGGCATGCTGATCAGCTGCGCCGGGCTGCTGCTCGGGTACTGGTTTCTGCTGAAGCACGTGCCCTACGCCGGGCAGGCGCCGGGTCTCTTCCTGCCCGACAGGAATATCGCCTACTACATTGACTGCGCCCTGCAGGGCTCGTGGCAGGACGGTACCCCCTACACATGGATCGCGACGGCGCCCGCCTTCGGCGCCATCACCCTCATGGGCGCCATGGGAGGCTGCGCGCTGCAGCAGCTGCGCGGGTGGCGCGCCCTGCTGCTGCTCACCCTCGGCGGGCTGGGCTGCGCGGCGACGGGCTGGCTCCTGCGCGGGGATACGCCCATCATCAAGCACCTGTTCACGAGCACGATGGTGCTGTGGGCAGGGGGCTGGTGCCTGCTGCTGCTGGCGCTCTGCCACGCGCTCTTCGATCTGCTGCCGCCGCTGCAGCGCGTAGCCTACCCGCTCATCGTTATCGGCTCCAATGCGCTCCTTGCCTACGTGCTGAGCAATTGTTACCTGCCCACGGGGCAGAGCCTGTGGGCGGGCGCGCTGTCCTTCCTGCCGCTGCCTGAGCAGCCGCTGCTCGCGAGCCTGATCCGATACGCGCTTTTCTGGTTGCTGCTGTGGCTCTTGTACCGCCGGCGGCTGTTCCTGCGCGTGTGAGCTCAGCCCAGCAGGCTGCAGCGCATGTCAAGCGCCGCCAGCAGCGCGGTGAAGCGCGCGTAATCCTGTTCGCGGTCGCCGGAGACGAGGCAGAATTGGTATTCGCCCAGCCGAGCATCCTCCATCGCTGCGTTGTGCAGGCGCAGGCGGATGACCTCCTCGGCGTCCGTTTGCCGTCCGCGCAGGCGCGCTTCCAGCTCCTCCTCCGGCACGCGGATGTAGACATCCGCATAGGCGCGGCGGATGATGGGGTCGGGGCAGGAGCGGATGCTCGCCGCCCCCTGCACATCAATATCCATCACCACGTTTTTGCCCGCCAGCAGCAGCTCGATGATGTCCGCCTTGAGCGTACCGTAGCTGTTACCGTGCACGGTGGCATGCTCCAGAAACTCCCCGGCGCGCACCTTGTCCGCAAACGCGCTCGGCGAGAGGAAGTGGTAGTCCACATCCGGGCGCTCGCCCGGGCGCGGCGCCCGCGTGGTGCAGGAGACGGAGTAGCCCGTGAGCCCCGCCGCCTCCGCCCGACGGCACAGCGTGGTTTTCCCGGAACCCGAGGGCCCCGACACAATCAGAAGAGTACCCAGTTTCATGGTGTTATTCGACATTTTGAACCTGCTCGCGAATTTTCTCCAACTCGGTCTTGGCGTTGACCACCAGCTGCGCCAGCTCGGCGTCGTTCGCCTTGGAGCCCGTGGTGTTCAGTTCGCGGAAAATTTCCTGGCACAGGAAGTCCAGAGTGCGCCCCACGGCTTCGGACTTGCCGCAGATGGTCTCAAACTGCGCGAGGTGGGACTCCAAGCGCGTCATCTCCTCCGTCACATCGCAGCGGTCGGCGTAGAGCGCAATTTCCTTGATGATGCGCTCGTCGTCCGCCGGCAGCGGCAGACCGGACTCGGCCAAGCGCTTGAGCAGCTGCTCGCGGTGGCGCAGCGCTACCCCGGAGGCGCGCTCGCCCAGCTGTGCGCGGAAGGCGCGCAGGGTGCCGATGCGCGCCAGCAAGTCGCGGCGGAGATTCTCGCCCTCCTGCGCGCGCAGCTTGGTGAAGGCCGCCAGCGCTTCGCGCACCGCCGCCATGGCCGCCGTGCGCACCTCCTCCAAAGGGATGTCGGATTCCGTCTCCTCGCCCACAATGCCCAGGCGCAGCAGCGCCTCCAGCGACAGCGCAGGGGCTTGCCCCAGCTGTTCGCCCAGCTGCGTCAGCACGCCCTTGAGCGCGTCCAACTTGGCGCGGTTGAGGGTGAGCGCCCCGCTGTCCTGCGCGCTGTGTTGCAGCGCCAGGCTCACATTCACGCGCCCGCGGGACACAGCTTGTGCCACCGCCTCGCGCAGCTCGCTTTCCAGCTCGCTCCAAGGGCGAGGCAGCGCCACGGCCACCTCCGTCTGCTTGCGGTTCACGCCGCTGATTTCCACGCGGATGCTCGCACCACCCAGCGGAGCCGTCGCCGCTCCGAATCCTGTCATGCTGTTCATAGTTAAGAAATGCTGCCGATGAGGTCGAGAAAGCGTGCATCGAGCGCCAGCGCCTCGTGCACATTGAAGCTGAGGTCGGCGCGCAGAGCCTCCAGCGCGCGCATGCGCCGCAGCAGCTCGCCGATGCTGTGCTGCTGCGCCACGCTTGCCAGCTCGGGGAAGAGCGGCTGCACATCGGGCGCCTGCGAGGCCAGCAGCATCGCCTGACCCATGCAGAGCGCCAGCAGCTCCAGCAGCTGCTCGCGCTCCGCGAGACACTCCGTCTCGATGAGCGCCGCCGTCGCATCCTTCTGCTGCGCCTCCCAATCGCGCACATCCGTCCCCTCGGCGATGGCTTTCGCCTCGCTCCTGAGGGCGGCAGTCAGGCGGGCGCTGATTTGCTCGCGCCGCTCGGTCATCAGCTGCTGCATGTCCGCTCGCAGCGCCAGCGCCGCCACATCCGAGCCCATCTGCACCAGCGCCGCCGACACCGCCGGCAGGAAGAGCCGCTGCACCTCGCTGAGCCGCAGCCCCGAGGGCTCGCGCAGCTCCACGCGCACGCAGCGCGAGAGAATCGTGGGCAGCAGTCGGTTGGGCAGCTCCGTCAGCAGCACGATGAGCGTTTGGGGCGGGGGCTCCTCCAGCGTCTTGAGAAAGGCGTTGGCGGCCTCCTCCATCATGCGGTCGGCCTCCAGCAGAATCACCAGCTTGGTCTCCCCCTCCTGCGCCCGCAGCGCCAGGAAGGGCTCCACCGCGCGTACATCTTCGATGAGGATGCGGCGGCTCTTGGAGCTCGGGCGCAGCACGCGGCACATGGGGTGGCGCAGCTGCTCCGGCGACTCGGCGCGCGCGCCGTTCAGCTCCTCAGCCAGCGCCAGCACCAGGCGGTGGGTGCCCGCCTCTTCGCTGCCCGTCACCAGCAGTGCATGCGGCAGCCGCCCGCTCTGCCGGGCATGGCGCAGCATCTGCAAGGCTTGGGGCTGCGTAAAGGACATGGCTTACAACTCCGGGTACGAGCCCAACACCTTGAACATGGCGCAGCCGCGGTGCATCTCCTCCAAACAATTCTTGAGCGGGGCGGCGAGCTCGTGCCCTTCGACATCCGCGTAGAACAGGTACTCCCACGCCGTGTCACGCGTCGGGCGCGAATTCAGGCAGAGCAGGTTGATGCCGAATTTTTGAAAATGCAGCAGCACATTCACCAAACTGCCCGCCACGTGCGGCACGCTGAAGCACAGGGTGGTGCGGTCGTGCCCGCCGGGCTGGGTGCCGTGCTTGCCGATGACGGCAAAGCGCGTGGTGTTGTCCGCATTGTCCTGAATGTTCTCCGCCAGCAGCCGCAGCCCGTAGCGGCTCGCCGCCATGGGGCTGCCGAGCGCTGCCGCCCCTTCCTCCGCATGCTCGGCGGCGTAGAGCGCCGCTGCGGTGGTGGAGGCGGTGGCTACTTGCTCCGCCTGCGGGAAGTTCTGGCGCAGCCAGTCGCGGCACTGGCCCAGCACCTGCGGGTGTGTGTAGATGGTGCGGATGCGGCTGCGCTCGCAGTTCGCCATCAGGCAGTTCTGCACCGGCTGCAGGATCTGCGCGCAGATGCGCAGCTTGCTGTGCGCAAAGTTGTCCATCGCCTGCGACACGTTGCCGTCGGTGCTGTTCTCGATGGGGATGACGCCGTAGTCGGCTTCGCCGCGCTCCACGGCGGAAAATACGTGCTTGAAGGAGGGGTAGGGGAGCAGGGTGACGCTGTCGCCGAAGCGATTGCGCGCTGCCTGATGGCTCCAAGTTCCCTCGGGACCGAGGTAGGCGATGCTCATGCCGCCCTCCAAAAAGAACGAGCAGCTGACAATCTGCCGCCAAATGGCCAGCAGGCTTTTCTCCGGCAGCACGCCGTTGTTGAGGCGCAGCAGCTTGCTGATGAGGGCGCTCTCGCGCTCGGGCACAAAGGTCGGGGCGCCCTCGGCCTTCTTCAGCAGACCCACCTCGTGCACGCAGGCGGCGCGCTCCTTCAGCAGCTCCACCAGCTGGGCATCCACGCGGTCGATTTCCGTCCGCAGCTCGTTCAGTGTCCTCATACCGGCGGTATTCTAGCATGAGCTTTCCCGCGCTTCAACCTGCAAATGCGCCATGTCGGCAAAAGCTGCAACAGCTCCCGGCACAACAACTTGATGGGGAAAATGAGGCCGCCGGGACGAAAAAAAACAGGGTCTGTTGCAAATCCGCTGGTGGGGAGGGAAGCCCGGAATAAGACAAAGAA
>JBJEVK010000050.1:0-20185 GCA_051884295.1 Akkermansia sp.
CAAGGTGTTCTGCAACGGCTTTTCGGTGTCGCATTTGATTTTGCAACTTACAGCCGGCCGAGGGTGTCGCGATTTGAACTTGCGCCCCCTGCCCCATTCTGCTACCCTAGCGGGAGTATTCTGATTCACACCATGTCTCACGCCCCTCATCTGATACTTCCGCTGCTCGTCTCCGGGTTGGCATGCGCTGCCGTGAGTGAACGCGAGTGCTTCGATTTCGGCTGGCAGTTCCGCTACTTCGGCTCGGGCAATCCCGCGCAAATCGGTTCCCCGGCCACCGCCGACAGTGCCCAGGGCGGGCACGAAGCCGCCTGCGCCGTCGACGGCAGGCTCGACACGCGCTGGTGCGCCACCAGTTCCAAGGAAGGGCACTGGTTCAAACTGGTGCCGGGGGTCGACAGCCCCGTCCGAGAGCTGCGCATCGACTGGGAAAAAGCCAACAACATGCGCGTGCACTGCGAATACATCGCGGACGGCAAAGCCGAGAGCACGGAATTCAACGTGGGCGGGCAAAGCGCCTCGCTACTCCCCCTCGGCGGACGCCGCATCAGCGAGCTGAAACTCACCCTCTACGGCACAGACCGGCGCCACTGGGCCGGGGCGCGCGAAATCACCCTCATCGACACGGACGGCAAGCCCATCGTCCCGCAGCACAGTGTAGATCCCTACCGTCCGGCCAGCCCGGACTACAGCGCCCGGGAGGATGCCGAGCTGACCCGCGCCCTCGGGCTCAGCGGATTTGCCGCAAGAGGCTTCCGCGAGGTGCAGCTGCCGCACGACTGGGCCATCGAAAGCCCCTTCCTGGCTGCTGAACCCAACGAAACCGGCAAACTACCGTGGAACGGCTGGGGATGGTACCGCAAACAGTTCACGCTGCCTGCCGATTTTAACCCCGAGACCGAGCGCCGCTATCTCGACTTTGACGGCGTGATGGCCAACCCGAAAATCTACGTCAACGGCAAGTTAGCGGGAGAATGGGCTTACGGCTACAACTCTTTCCGGGTCGACATCACCCCCTACCTGCAACCGGGAGAAAATCTCGTCGCCGTCATGGCGAGCAATCTCCCCCTCTCGACCCGCTGGTACCCCGGGGCCGGCATCTACCGCCATGTCTGGTTGGTGAAGAAGCCCACCGCCCACATCGCGCAGTGGGGCGTGCGCGTCACCACCCCCGAGGTCAGCCGGGAGAGCGCACGCATCTGCGTGGAGACCACACTGGAGAACACGGGTAAAACACCCGTCGAGCTGCAGGTGTGCAACAGCGTCGGAAGTGTGAGTGCCGAGCCTGTGCGCCTGCAACTGGCAGCAGGCGAGCGCCGAAGCCTCACGCAGGAGCTCACCCTGCCCTCGCCCGAGCTGTGGAGCACCGAGAATCCCCACCTCTACACCCTCAACACCGAGATTCGCCGGGGCGACAGCGTGCAGGACAGCCAAACAACCGCCTTCGGCGTGCGCCGCATCGAGTGGAAGGCCGACGGCTTTTACCTCAACGGCAAGCGCGTGCCGCTCAACGGAGTCTGCGAACACCACGACCTCGGCGCGCTGGGCGCCGCTTTCCACAGCGATGCCTTTGAGCGCAAAATCCGCATCCTCAAGGACATGGGCTGCAACTCCATCCGCACCGCCCACAATCCCCCTGCCCCCGAAATGCTCGACCTGTGCGACAGGCACGGCATCCTCGTCATCGACGAACTCTTCGACATCTGGAAGTTCCAAAAGTACGACAAAATCAACGGCTACCACCTGTACTGGCCGCAGTGGTGGCAAAAGGATGTGCGCAACTTCGTGCTGCGCGATCGCAACCACCCCTGCATCATCGCCTGGAGCGGCGGCAACGAGGTGCCCGAGCTGGAGTATTCCCAAGGGGTTGCCGTCTCGGCCGCCCTGCGCGACGAATTCCGCAAGTACGACACCACCCGCCCCTACACCGTCGGTGCCAACACCACCTCCCTCATCGACACCGGCTTTGTCGACACGGTTGATGTGGCGGGCTTCAACTACCGCCCCTTCTACTACAACACCTTCCGCGAACGCTGCCCCGAAAAACCCGTCTACGGCTCCGAAACCGACTCCTGCGTTGCCACCCGCGATTGGTATCATTTCCCCTTTGGGTGGAAGGTGGGCAGCGGCGCCGCCGACCACCAGGTCAGCTCCTACGGCACCTCCGCCCCGCACTGGGGTAATTGCCCCGATGTGGAATTTGCCGCTCAGGCTCGCGCGCCCTTCGTCGCCGGCGAATATGTGTGGACGGGCTTCGACTACCTCGGCGAGCCGACCCCTTACAACCAGGATCGCTCCAACGAGGCCAACTTCAAGGGCATGAGCGCGGCCGAACGCGAAAAAGCGCTGGCCGAGCTGCGCGCCATGGGCAAATGCGCCCCCAGCCGCAGCTCCTACTTCGGCATCATCGACTTGGCGGGCTTCCCGAAAGACATCTACTACCTTTTCCAAAGCCGCTGGCGCCCCGAGCTGCCGCAGGCGCACATCCTGCCGCACTGGAACTGGCCGGGACGCGAGGGTCAAGTCACCCCGGTCATGGTCTATAGCTCCGGCGATGAGGCCGAGCTCTTCCTCAACGGTCGCAGCTTGGGCGTGCGCCGCCGCGGCGAGGGCGACAGCTTCACCCAGCGCAAAATCAGCCTGCCGAAGAATGCCTACCGCTTCGTGTGGGAGGATGTGCGCTACGAGCCCGGCACCCTCAAGGTAGTGGTGAAGAAAAACGGCAAGCCCTGGGCCGAAGCGACGCGCAGCACCGCCGGGGAGAGCGCCGAGTTGCAGGCCAAGGTCGAGAACGACACCCTGCGGGGCGACGGACACGCGCTGGCCTTCATCGAGCTGACGGCGGTCGACAGCCGGGGCAATCCCGTGCCGACCGACCAGCGCCGCGTGAGCTTCCGCGCCGACGGCCCCATCTGCCTCGCGGGCTTCTGCAACGGCGACCCCACGGATGCCACCGGGCTGCAAGACCCGCACCAGCAACTGTTCAACGGCAAACTGCTCGCCATCGTGCGCAGCCTGCCCGGCAGCGAGGGGACGGGCACCCTGACCGTTGAGGCAGAAGGACTCCCCGAACTCAACATTCCCATCCGCATCACCCCTGCAGCGGCTCGCTGAGCACACCGCAGGCGGCAAGCTCCGCTTCTTACCATGTTCATGAGTTTCTTCAACAAGGCCAATGATGCCGCCTCCCGCAAGGGAATCGGCTACGGAACGGCGATTTCTCTGGCGGCCATCGCCCTGGCAGCACTCAGTTTCATGGCGGTCTCCATCGCCGCCTCCGCGACGGATGCCGCCTACCGCGTCGCCGCGCTCGGCGCAGTCACCACCGCGTTGCTGGTGCTGGCGCACGCCTTCCGCATCCAGCTGTTACTCTCCCTGCGCAGTGCCACCCTGCTGACCATCGCCGTGCTGCTGCAAATGGCCGCACAGCTCGGCGTCACGAGCTTTTGCGGCGTCATCCCCGGCTACAGTCTGCCGGCGCAGGCGCTGCTGTGGATGCCCTACATGCTCGCTCCCGCCATCATGGGCATCATGATCGGGCGGCGCATCGGCATGCTGGCTGCCCTGCTGAGCACATCCTGCGGCATCTGCCTGCTGCCCCCCATCATCCCGTTACAGCTGCTGCCCGTCTACGCAGCCACCGGGCTGCTCACGGGCATCGTCGTCGCCCAATATGCAGGACGCGTCCACACGCGCGGGCAGGTGCTGCAAACGGGCATGTTGGCCGCGCTTGTCATCGTGGTGACCGTCTACCTCCTCGTCATCCTGCAAAGCCTGCCCCTCGACGGGGAGCATGTCCTCGCCGGGTTGCGGCGCGGCTTCCACCTCGGCGGTTTTGCGGGCGAAGTCGGTGTGACGCTCGTCCTCAACTTCGTGCTGGCTTCCGTCATCGGCGGAGCCATGCCCGCCATCGAAAATCTGTTCAACATCTCCACCCCCATCACCTGGCTGGAGTGGGCCGACATGAACCACCCCCTGCTCAAACGCCTCAGCGTGGCCGCCCCCGGCACCTTCCACCACAGCATGGTGGTGCAGCGCCTGGCCGAAGCCGCCGCCGAAGCTATCGGCGCAGATGTCACCCGAGCGGGGGTCTGCGCGCTCTACCACGACATCGGCAAAATCAAGAACGACCAGTATTTTGCCGAAAATATCCGCGACTACAACAACTCGCCCCACGCCGAGCTGACACCCGAGCAGAGCGCGGGCATCATCATCGGCCATGTGCAGGAGGGCATCAATTTGGCCACCGAGGCGGGGCTCAACCGCCGCATCATCGCCGTCATCCGCGAACACCACGGCGTCTCTACCGCCTATTTCTTCTACCGCAAAGCACTCGACCTCTACGAGCAGGAGAAGAGCAAGTTCGAGGAGGGGCTCATCGACACCTGCCCCGAACCCGTTGACAAAGCCCTCTACAGCTACCGAGGACCCGTCCCGCAGACGCGGGAGAGCGGCATTGTCAGCATGGCGGATGCCGTGGAAAGCGCCACCCGCTCCCTCTCGCACCCAACCGAGGAGGACATCCGCTCCATGATCGAAAGCATCTTCAAGGGTCGCATTCTCGACGGGCACCTGCAGGACAGCGGACTGACCCTCGGCGACATCGCGAAGATGAAAATCACCTTCTTCAACACCATCAAGGTGATGCACCACAACCGCATCGCCTACCCCAAGCCCCACGACGACGCTACCGACACCCTCGCCGCGCAACGCCAAAGCGACAAAGCCAACGCATGAAGCATCAGCTGCGCAGCATCAGCATGGTGCTTGCCTTCCTCATCGGCGGCATCTTTCACGAGAGCCTGTCCGCCCTCAGCGGCTGGCTGCCCTTCGGCATCGCCGCCATGCTCAGCATCACCTTCATCGGCATCGACACCGCACGGCTCAAACCGCACCGTATGCACCTGTGGGTGCTGCTGGGCATCGAATGCATCGGTCTGGGCAGTTTCGCCCTGGCCCGGCTCTTCGGCAATCCCGTGCTGGCCGAAGCGCTCTACTACTGCGGAGCCGCCCCCGTCGCCGCAGCGGCTCCCATCATCATGGTGCTGCTCAAGGGCGATCTCGAGTTCATCACCACCGGCATGCTGCTCAGCCACGGCACCTTTGCCCTGCTCACCCCGCTGGTGCTGCCGCTGGTGGTGCACGACGCCCAACTCGGCTACCTTGACTTTGCCCTCCTCGTAGCGCAGCAGCTCGCCACCGTCCTCGCCGCCCCCGCCCTCATCGCCGTTACCCTGCGACTGCTCTACCCGCCCTGCCGCCTGTGGGCTCCCAAGCTCAGCGATGTCTCCCTTGCCATCTGGGTGAGCAACCTCACCATCATCTCCGCCGGCGGCATCCACCGCATTGTGCAGATGGATTACTCGTTCATGCAAATGTGGCCCATGGCTGTCGGCGCGCTCATCGTCTGCATCGTGGGCTTTTGCGGCGGCTACTACCTCGGCTACCCCAAGCTCAAACGCGAGTGTTCCCAAGCCCTCGGGCAAAAAAACACCGTGCTCACCCTCTACATCGCCTCGCAGCCCTACGCGACTCCCCTCGCCTACCTCGGCCCTGTGTTCTATGTGTTCTGCCACAACATCGCCAATGCCATTCAGCTGGCGCTCGCTACCCGCGAGGAGCAGAGGAGACACGCCCACCGAGCCTGAGCCGGGGCGAACAGGCAGGGCAAACGAAGCGCCGCGCGCCGCCTGAGCATGTGGTGACAGGCGAGCACTCAGGGCAACTTCCACGCCGCGCGCAGGCGGGCATATTCCGCCCGCGGCAGCAGGATGTACACCGGGCGGCGGCTCGCCTGCAAGCGCGCAATCAGCGCGCGCAGCTGAGCCTCGTCCATCGCCGTGCACCCGGCTGTCGGCAGCGCACCGCCCCGGCGCCAAATATGGAAGAAAATGGCCGCCCCGCCGCCCACGACGACCCCGCCCGGCACATCGGGGGTGTTGTGACACACCAGCAGTTTGATGCTGTGCGCGTCATCCGTCTGTCGCATCTGCTCGTGCAGCTCCCACGGCGTCGCCGCCGGGTGGTCGAGCCGCACCCAGCGATTGTACAGCTTCGGCAGGCGCTCATCCGTCACCCACAAATCAGCGGGCGTCACCCGCACGTAGGGAATGCGGGCATCGTGCTTCACCGGCGTCGTATTCGTCACCCAAAGCCCACCCAACGCAAAAATACCGGCGGGAGAACGGCCATCGCCCTCGCGCTTCAGCGCGGCGCCGCGGACAGGAGGATGCAGGCCGCGCCCCCACACCGACCCATTCCTACCCAAACGACCGCGGAAAGGCCCCAGAACCCGCTGCCACCCCCCGCTGCGCGAGCGCTCCACCACCGACAAGCTCACCTCGGAGCTGTCCCAACCGTCCGTAATCCCGACAACAGCCTGTGTACAATCGCTCGGCATCTGCGCGCCGAGCGGCAAAAGCAACCCCGGCAGCAACAGCCAGGACAGACAGCGAAAAATCAAACGCATAGCACATGCTACAACACAAGCGCCGCTCAGGCAAGCCCCGGAGCTGTCAGCGCGACAGACGCCCCCCGCGCTGAAAAAAACGAAAAAAATGACATCGAATACTTGAAAATTACAAATCACTGTGCTAGTATTTCAACATGCCCGTGTGAGACGTGACGGGGTGAGCTGTGCACCCGAATCTCCGCACGGACATCGACACCTCTCCTCCCGCTCATGATAAGTTCCGCCCTCAATCCCGATCGTGCCACCCTCAATTTCCTCAACGCCTATGCCGAGGCGATCCGCAATGAGGGTGAAAGACTGCAAAAAGACGGAGCCGTGACGCAGATCTTCGGAAATCACCTCTACATCCAGGGTCGGGTCGAAACCAAGAGCGGCGTCTACCGCACCAGCCTGCGCCTGCAGGGCAACCGTTGGTTCGGCTCCTGCTCGGCCGAGGACGAGCGCACCGCCGGCATCTGCCTCATCGCCACCATGATCGAGCGCATGTACCGCGGCACCAACATGCCCGAGAGCCCCAACGAGCTCAACGAAATTCCGCTCTCCGACCTCATCGAGGAAAAACTCGGGCGCGATTTGGACGACCGCGAAGCCGACTTCGTCACCAAGCTCGAAAAACGCTACCGCCGCTTTGCCATCGAACAGGAGCTGCACGACCACGATCTCGTACGACTCAATCCCCGCTGGGAAATCACCGGCTACGATGCCCTCGAGCTCTGGCCCACCCCGCCGCACAACATCCTCGAGTTCTGGAACTACATCGCCTACGCCTTCACGAAGAAGCGCATTTCCTACCCCGACTTCATGAACGTGGTCACCGACCTCGAAAAGGTGCAGCACCGCATCAGCCAGTGGGAGCGGGAGAAGGAAATCGGCACCTGGTACGACCGCATCCAAAGCGTCAACGAGCGCCCGCCGCAGCCGCCGCGCCATGCGATGCACATGAGGCTCGTCTCCACCATCAACGAGGCGCACTTCGAGTACCGCTTTCTCGACAACGAGGATTGGATTCCCATTCGCGAGCGCTCGCAACTCGACATGCTGATGGATGAGTTCCTGCGCGGAGCCCTCAAATGCGACCCGCAGAGCGACATCCTGCTCAATGTCCTGAGCGACTACGCCGATCGCGAGGATACCGTCGTCCTCGACCTCGACAGGGAAGCGGCCTGCTGCGTCATGAACCGCCTCTTCCACCAGCCGGCACTCAAGGGCTACCTCGTCAACCTCGACGAATGCTACTTCAAGGTTGTCCGCGAACCGCTCAAGTGGATCTGCATCGACGACCCCATCGTCCCCGACTGCTACGGCCTGCAGCTCGTCACCGCCGCCGGAGTGCTCGTCACCCACTCGGTACGCCAGCTGCCGGGGCAAGTCGAACTCTACCAATCCGATGAAACCGTCTTCCCCGGACCGCCCCGCTGGCTCGAAAGCACGGAGGTGGAGCCGCGCTACTCCATCCCGAAAACCGTCATCGACAGTCTGGATGGCGTGGAGTTTCTGCGCAAGATCGGTGCCACCCTGCCGCCGAGCATGGAGGAACGCGTCATCGACATCGAGCTGCGCCCCACCTTCAGCATGAAGATTGTGCGCGGACTCACCAGCGCCGACACCGAACATGTGCTGCTCGAAGTCACTGCGCAGGATCCCCCCGGCCGCCGCCACGAGCGGCTGGGCAAAGACGACTGGGAGCTCGTCAGCCAACAGCCCGTCAGAGACAACACCCTGCTGCGCTTCATCCGCGACTACCTCTACCCCATTCCCGGGCTGCTAGAGGAGATGAATTTCACCTACGACACCCAGCAGGGCGCTTTCAAGAGCCGCATCACGAAGCAGTTCCCCGAAAAATTTGCCGAGTGGGCCAAAGCCATCCCCAACAGCATCAGCGTCGAGATGGACGAGGGGCTCAAGTCTCTGCTGGCCGACCCGGTGGCTGCTGCCATCCGCTTCGAGGTCGTCAATCAGGAAATCGACTGGTTCGACCTGCGCGTTGTCATCGATGTGGAGGGCGTCACCCTGACCAAGGAGCAAATCCGCTCGCTGGTCTCGGCGCGCGGCGGCTATGTACGCATGGACGACGGCCGCTGGATGCGACTCGAAATCAAGCTCGATGACGCCCAGCGCGATGCCGTGACCAAGCTGGGGCTCGACCCCTTCGACCTCTCGGGCGAGACGCACCGCATGCACGCCCTGCAACTGGCCGATCCGCGCGCAGCCGAAGTATTCGACCCCAAGGCATGGCAACGCATCAAGGAGCGCACCGCCGAAATCCGCATCGATGTCAAGCCCGATGTACCCACGCAGCTGCAGGCCACACTGCGCCCCTATCAGGTGGAGGGCTTCCACTTCCTCGCCTACCTGGCCGTCAACGGCTTCGGCGGGATTCTCGCAGACGACATGGGCTTGGGCAAAACCATCCAGTCCATCACCTACGTTCTGTGGCTGCGCGAGGAATACCTGCGCAACAACAAGAAAGGACGCAAAAAGGTCGTCATCCCGCCCGTCCTCATCGTCTGCCCCAAATCCGTCTTGGATGTTTGGGCCGGCGAGACGGAGAAATTCGCCCCCGGCGTGCGCGTTCTCGTCATCCGCAACAAGGAGCAGGCCGTTGTCGACGACATCCTGGCCGACTACGACATGGTGGTCATCAACTACGCTCAGCTGCGCGTCTGCGGCGAGCAGATCAACGCCATCAAATGGCTCACCGTCATTCTCGATGAGGGTCAGCAAATCAAGAACCCGGATTCCAAAGCCGCCAAAGCCGCGCGCGAAATCTCCGCGCACAATAGGCTCGTCCTCTCCGGCACCCCCATCGAGAATCGCCTGCTGGACATGTGGTCGCTCATGGCCTTCGCCATGCCCGGCGTTCTGGGCAGCCGCGCCTACTTCAAGAAACGCTTTGACAAGCGCAAGGACTCCCAAAGCCAGAATCGCCTGGCCGCGCGCCTGAAACCTTTCCTGCTGCGCCGCACCAAGGCTCAGGTGGCCAAGGATCTGCCGCCGCGCACTGAGGAAGAGGTGTACGCCAAGATGGAGGGCATCCAGCACCAGCTCTACAAAGCCGAGCTGCGCCGCATTCAAAAAGCTCTGCTCGGAGTCGATTCCGACGAATCCGTCAAGAAAAATTCCTTTGCGATTCTGCAGGGGCTCATGCGCCTGCGCCAAATCTGCTGCCACCCCGGTCTCGTCGATCCCAAATACCTCAAGGAGGACAGCGCGAAGCTCAACGCCCTCTTCTACCTGCTCGACCAGCTGCGCGAGGAAGGACACAAGGTGCTGGTATTCTCGCAATTCGTCTCCATGCTGGAAATCATCAAGACCCGCTTGGAAGCCGAGAGCCGTCCCTACAATTACCTCACCGGGCAAACCAAGGATCGCAAGGCCGAAATCGAAAAATTCCAAACGACCAAGGAACCCAGTGTTTTCCTGCTCTCGCTCAAAGCGGGCGGCGCGGGTCTGAACCTCACCTCGGCCTCCTACGTCATCCTCTACGATCCCTGGTGGAACCCCGCCGTGGAGAGTCAGGCCATCGACCGAACCCACCGTATCGGCCAGAAGAACAAGGTCATTGCCTATCGCTTGCTCACCCGCGACTCAGTGGAAGAGAAAATCCGCGTTCTGCAACACCAAAAGAACCAGTTGGTGACCAATGTTCTGGGCGATGAAGGCTTTGCCTCCAGCCTCGACCTCAACGACCTGCAGTTCATTCTGGCTCACGGCGGCGACGACAACGACGACAGCCCCGTCCTCGATGTCTGAGCACTGCCCCGCCTTGCCGAAAAGCCTGCTCCGCCCCTACGTGGAGCAGGCTTTTCGGCAAGGCGGCAAAAACATGTCAGCACAAGATATTTTTCCCGATGCAGCGCACTTTTTGAGTGACTTTGCATGGGGATTTTGCTAGCATGCTTTCGATATAGGTTATGAACGGCTCGATCACACGCACGGTTCTTCTCTCCCTTGCCGCCTCTGTTGCCCTCCTCCCCTCTGCCTCCGCCCAAGAAGGAGCTGCCGACATGCCCGAAACCTCGCGCCGGGAACTGGCTCTGCGCGATGCCATGCAGCAGCTGCAGGAAGCCCGCACCGCCTACAGCGAGAAAAAATACAGCGATGCCGTTGAGCACTACCGCAACGCTCTCGCCGTGCTGCCGCAGGCTCCGGCTACGGAAAAGCAACAGCAGTTCATCCGTGCAAGTCTCTCCGATGCTCTGATTGCCAAAGCCATGGACTACCGCAGCGTCGGCCGGCTCGATGAGGCCGTTGAGTTCCTGAGCGAAGCCATCGAGCTTGACCCGACCAACAAGCGCGCCCGGCAGGAACTGAGCCGCACCCAGGATCCCGTGCGGAACAATCCCGCCCTGACCCCGCAGCACATCGGCAATGTTGAAAGCGTCAACCGAGAGCTCACCTTGGGCTACGGTCATTTGGATTTGGGGCGCTACGACGATGCCGTCGCAGCATTCCGCCGCGCGCTGCAAATCGACCCGTACAACATCGCCGCCCAACGCGGCATCGAAGCCGCCACCCAACGCAAGCAGGCTTACTACCGCGCCGCCCACGACAGCGCCCGCGCCGCAGCCCTGGCTCAGGTAGACGCAACATGGGAGGAGCAGACCCCGAGCGATGCGACTCCCGTTGCCGCCGTTTCCTCCGATGCGGTGGGGGCCCCCGCAGAGGACAGCGAAGAGGAGCAACGCATGAGCGAAACCCTTCGCAGCATCCCCCTCTCGCAAATCGTGTTTGATGATGTGCCCATCATGGATGTCGTCGATGCGCTGCAAGCGCAAATCAACAGCCACGAGAGCTCCGGCGGCACCCTCTCCTCACGCCACATCAACCTCACCACCAACTTCGGCCCGCCCGACAGCACCGGGTACGCGGACATCATGGCGCGGCGCGTCAACCTCAAACTCTCCGATGTCACAGTGAGCGATGTTCTGGACGCCCTCGTCAGACAGCTGGGCATCACCTACCACATCACCGCCACCGGCGTGCAACTCTCCTACTCCGGCAGAGACTTCGGTCCCATGGTGGAGCGCAGCTACACCGTCGCCCCCCACTTCTTCGATGCCGAGACCGAAAGCGATAACGACGAGGACAGCGACTTCAGCTCCTCGACCATCCGCGTACGCCGGGTCAACCCCGTCCAGGCGCTCAAGGGGATGGGCATCTCCTTCCCCGAGGGTGCCACGGCGCGCTACGATGCGGCCTCGCGCACGCTCACCGTACGCAATACCCCCTACAATCAGGAGGAAATCGCCGAACTCACTCAAATTCCGATGGAGGATCGGAATCAGAGCGTTGTCCTCAACATCATTGCGATGGAGGTCGGTGAGAAAGACCTCGAAGAATTGGGCTTTGAATGGCTGATCAACCTCAACCTCGGCCCCGATTTCCTCTATGGCGGCGGCGGGGTTATCAAGACCGCCGCCGAAGCCGGCTGGGTCACCGCGCAGGGCGATTCTTCGACTCGATACGCCGATACCCCCTCAGCCTCCATGACGGAGGGGCTCCGCTCCGGCGCCATCTCTGCCGGCAGCCTTGAGCGTCTGATCGAAAGCGGCAGCGCCATGGCCTATGCCCAAAACTCCATGAGTTCCGCCAAGGCACCGGGCATCTTCAGCATGCGCGGCATATGGAATGCGGGCGATGTCACCATGATCATGCGAGGCCTTTCCCAAAAGAAAGCGACGGATGTTCTCTTCAGCCCCCGCTTCCTCTTCACGCCCGGGGCTGAGCAGCAGGTCAGCTTTGCCAATGTGCGCGAACTGTTCTACCCGGAGAGCTATTCGGAGCCGCAGGTTCCGCAAAACACCAGCGTTGACGGCTGCGTTGTTGCACCGGCTCATCCCGAGGAATTTACCCGCTTCGGCATGACGGAGGAGGATGTCGTGGGCGGTATCGGCTCCATCGTACAGGTACACAGTGCCCAAGCATCGCCGGACGGCAATGTCGTCACCGTTGCACTCACCTTCACCATCAACGAGTTTGAGGGCTTTATCAACTGGGGCAGTCCCATCACGACAGCCATCACCACCCCGTCCGGCAATGCCGGCATTCAGGTGGTCAGACTGAGCGAGAACCGAATTCTCAAGCCCCTTTTCAAACGCCGCATGGAGAACACCAAGGTGTCGGTCGCCCCCGGCTCGGTGCTTGTTCTGGGCGGCCTGCAGGAAGCCCAAAATGTTCGTTTTGAGGACAAGCTGCCTGTTTTGGGCGATCTGCCCTTGGTCGGGCGACTTTTCCGTTCGGAGGGTGCCCAAACCTCGCGCAAGGCATTTTTGGTTTTCATTAAAATCGATCTCGTGGATCCGACCGGCAAGGATCCCCATACGGGCAAACGCCCCACCAATGAAATCGGCTCACTCTAAGCGAAAGAAAGCGGATGGCTTCTCATCACCCACATCCTGAACCGGAAGAAAATGCAATGTCGCAGGTGCGCGGCATTCTCAATCGCCTCAACGACGAAAAACCCTCACACGAAAAATCCCGCGAACTGGTGATACGACCGGACGGAACCAAGGTCTACCGCGTCACCAAAAAGCGACGCGTTCTCGTCACCGAGAAGGAAAAACGCCGCAGCGGGCGGATAGTGTTTCTGAAAATCCTCATGGGGCTTGCCCTCATCGTCCTTGTCATGCTCGGCATTCTCTCCTACCGCATGTCAACGATGACCGGCAAAAATTATATTCAAAGCCGAATCAGTGAGTTCCAGCAACGTTGGGGCGCCGCAAACATCACGATCACCGGTGAGGGGATAAGCGGAACCTCCCTGAAACTCAACACACTCGTGGCCGAATTCCCGGAGGACAGTTTCATTCGGCGCGTCGAGCTGACCGATATTGCCGCCGAGTTGGATACCCTTTCCTTTTTCTCCAGAATCCTGCGGGGGAATGAGCTCAGCATCGCCCGTGCAAAGGTGTATCTCAACCCCGATAGCCGGCACCTGCGTCTTCCCCAAGCATCCGGCAAACCGCTCTGGATATTCCGGCGCATGAAGTGCGATGACCTCAATCTCAGCTTTGGCTCTCCCGAGAATGCGCCTCTGCACATCAAGAACGCCCCGGTCTATTTGTACCACCCCCGCACGGGCGATACCGGCAACGCCTCCGTCATCCTCAATGGGGGCACCCTGCATCTGCGGGGCATGCGCACCCTGCACATCACGGAAGCCAAAATGCTGCTGAGCGATCAGATGATCAGCGATTTTTATGTGAAGAGCAGTACCACCGCCGGCACCAATCTCCCCGAGCAGGAGCGCGACAAAATACTCATCAGAGGTCATTTGGACGAGGACGCCGCACTGGCAGGTCCCTTTGAATTTGACGCGGATAACATTCCCTTCTCGAGCTTGACCAGCGGTCGTCTGGAGGGCATTTTCTCCGCCAAAACCGTCACGCAGACCGTCAGCAGCAACCGCTCGCAGGCGCGCATTCTCCTGCCGCTCGACCTGAACGAACCGGAATTCAGCGGCGAATTCCACCTCAAGGACATTTGCCTGACCGGCTTCCCCGCCCAAAACCGCCTTCTCGAACACATCAACTCCTCCAAGCGCAGCAAGTACCAGCCGGCACGAATCACACGCGGATGGTTAAAGCTGCAACGCGATGGCGAACAGCTCATTCTGGAAATCCCGGATGATGCCCTTGTTGAGCGCGACCTAATCTCCCTGCGCGGGCGCATTGAGCTGAATGAGCACAACGAGCTCAGCGGGAATTTGGACTACGGCGTGCCGACGATTCTGACTCATGCAGAATATGCCGACGGCAAATCCGATCCCATCTTCCGCGACGATGCCGGTCTGGCTTGGTTCAGCACGAAAATCTCCGGCACCACCCATCTCCCGCAGGACAATTCGGCAGAGCTCGAGGCTGCTGCACAGGCTGCGCGGGGTGAGCGTGCCGAAAGGCTGTCGCTGGAGGATGTGGACTTCTCCCAGCTCTCCGATAGTCTCCGTCGGCAGAAGGAGCTGCTGCAGCAAATCGATGATGCAGCGACACCCTCCGAGCAGAAACAAACGGATCCGTTCGCCCCGCAGGAGGATCCTTTCAAACATCCCCTGGATTAAGACCCGCATGGCCGATCGAGCGACAGAGCTCCGCTCCAAATGGTGGACCCGCCCGGTGGGGCATCTCGCCTGGTTCCTCATCACGCTGGTCTGCCTCACGCTGCGCAAAAAAATCATTTCGCAGAGCAGCGACCCGCGGCCCCTGGGCACCTACCCCGTCATTGTAGCTCTGTGGCACAACAACACGTTCACCCCCTGCTACTTCTACCGCTACATTCTGCACGGAACCGTCACCATGAGCATGCTGACCAGCGCCAGCAAGGACGGTGCGGCGCTCTCCGTCGTGGCTGAGGACTACGGCATGCGCACCGTCCGCGGCTCCTCACACCGGCGCGGCATAGCCGGCTTTATGGACATGAAACGCGAGATTGACAACGGGTGCAGCATGTGCATCACGCCCGACGGTCCCCGCGGTCCCATCTACCGCTGCCACAACGGCGTCATCAAGATTGCCTCTCTCAGCGGCTTGCCCATCATCCCGCTCTGCTTCGATATCCCGCACTGCTGGCGCATCAGCAAGGCATGGGATGGCTACATCATCCCCAAGCCCTTCTCGCGCGTCTGTCTCCGCTGGGGCAAACCCATCCATGTCCCGCCCGACCTGAGCGATGAGCAAGTGCGCGCCTATGCGGAACAGCTGGAAAGCGCTCTGGCGCACGGGCGCCCGGATTTCGAGCCCTTTTCATCCTGATCAACAACACTCGTTCATGGCACCGAAACTCATCAACGGCAAAGAAGTAGCTGCCCGCGTCCGCGCGGACCTGGTGCAGGAAATCGCCCGCCTCAAGCAACAGGGGCACACCCCCGGACTCGCTGTCGTCCTCGTGGGGGATGACCCCGCCTCGCAGGTCTATGTCGGCTCCAAGGTCAAGGCCTGCGCCGAGCTGGGGCTCTACTCCCAGGAGTGGCGCCTGCCCGCCGACACCACGCAGGAAAAACTCGTAGAGCTCATTCATCAACTCAACGCCGACGAGCGCATCCACGGGATTCTGGTGCAAAGCCCCCCGCCGCCGCACATCGACGAAGCCGCCGTCATCCTCAACATCGATCCCCGCAAGGATGTCGACGGCTTCCACCCCGCCAACGTTGCCAAGCTCGTCTTGGAAGATCCCACCGGCTTTGTTCCCTGCACCCCCCTGGGCTGCATGGAGCTGCTGCGCGCCGCCGGGGTGGAGACAGCGGGCAAACACGCCGTCGTGGTCGGACGCAGCATGATTGTCGGCAAGCCGATGGCTAACCTGCTGGTCAGCAAGGCCGCCAACGCCACCGTTACCATCGCCCACTCCCGCACCAAGAATCTTGCAGAAGTCTGCCGCAGCGCGGACATCCTCGTCGCCGCCGTCGGTCGCCCCTGCATGCTCGGTGCCGACTGCATCAAGCCCGGCGCCGTTGTCATCGACGTCGGCATCAACCGCATCGCCGATAGCAGCCGCCCGCGCGGCTACCGCATCGTCGGCGATGTCGACTTCGACGCCGTGCAGGAGCTCTGCTCCGCCATCACTCCCGTACCCGGCGGCGTGGGCCCCATGACCATCGCCATGCTCATGGCCAACACCGTCAAAGCCTGCCGACAAATCGTCGGCGCCTGATCCGCAGCACGCGGAGAGGCAACGCTTGAACGCTTGGGGAGGGGTCAGCAGCCCCTCCCCTCCTGTTTTTGAAGCCGGGCTCCCGCATGGTTGCCATATCCTCATGGCCGCCATACGACAGTCCATGCTGCTTCTGTGGGCACTGCTTCTCGGAACCCTCAGCAGCTGCGATATCCCCGCCGAACGCGCCACCCTCACGCGCCACGGCCGCATCATCCCCCGCGCCGACGCGCCCGTCCGCCCGCAGCGCCCCCAAGCCACCGCCCGCAGCACAGACGCCCCCCGCCCCGCCGCCAAGCCGCTGTCACCCACATGGCAGCAGGGCGACCTCAACGGCTTGCAAGGTGCCAAACTCGTGCGCATCTACCTGCACGAACAACGCGGCGAACTGCTGGTAGACGGGCGCGCCGTCATGGGCTTCCCCGTCTGCACCGGTCGCAACAACAGCACCCCCACGGGACGCTACCACATCCTCGAAAAGCAGGTGCGCCACCGCTCCAACCTCTACCACGTCTCCATGCCCTACTTCATGCGGCTCACCTACGACGGCATCGGCATGCACATCGGCGATGTCTACAACCGCCCCGTCTCCCACGGCTGCGTGCGCCTGCCGGGCGCTGCCTGCCGCACCCTCTACCGGCTCGTCCCCGTCGGCACCCCCGTCGACATCCTGCGCTCCTGAGCTGCCCCCCGCCGCGCATCTGCCCCTCAGCGCTCCCAGCCCTGCATCAGGAAATGCTGCTTGCGAACCGGCTTGCCATCTGCCTTGATGCACCAGGTGCTGCCGTAGAACTGCCCCCAGTTGCCCGTGTACACCGTCACCTCGGAGCGGTAGTAATCGAATTCCGCCCCCTGCCGCCGGGGCGAGGAACCGGAGGCTCCCAAACTCCTGTCGAGCCTCAGCGGAGTGCCCGTGTGATACTCCGAAACCTCCACCGTGTAGGTGATGCCGTCCCCGCGGGGCACGAGCAGCACGACCTCGTAAATACCCGCTTGCAACGTCTCGCGCAACCGCAGACAGGGCAACTCAGGCAGGGGCAGCAGGCGGTCAAGCGTCTCCGGCGTCGGCTCTGCCGCCAGGGGCGCGAGCGCAGCATCCAAACGCCTCTGGGCAGCCGTGACCAAGGGCGGGCATTCAATCAGCTCGCCCCTTATCCAACCATCCTTGCAAATACCGACGATGCGCCAGCCATGAGCGCCCTCGCGGTAGATCCGGCGCCCCTCCTGCCCGGACCACCGATCATCCCGATTCACACCGGGCACGAGCTCGTCCTTTCCCTGAAGCGCCAACCAAAGGTGGCAATGCCAACAACGGCACTCCTTCTCCTGAACAACAACGCCCCGACTGCGGGCATCTGCATAGCGGCTGTCCCCGAGCACCACCGAACGCTCCAGCAACCGGCGCAACAGCTCCGGATGCTCCTGCGCCAGCCGATCAAAATGCGGCATCTCGCAGCACCCATCCTCGGCGCTGCCCGCCACATCCACGTTCTCCTCCTCCGGTTGCTGCCGAGCATGCTCGGCCTCCTCAACCATCTGCCGCACCTCGGCAGGTGCCTCCAAATTGCTGAACAGCGTCATGTCCTGCGGTACCTCCAAAGCCACATCCGAAGGCAGGCGGAACGCATCCGCGCTGTGGTCAACATCCGAAAACACCATGGCAAGGTACGAAAACATCAAAGCGCAGAAGCCCACCCCGCTCATGAGCAGGGTGCAGAGCCAGCGCCGCAGCGTGTGCATGGGGCGATGCTGCCAAAAGGCCCACAGCGTCATCACCACCAGCCACAGCGCCAAAAACAGGGCATACAACATCCCCAGACAGAACGACACCGCCCACGCCGTATCTGTCACCCGCGCCCACACCACAGAACTCTGCCGCCACAAAAAGGTCAGCGGACAGCAGGCGCAAAAAACACAGAGCAAGAGGAAGCCCAGAGGCAACAGCCAACTGCTCTTGCAGACATAGCGCAGCGCACCGCGCACTCGGGTAAACTTGTTTGCCTTTGTGTTCGTATTCATCAGGTAATCGCACGTTGTTCGCTCAAAGACTCTCGAGCGGGAGCTCCTCAAAATCCGCTTGCAACTGCAGCAAGCCCTGCTGCGCATAGCAGCGGCGCAGCAGATCCGCGCAGTCGCCACCCGCGCGCACACGAGCCTCGCCCAACCACGCAGCGGCCGTGCGCCGCAGCAAGCCCGGCACGACATCCGCCCGCTGCCCCAAAAACTGCCCCCAGGTCTCACTCCCCTCGTGATACAACAGCAGGTGATTCACCCGAAAGGCCTGCAAGGTGGCTGCACCAACCAAATGGCAGCGGCGATGCAGCGCCGGAGCCGCCAGCGAGCAGTGCACATCCCAAAAATCGTCGCGGAGCTCCGCAAGGCGCCGCTCCGCGCTCCCCATCTGCGCCGCATCGGCCAGCTGATCCCACAGCCCGGGCAGCACGGCGGAACAGGCCAGAGCCGCCACACGGCGGTGCGGGTGACTCATCGGGCGCACCGCCCCCATGCGCCACGGCAGGGGACGAGCCGCATAGCACTCGCGGCAGCGCCACCAAGCATCCCACACCCGGCGATGGTACGCGCGCTCCTCCTCCGTGGCGCGCTGCGGCAGCACCGGCACCAAGAACCCGGCAGCCCCCAGCAGACGCGCCACCGCCTCATCCGCCCCCGCCGCGCGCAGATGCTCCAGCGGCACACGGCGCGCCAGCATCTGCATGGTCGCCGCATTTGCCCCATAGCCCAGCGTCTGCGCCCAGGCCTCGTACCATGCCTGCGCCTCGCCCACCACCGCCACCCGGCTGCGGAAACGCTCGCGTTTGAGCGCCGCTCGGTGCGCCGCAGCCGCCTGCAACAGCATCTCCAGCGACTCCCGAGGCAGCTCGGCCAATGCCCCCGGCACGCCCCGGAAAAGCTCGCCCTCCCGTCGGCGCGGCAGGGCACCCGCCTCCTGCAACAGCTCCGCCCGCAGCGGCATCACCGGCACCTCGCGCTCCTCCGAAGTGCGCGTAAACCAGCCCGGCGGCGGCTCCTGCCCCACCACATGCAGCACCACATCATCAAAGCGCGCATCGCTGCCGCAACCGCAGCGCTCCCAATCCTCCGCCTCGGCATGAAACACCACCGAACCCACCACACGCTGCCCGCCCACGAGCAACTCCGCATGCACCACATCGGGCTCCCCCGGAGCCCCCGGCAACCCGAAATCCGGCACCTGCACCGCCCCGTGGTGCATCGTCTGCCCCTCGCTGCCCAAACGCCCCGCCAGCCACGCCTCGCGCAACACATCCGGCGGCAGGGAGCAGCCCCCCTCCCCGGCGGCAAAGGTACGTCGCGCACGCGCCCGCAGAGCAGCATAGTACGCCTGCGCCTCTGCCCACGATGCCAAGGAATGACCGCCGCTGCTCACAGCGAATCGTTTTCCTCGCTCTGGCGCAGCAAATCCTCCTCCAGCGTCTCGCAAACGTAGCCGAAGGTCTCGTCGTTCTTGTGATTCATCGAGCGCAGCGTATTGTGCGCCTCCAGCACATGCCGCGTGCGCTCCAACTCCGTTAGCGCCGAAGTCCCGCTCTCCCCGGCCTCCGCCGACAGCGCCGCGCGACGTTTCGCCGCATCCTCCGCCCAGAAGGCATCGCTCGGGTCAATATCCATCAGCATGTCCAGTCCCAGGCTCTCCATCGCCTCGCGCGTGCGCTGCGTGGGCGAGGCCACCTGCAGGCAGCCCCCCTGCGCCAGACAGCGGCGCGCCAGCCCCGCCAGCGTCCCCATGAAGGTGGAATCCACCCCCGGGCACAGCTCCAAATCCACCACCACCGTCTTTCCTCCCTCGCTGAGATAACGCTCGGCAATCGCCTTGAGGGCGGGGCTGTTGACAAAGCTCCCCCGGCTGTCGCAGCGCAGCCAAAGGCAATCGGGAAACACGTGGTAGGACAGGGACGAATCGGACATGATGGTATGCTCCTCATCCTACCCCCGAAGCCGACCCGACGCAAGCAAAAAGAAAGCCTGACCCGGTGAATGTAAGTTGCAAAATCAAATGCGACACCGAAAAGCCGTTGCAGAACACCT
>JBJEVK010000051.1:0-4616 GCA_051884295.1 Akkermansia sp.
AAGGTGTTCTGCAACGGCTTTTCGGTGTCGCATTTGATTTTGCAACTTACATGCCTATCAGAAAAAGCGATGTTTGGTTGACAGGGGGCACCCTCGTTGCTACAATGACAAAAAGCCCCTCGCTATGCCGAAATCCATCCGCTTATTCGGTGCGGAAAACCGCGCACCGCAGCCGTCGTTCTACATGCCTAACCGTTTGGATGCCTCCGCCCTCGAGGTGCTGGTGCAAACACTCGGCGGTGCCGGGAACATCAGTTTCCTTGTCGAGGAGTCTTTCCTGCCCGACGAGGAGATGATGCGCCGGATGCAGGAGGGCGAGGTGCTGCGCTTCCGCTTTCGCGGAGCCGATTCGCGCAAGCTGCGCGAGCGGCTGGTGGCCGAGATGGAGCGCGGGCGCGATGTGCTTTTTGTGCCGGGGCGACCGGCCGCACAACCGGGCTCCATCGCCGATGTGCCCATGCCGTTCATGATGCAGCTGGGGGCGCTGCACATTGCCCCGGTGCCGCTGTTCATGGCGGCGTTCCGCAACGATGTGCACTACACCTTCTGCACCGACGGGGACTACGATTGGGCCGAGCTGCACATTCTGCCGCGCCTGGCCCCGGGGCCGCAGACGGGGGAGCGCCTGATGGAGGCGTGGATGGCCTGCGGCGCCGATGCCTACGCCCGCCACCCCCTCCTGAACACCTCGCTGGCGCGGCTGCTGGTGGAGGGCATGCGCCGCTATGCCCACATCGGTCTGGTGGACGGCATGGATGAAACCAAGCTCCCCTACGGCAAGATGCTCGGCGTGGTGATGGCGCTGGCGCGCTGGCTGCGCAAGAATATCAGCGAGCCGCGGCTCGGCATTCTGCTGCCCCCCGGCAAGGGCGGTGTCATCACCAACTATGCCTGCCTGCTGGCGGGGATTGTGCCCGTCAACATCAACTACACCTCCTCTTCCGAGGCTTTTGCCGCTATTGTGCGGCGCAGCGGCATCCGCCGTTTTGTCACGGCGCGCGCGTTCATGCATAAGCTGCCGCAGTTCCCCTGGCCGCCGGCAGACACGCTCATTCACCTGGACCGCACGCTCAAGAGCATTGGCATGGCCAAGATTGCCTACTGGGTCGCGCTGGCCAAGACGGCGCCGATGTCCCTGCTCACTCGGCTCTTCCGGCTCGATGAGCGCCGGGGGGATGACGAGGCGACCCTGCTCTTCACCAGCGGTTCGAGCGGCGAACCCAAGGGGGTCAGCATGACTCACCGCATGATTATTGCCAACATCACGCAGCTGCGCAGCATTGTGCGGCTCAACTGCGGCGATCATTTCCTGTGCAGCCTGCCGCTGTTCCACAGCTTCGGGCTGACGGACTGCACGCTGCTGCCGCCGCTGCTGGGTTTCGGCATGGTGAGCTACCCCTCGCCGCTGGATGCCAAGAGGCTCAATGAGCTGGCCGAGAAGTACAAGTGCCGATTCTTGGTGACGACGCCCACCTTTGCCCGCGGCATGCTGCGCCGCGCGAGCGCCACGAGTTTCCGCAGTGTGGAGTATTTTGCCGTGGGCGCTGAGAAGCTGCAGGCGAGTCTCGAAGAGGAGTTTTTGGAGAAGCACGGCGTGCAGCTGCTGGAGGGCTACGGGCTCACGGAGGCCTCGCCCGCCTGCTCCTGCAACATGCCGGACGTGGCACCGAGCGGGGAGAATCCCTGGTATGTGCCGGGACACCGCCGCGGCTCGGTGGGGCGCGTGCTGCCCGGGGTGGCGGTGCGCATCACGGATCCGGATGACGACAGCCGCAGCCTGCCCCTCTCGGAGCAGGGGATGGTGTGGTTCCGCGGCGCCAACATCTTCGGCGGCTATTTGGGGCGCCCCGAGCTCAACGAGGAGATTTTCCGCGACGGCTGGTTCAAGAGCGGCGATTTGGGCAGCGTGGATCTCAACGGCTTCCTGACGCTGGGGGGACGGCGCTCGCGCTTTTCCAAGATTGCGGGCGAGATGGTGCCGCACGAGGTGGTGGAGCAGGCGATTGAGGCCGGGCTGGAGCCCGACCCCACCTTCACGGGGCGCCCCATTGCCATTGCCGGCGTGCCCGATGAGCAGAAGGGCGAAGCCATTGTGCTGCTCTCCGCCGTGCACCAGACCCGCCTGAGCGAGGCGCTGGAGGACATCCGCGCGCGCTTGGTGGCGCAGGGGCTGCCGCGCCTATGGTGCCCGCGCGAAATTGTCCCCGTGGAGAGCATCCCCGTGCTCCCCACGGGCAAGCTCGACCTGCGCGGTTGCCACATTCTCGCCTGCGAAGCGCTCAACCTGCCGCACTGAAGCCATGAATCACCCCGCCAAACGACCCGTCAATGTGCGCCGCCCCGACATCATGGAGGCGGTGCAGGAGGATTTGGGCGAGTTTTGCAGCTCGCTGGTGCAGGATATCCGCGCCGCCGGCAACGTGTTGCGCATACCCAACACTCAGTTCTTCCTGGCCGATTCCTTCGGCTTCTGCGACGGGGTGCGCCGCGCCATCGAGATTGCTTATGCCGCGCGCAGGCTCTTCCGCGATCGGCGCATTTGGCTCATCGGCGAGATTATTCACAACCCCGAGGTCAACGCCCGGCTCGATGCGATGGGGCTGCTTCGCCTACCGTGGAACATGGGCGACCCGCTCTATCACGCGCTGGGCGAAGAGGATGTCGTCATCATCCCCGCTTTCGGGCTGCCGATGCCCATGAGGCATTTCTTGGAGGCCAAGGGGGTGCAGCTGGTCGACAGCACCTGCGGCAATGTGGTGAAGGTGTGGAGCCGTGTGCGCCAATACGCGGCCGCCGGGGTGACTTCCATCATCCACGGCAAGGCGCGCCATGAGGAGACGGTGGCGACCGCCTCGCAGGCGCGCGACAAGGTGCCCGATGCGGCCTTTCTCGTCATTTCCAACGAGGAGGAGGCGCATCTGGTGGCCGACTACATTCTGGGGCGCCGCACGAGCGAGGACTTTCTCGCCCGCTTTGCCGACCGCTGCTCGGAGGGTTTTGACCCCGCCCGCGATTTGCGCCGCATCGGCATCGCCAACCAAACCACCATGCTCAAGAGCGAGACCTCGCGCATCCAGGAGCTGCTGCACGAGGCCATGCTGCAACGCGACGGGAACGGGGAAAATTTCCACGCGTTCAACACCATCTGCAGCGCCACGCAGGATCGCCAGAATGCGCTGATGCAGCTGCTGGAGAAAAAGCCGGATGCCATGATCATCATCGGCGGCTACAACAGCTCCAACACCACCCACCTGGCGCAAATCGCCGCGCGCCATGTGCGCACCTACTTCATCAAATCGGCCGAAAGCCTCATCAGTGCCCACGACATGTGCTGCTGGGATTTTGAGAGCCGAGCGGAGCGCCACTGCCCACTCCCCGCCGGTGCCGGCGATGCCTCGCGCCTGCTGCGCATCGGCATCACGGCGGGAGCTTCCTGCCCCGACAATGTGATTGAGAGCGTCATCCGCCGTCTGGCCGAGCTGCGCGGCTATCCCCTGCCCCTCTGCTGAGGCAGCGCGGCGGCACACTCAGCAGGTCGCGTTGCCCGGCTCCTCCCGCGTCCCGCGGTGCATCTTGTCCAGCAAGCGCCGGAAGGTCTGCTGCTCGCTCGCCGTCAGCAGGGAACACAGGCGCTGTCCTGCATCGATCTGCCCCTGCTCCACCCGCTCGGCATTGCGGCAATTCTCCTCGGTCAGAAGCACCAGGACCGACCGGCGGTCGCTCGGGCAGGCGGAGCGGGTAATCATCCCCTGCCGCGCCATGGAATCGACCATGTGCGTGGCCGCCGAGGGAGTCATGTGCATCACGCGCGCCAGCTCCGACATCGGCATCCCCTCGGGATGCGTGCGCGTGTAGCGCCGAATGGCCGCAAAGGCGGCGCACACATGGCGGCTGCGCTTGTGTTGGCGCTGGCGCTCCTCACCGTGGAGCGCACGGAAACCGGCTTGGCGGACATAGTCCGCAATTTCATCGAGCATGTCTATCATGGTAAGCAAGGCGGGAAAGCGTTGTGGCGATGACGGCAAGTTCTTGTTCATGGAAAACCGGGCGGAACGTATCACCCGAATCCCAAAGTGTCAAGAAAATTATTCAAAGATTCAACTTTTACCTCTAGTCAATAATTTTTCTGCGTAGCAAAGAACATCAACGTAGTGTGGTAAGCCTGTATCGCATTAAATCCTCGTTGTTTTGTCATAAAAAGACCATAAAAGTTGAGAATCGCAACATTAACATCTTGCAAAAAGCTGTCGGAAAGGCTACCAATGAGTTTGGAGCTATGAACATGAAAAACATCACCCGTTACGATGGGGGCAAGGAGCCCAAGAAAGGGTTTAACGGCTACCGCCTATGTTTAACACGCAACAAGGAGGTGTTCGTGCGCTATTTCACCGACCGTGAGTACGGAAGTGACAAGCTGGCGCTGGAAGCCGCTTTGGCCATGCGCGCTGAAATGGAGGAGCAGCTGGCTCTCGGAAAGGGAGATGTCAGTGCTATTTTCGAGGCACACCGCAAGCCGCGCCGCAGCTGCTGACAGTCTCAGACACAAAAAACACCCGAGCGTCCGCGCTGAATTGCAAGACTAAATGCGACAAAGCGAAAACAACTTCATTTTAGGC
>JBJEVK010000052.1:0-20055 GCA_051884295.1 Akkermansia sp.
AGGCGGGGTCGCGGGTGAGGACGATGTTCTGCCGCCCCGGCAGGGGGCGCCCCAGCGATTCCCATGTTTTGCGACCCATGAGCACGGGGTGCCCCAGCGTCAGGCGCTTGAAGAGGCGCAGGTCTTCGCGCAGGTGCCAGGGCATGGTGCCTCCCCGGCCGATGGCGCGGTCGGCCGCCATGGCCACCACCCCGGTGTAGGTGATGCGGCTCATACGGATACCTCGGCCTTGATATGCGGGTGAGGGTCGTAGCCCGTCAGCTCGATGTCTTCAAAGGTAAAATCCTCCAGACGCTTGACGGCCGGGTTGAGCCGCAGGGTGGGCAGGGGGCGGGGGCTGCGGGTGAGCTGCAGGCGCGCCTGCTCCAGGTGGTTGTTGTAGAGGTGCAGGTCGCCGTAGCTGTGGATGAACTCGCGCGCTTCGTAGCCGCAGACCTGCGCCACCATCTGCAGCAGCAGAGCATAGCCGGCGATGTTGAAGGGCACGCCGAGGAAGAGGTCGCAGCTGCGCTGGTAGAGCTGCAGGCTCAGTCCGTGGGGCGCGCCCGGCTGCTGCGCGGGGATGACGCAGAATTGGAAGAGGCAGTGGCAGGGCGGCAGCGCCATGTGCTCCACCTCCGCCACGTTCCAGGCGGAAACGATGTGGCGGCGCCCCCAGGGGTTGCTGCGCAGCCCCTCGATGAGGCGGGCGATTTGGTCGATGTGCCCGCCCTGCCCGTCCGGCCAGGCGCGCCACTGGCTGCCGTAGACGGGGCCGAGCTCGCCGTTTTCGTCGGCCCACTCGTCCCAGATGCTCACGCCGTGCTCGCGCAGGTAGCGCACGTTGGTGCTGCCTTGCAGGAACCACAGCAGTTCGTAGATGATGGAGCGCAGGTGGAGTTTTTTGGTCGTCAGGCAGGGGAAGCCCTCGCGCAGGTCAAAGCGCGCCTGTCGCCCGAAGACCCCGCGGGTGCCCGTGCCGGTGCGGTCCTCGCGGCTCACGCCGTTTTCCAGCACATCGCGCAACAGTTCCAGATACTGTTTCATGGCGGCGGACGAGGCTTACCCTTAGAGCCCGAGGGCGGTGCGGATCTGCGCAGCGTACTTCTGCGCTTTTTCGGCAAAGGAGAGCTCGGGCTCCTTGTAGAGGATGCCGCGCGACACGTTGATGGCGGGCGGCGCCACGCGCGTGCCGCCCACGAGGGCGGAGAGGTCGCCGCCCTGCGCTCCCAGGCCGGGGATGAGCAGGGGAGCATCGGGCAAATTCTCCAAAATCTCGCCGTTGGCGTTGGTGAGCCCCACGACCATGCCCACCTCGGTGGCAGCGTGCTCGGCGCGGGCGCGCAGCACCATGTCTCCGACCAGCTGGTAGACGCGGCGACCGTCGGCCAGGCGCTGCTGCTCCACATCGGCCGAGCCGGCATTCGTGGTCACGGCCAGCAGGTAGACCCCCTTGCCGGGGCGGTCGAGGAAGGGGGCGAGGATGTCGTAGCCCATGAAGGGGTTGAGCGTCACGGCGTCGACATCCATGCGGTCGAAGTAGGCCTGCGCGTAGTATTTTTGCGTCTCGCCGATGTCGCCGCGCTTGGCATCCAGAATGACGGGGATGTCCTTGGGCATGTCGGGCAGCAGCTCCTCCAGCAGCCGGAGCCCGGGCAGTCCCATGGCCTCGAAGTAGGCGATGTTGGGTTTGTAGGCGACGGCGTAGGGGGCGGTTTCCTCCACCACGCGGCGCAGCCAATCGGCCAGCTCGCTCATGTTGTCGGACTGCGGGCGGGGGTCGAGCCCCACACAGAGCGCCGAGCGGGTGGCGGCCATGCGGGCGGAGAGTTTTTCGGCGTAGGTCATACCGCCGCGCATTGTAGCATAGCCCGGCGGGCGCGACAAGGCAAATTCCGTGGTTGACAGCTGCCGCCCGCGCGCGTAAGATGAGAGCCGCCGACCGACCATCGGCCGACCGTTTTTACCAAACTATTGATTATGAGCAAGGATATTGACTGGGGCAGCTTGGGCTTCGGCTACATTCAGACCGACAAGCGCTTTGTTGCCAACTACAAGGATGGCGCCTGGGATGCCGGCACCCTCACCGGGGATGCCACCGTGACCATGAGCGAGTGCGCCTGCGTGCTGCAATATGCGCAGACCTGTTTCGAGGGGCTCAAGGCCTACCGCACGGAGGACGGGCGCGTGGTTTGCTTCCGCCCCGATCTCAATGCGGCGCGCATGGCCGAGAGCTGCCGCCGCCTGGAGATGCCCGTGTTCCCGGAGGAGCGTTTTGTGCAGGCGGTGCATGATGTGGTCGCCGCCAACCTCGACTTTGTGCCGCCCTACGGCAGCGGCGCGACGCTGTACCTGCGCCCCTTCATGTTCGGCAGCAACGCCGTCATCGGCGTCAAGCCCGCCACGGAGTTCCAGTTCCGTATCTTCTGCACGCCGGTGGGCCCCTACTTCAAGGGCGGTGCCAAGCCCATCACCATCCGCGTGAGCGAGTTTGACCGCGCCGCGCCCCACGGCACGGGTCACATCAAGGCGGGGCTGAACTACGCCATGAGCCTGCACGCCATCATGGACGCGCACCGTCAGGGCTACGCCGAGAACATGTACCTCGACCCCGCCACCCGCAGCAAGGTGGAGGAAACAGGCGGCGCCAATTTCATCTTCATCACCAAGGACGGTAAGCTCGTCACCCCCAAGAGCAGCAGCATCCTGCCCTCCATCACGCGCCGCTCGCTCATGGTGGTGGCGGAGCGCTACCTCGGCATGCCCGTGGAGCACCGCGAGGTGCTGCTCAGCGAGCTGGGGGATTTTGCGGAGTGCGGGCTCTGCGGCACGGCGGCTGTCATCTCCCCCGTGGGCAAGGTGGTCGACCACGGGCGCGAGATTTGCTTCCCCTCCGGCATGGAGCAGATGGGGCCTTACACCCAGAAGCTCTACGATACCCTCACGGGCATCCAGATGGGGCGCATTCCCGCCCCCGAGGGCTGGCTGCACACCATCGCCTGAGGCCGAGTGCCCTCAGCAACGACAGCAAACGCGGGGAGTCCGTCCGGGCTCCCCGCGTTTGACGCCTGTCCCGAGCCGCAACTCAGGCGTAGGAGGCTTGGTAGATGGCGATGCAGTCCGCCTCGCTCAGCGGAGCGGGATCGGCGCCGAAGAGGAAGCCCATGCAGTCCATGGCGTTGCGCGCCATGGCGGGGAACTCCTCGGGGCGGATGCCGTAGTCACTCATGCGCAGCTGACCCACGCCGCAGGCATCCTGCAGGGCGGCGAGCGCCGTGATGAAGTCCATGGGCTCCTTGGCCTCGCTCATCCCCAGCGCCTGCGCCATGCGCACAAAGCGCTCGGGGCAGCAGCCCGCCTTGATGAAGTGCGTGTAGTAGGCCTTGGAAATCATGATGAGTCCCGCGCCGTGCGGCAGCTCCTGGTGGTAGGCCGACAGCGCGTGCTCCAGCGAGTGCTCGCTCGTGCAGGTGCCCACCACCATCTGCAGCCCCGAGAGCCAGTTGCCGAAGGCCACGCGCTCGCGAGCGGGCAGACAGCCGCCGTCCGCCACCGTGGCGGCGAGGTAACGGCCCACGTTCTCGATGGCCGCCAGCGCCACGACATCACTCATGAGGTTGGCGCGGCTCGAGATGTAGCCCTCCGTGCTGTGGAAGAGCGCATCGAAGCCCTGGTAGGCGGTGAACGCGGGCGGCACGCTGGTCATGAGCTCGGGGTCGACCACGGCCAGGCACGGGAAGAGGCGCACGCCGTCGAAAATGGCGGTTTTTTCCTGCGTTGCGGGGTTGGTGATAACACCGCCGCCGTCTGTCTCCGAGCCCGTGCCCGCCGTGGTGGTGATGGCCACCAACGGCAGGGGCTTTACCGCCACGGGCTTGCGCCCGCCCGTCCCGAAGAGCACATAGTCCCACAAATCACCGGGGTTGGTCGCCATCATGGCCACCCCCTTGGCGGCATCCATCACCGAGCCGCCGCCCAGCGCCACGATAAACTCCGCGCCCGCTGCGCATGCTGCTGCGGCGCCCGCCATCACCGTGTCCTTCAACGGATTGGGCTCCACGCGGTCAAAGACCTCGCAGCTCACCCCCGCCAGCTCCAGCTCGCGCAGGGTGCGGTCCAGATAGCCGTTGGCGCGGGTGCTGCGGCCCTTGGAAATCACCACCAGCGCGCGCCGTCCGGGCAGCTCCTGCTCGTGGAGGCGGTTCAGGCAGCCGCTGCCGAAGAGGGTGTGCGTGGGGACATGGTAATCAAATGCAGAAATCGGGTTCATGCCCGCATTGTAGCCCCTCAAGTGACCGGAGGGCAAGAGTATTTTGCTCAACGCGCCCAACTGCTTGGCGCCAAGCGCCGTCCCCGCACAAAGAACCGCAGGGACTGCCGCTTGCTGCGACAGCCCCTGCGGAAAGTTTTTGCGCTTTGCGCTTGGCGCTCGGCCTTACTTGGCGAGCGTCGCGCCCTGCTTGGCGTCGATGGCCTTCTTGGCCAGATCGAACACCGCCTTGAACGCCTCGGGATCCGTGACGGCCAAATCGGCAAGGGACTTGCGATCCAGGTCGATGTTGGCGGCTTTCAACCCCTCCATGAAGCGGGAGTAGGTCAGACCGAGGGGACGCACAGCGGCGGAGATGCGAGCGCTCCAGAGACGGCGGAATTGCCCCTTGCGTCTCTTGCGGTCGCGGTACTCATACTGCCATGCCTTGTAGACGGCGTCCTTGGCATAGCGGAAGAGCTTGCTGCGGAAACCGCGGAAGCCCTTGGCGCGGAGCAGGATGCGCTTGCGGCGGGCGCGCGAGGCGGGCCCATTAGTAGCACGTGCCATAGTTCTTGATGTTTCTGTGTAGGGTGAGCGGACTGTTCTTCCTCACCTCCTTGCAGTCTCGTCCGTTCGAGCCTCCGCCGTATATCGGGAGGCAGGCTGCACGAAGGCCGACCGATGAGCGGTCGGAGCTTGGCTTGCGGCCATGTTCCTCGGCGTTAGGCGAAGGGCATGTTCTGCTTGACGGCCCAAACCTGGGTGGCGTCCACCAGAGCGGGACGGCCCAACTGACGCTTGCGCTTGCTGGACTTCTTCTGGAGAATGTGACGCTTACCCTGCTTGCGACGCAGAACCTTGCCCGAGCCGGTCACCTTGAAACGCTTGGCCACCGCCTTACGTGTCTTGTTGATACCACCTTTGCGGGTCATGGTGGCGCGATTATACGCCTGTTTCCCCGCAAGGCAAGTAAAATCTCCCGCAGAAGGCTATTTTTTTCATCGCGGCGGCGGCAATGCGGGCGATACCCGATTTTCCTGTTGCAGGCGGCGGGGTGGCTGTGGTAAAAGAGACGGCATATGGAAAAAACCCTTTTCCAGAAAATTGCCGACCACGAGATTCCCGCCGCGATGGTATACGAGGATGAGCTCTGCGTGGCCTTCCGCGATGTAGCTCCCGCCGCGCCGGTGCACATTCTGCTGGTGCCGCGCAAGCCGCTGCCCGATGTGGCGGCCGCCGCGCCCGAGGATGCCGAGCTGATGGCGCACCTGATGCTGACGGTGGGGCGTGTGGCGCGCGAGCAGGGGCTGAGCAGCTTCCGCACCGTGCTCAACACGGGGGCGGATGCCGGGCAGACGGTGCCGCACCTGCACATCCACATTTTGGGCGGGCGCAAGCTGGAGTGGCCCCCGGGTTAAGGCGCTGACCGTGAGTACGGATGCTCCAGGCGGCGGCGTGCGCCGCTACGAATGGGTCAGCCCCACCACACTCGAGCTGGAGCTGACCGATACCCTGTTGCGCCTGAGTTTCCCCGAGGAGGGGGTGGTGCGCTGCCGCTATGTCACGACGGCGGTTTTTGAAAACATCCCCACCTACGGCGTGTCGCCGGACTATGCCCCCCCTGCCCCGCCGCTGGCGGAGGCGGAGGCGGAGTCCTTTTACGAGCTGCGCACGCCGAGGCTCGCGCTGCGCATCCGCAAGGCCGACGGCGGGCTCGAGTTTCTGGAGCGCGAGTCGGGTTCCTGCCTTTGCCGCGATGCGGAGGGCATGGGGCACCGCCGCTCCGAGCGCACGGGCGACGATTTGGTCTGGGTGCTCAAGTACATGCCGCCCAAGGCGCATTTCTTCGGTCTGGGCGACAAGCCGGGCGCGCTGAACCTGCGCGGGCGGCGCTGGGAGATGTGGGGCTCCGACCACTACAAATTCACGCCGGAGAGCGACCCGCTCTACAAGAGCGTCCCCTTCTTCCTCTGCCTCAACGAGGGGAAACAGTACGGCATTTTCTTCGACAACACCATGCGCTCCTACTTCGATTTCGGCAAGGAGCGCGACGACCGCCTGCTCTTCGGTGCCGACGGCGGGGTGATGGATTACTACTTCATCTGCGGGCGCGATGCCCTCGACACCGTGGCAACCTACACGCGGCTGACGGGGCTGCCGCCCATGCCGCCGCTGTGGGCGCTGGGCTACCACCAGAGCAAGTGGAGCTACTACCCGCAGGAGGTGGTGGAGAAGCTGGCGGCCGACCTGCGCCGCCACCGCATCCCCTGCGATGCCATCCATCTGGACATCCACCACATGAAGAGCTACCAGGCGCTCACCTGGGATCGCTCGGCCTTCCCCGACCCGCCCGGCATGGTGCGGCGGCTGGGGCAGCAGGGCTTCAAGGTGGTGTGCATCATCGACCCCGGCATCAAGGTCAACCCCGACAACTATGTGTGGCGCAGCGGCTTTGAGCGCAATGTGTTCTGCCGCCGCCACGACGGCGCCCTCCTGCAGGGCAATGTGTGGCCGGGGCGCTGCACCTTCCCGGACTTCACCTCACCCACGACGCGCGAGTGGTGGGCGGGGCTCTTCGGGCGCCAGATTGCCGAGTACGGGGTGCGCGGTATCTGGACGGACATGAACGAGCCCGTCATCTTCCCCGACAAGACCTTCCCGGACGACACGCGCCATGCTTTCGACGGTTTCTCCTGCTCGCACCTCAAGGCGCACAATGTCTACGGGCAGTGCATGGCGCGCGCCACGCGCGAGGGCATGCTGCGCTATGCCCCGCAGCGCCGCCCCTTCGTGCTCTCGCGCAGCGGTTTTGCGGGTTTGCAGCGCTGGGCGGCCACTTGGACGGGCGACAACAACTCCGACTGGGAGAACCTGAAAATGGCCAACCTCATGGCGCAGCGGCTCAGCAGCAGCGGTATCTCCTTCTGCGGCGCCGATGCGGGCGGCTTTTTGGGGCATCCCACCGCCGAGCTTTTCTGCCGCTGGATGCAGATGGCCGCGTTCCACGTCTTTTTCCGCAACCACAGCAACGGCGAGTTCGGCGGGCAGGAGCCCTGGTGCTTCGGCGAAGAGACGGAGGCACTCGTGCGGCGCGCCATCGAGGAGCGCTACCGCCTGCTGCCCTACATCTACACCCAGTTCTACCGCTACCACACGGAGGGGCTTCCCATCATCCGCTCGCTGCCGCTCATGGATGCCACCAACCCCGACATGTACTGGCGCAGCAGCGAGTTCTTCCTCGGCGAGGCGCTCTACATCATCCCCGTCCACCACCCCGGCGAAGGCGGGCGCTTCCTCTACATGCCGCACGGTGCGTGGTACGACTACCACAGCGACACCCCCGCCCCCGCCACGGGCGAAGAGGTGTGGGTGGCCACGCCCATGAGCCACATTCCCGTCTTTGTGCGCGGGGGGCATGTCATCCCCCGCCACCCCGTGCTGCCCCACACGGACGACATGCCCGAAGCGCCCTACAGCTACGACCTGTGGTGGGCGCCCAACGCCGAGGTCGAAAGCCTGCTCTACGAGGATGCCGGCGAGGGCTACGCCTACCGCGACACGGGGGAATACTGCCTGCACCGCTTCCGCTACAGCGCCGGCTCGCGCTCCTTCCGGCTGAGCGACAGACGCCAAGGGCGGCGCAGCCCCTGCCCCGGCGGTGTCGAGCTGGCGCTGCACGCCCTGCCCCGCAATGCCCACCCCACGCTCAGCATCGACGGACGCGCGGCGGAGGGCTCGTTCGATGAGCGCGGCGTCTACCGCTGCCCCCTGCCCGCCGATTTCAACACCCTCGAGGTTCACTTATGAAGCAGAATACCCTCGATAAAATCGTCAACCGACTCGATGCGCTCGGCCCCGATGAGCTGCGGCAGATTTTCCTGCGCCTCGCCGCGGACAAAGGCTTGCTTCAGGACGTGTTTGACAGCCTGCACGACGGGCTCATCCTCTTCGACAGCAAGGGGCAGGCTCGCATGGCCAACCGCGCTGCCGCCGCTATCTACGGCAAGGCGCTGCACGAGCTGCTGCGCGTGCCCTTCGATGAACTGGTGGGACACACGGTGGCGTGGCAGGAGCTGCAGGGCAGCGGCATCGCCATCCGCAAGGATTTGCAGGTCAACTACCCCGAACCACGGCACTACAACTTTCTCATGACCCCCGTGGCCGACGGCACGGAGTACCTGCTGCTGGTGCAGGACGACACGGAAGTCCGCACGCGCGGCGAGGAGAACGCCGAAGCCGAGCAGATGAACCTGCTCTCCTACATGGCCGCCGCCGTGGCGCACGAAATCGGCAACCCCCTCAACTCTCTGGGGCTCAACCTGCAACTGCTCAAGCGCAAGCTCTCCAAACTCCCCGAGCGCGAGCGCGCCGCTCTGGAACCGCTGCTGGAGACCTCGCTGGGCGAGACGCGGCGGCTCGACACCCTGCTGCGCCAATTCCTGCAAAGCATGCGCCCGACCACCCTCCGGCGCGGCAGCGTGCAGCTCAACGAGCTCATCCGCCGCGTTCTCGATGTGCTCGACCCGGAGATTGCCCCGCGCGGCATCGCCGTACACCTGGACCTCGCCGAGAAACTGCCCGAGCTTTCGGGCGACGAGGCGCAGCTCTTCCAAGCGCTCTACAACCTCATCCGCAACGCCTACCAGAGCATTCCCGGCAACGAGGGCGGTCTCTACATCCAAACCGCTGCCAACGACAACGATGTGCGCATCGTCATCAGCGACACAGGCACGGGTATCTCCCCCGAAGTCATGGGCAGTCTCTACGAACCCTTCCGCACCACCAAGAAAAAAGGCAACGGCTTGGGGCTGCTCATCGTGCGCCGCATCATCAAAGACCACGGCGGCAGTCTGGGCTTTGCGGGCAAAGCGGGCGTCGGCACCACCGTCACCATCACCCTGCCCCGCGCGGATCGCATCGTGCGCCTGCTGCCGGCCTGACGCCACCTGCGCTGCCCCCGCCCCGAGGGCAAGGCGCCCCGGGCAAAGGGGGACGCCGCCCCACAGGGGGCATGCCCATAGAAAAAACGATCCGGCCGCGGCTCGAACGCGGGACCCCAAGCTTAGAAGGCTCGTGCTCTATCCAACTGAGCTACCGGACCAAGGATGCACAGCAAGCTGCGGCGCTATCCTAGCAGCTGCGCACGCGCTTAGCAAGATTTTTCGCACGGCGCGGGAGCGTAGCGCGCCACGAGGGGTTCCTGCACGGCGAAGAGCGCGGCGCGCTGCTCCGGCTCAGCGTCCAGATAGCCGTGCAGGTGCACCAAACCGTGCACCATGTAGCGGAAGAGCTCCTGCTCGCGCGGCAGGTCGTGCTCGGCGGCGTAGCGCGCGGCGGTGTCGGCGCTGACGAGAATCTCGCCATAGGGAAAGGTGATGGCATCCGTCGCGGAAGGATCATCCAAAAACTCGGCATGCACGGCAGCGATGGTCGGATCGTCCACAATGGCAATCTCCACGCTGTCCAGCCCGCTGAGCACATGGTCGGGGCCGGGGGGGGTGCTCAGCAGCTCCGGCAGCAGCGCGCGCAGGGCTTCTGCCCAGCGCTCCGCCAGCGCCTCCGTCACCCAAGTGGGCTCCGGCAGGTTGCGGTAGAGTTCAATCGTCGGTGTCATCGGCGGTCTCCTCCCTTGCCTGCTGTTTGCGCCGCTTGGCCTCGGCGCGCGCCGCGCGGAAAAAGCTCTGAAATTGCTCCAGACAGGCCTCGCGCAGCACGCCGCCCGTCACCTCGCAGCGGTGGTTGAGCGGCGGGTTGGAGTCCAGCAGGTGAATCCAGCCGCCGCAGGCGCCGCCCTTGGGGTCGGGAATGCCGAACACCACGCGCTCCGGTCGGCAGTGCACCATCGCCCCCGCGCACATGGGGCACGGCTCCTTGGTCACATAGACCGTGCAGCCCTCGAGCCGCCAATCCCCCACCGCCGCCTCGGCCGCCGTCAGCGCCACCATCTCGGCGTGGGCGGTGGCATCGTGCAGGGCCTCCACCTGGTTCCAGCCTCGGGCAATCACCCGCCCGTCTTTCACGATGACGCAGCCGCAGGGCACCTCGCCTGCGGCGCGGGCTTTCTCGGCCTCGCGCATCGCCAGCGCCATGAACTGCTCATCCTGCGTCATCGGGAGCGGGGGAAAAAGGGAAGCGGCGGGAGGCTCTCGACCGCCCGCCGCCGAAAACAGGGATGTCAGCGGATGGTGACGCGCTCGTCGCTGTCGAGGATGGCCTGCAGCTCGGGCCAGCCCGTCTCCGTCTGGTTCTGGAACATGTGCAGGTAGATGGAGACCGCCCCCGCGGGGTACTGGGCGAAGAGCATGTCCACCGCCTCCTTGAGCTTGTCGGCATCGAGCGTCTCGGGCAGCACGTCGACCACGCCGTGACCGTTGTGCGCGATACCCAGCTTCTCGATAAAGCTGATGAGCATCGCCTCGTGCTTGCGGATCAGCCACACCTGCAACAGGTGGTCGGCAATGGTCTCCGCAGGCTTCCAGCTCAGCATCTTGTGCAGCCAGGTGTACTGCTCGGCAACGGGTTTCTGGGTCATGTACTGCGGACGCAGCTTCTTGAGGGCGCCAAGCTCACGCAGAGCGGCGCGGTACACGCCGCGCTCCTGATGGCGCATCCAATCGAGGAACGCCGTCACGGTCGCCTCGTCGGCCTTCTGAAAAATGGAATAAGACTTCATGATCAAAACGTGCGTAGGGGAACAGATAACGCGCGCTTATTACAACACAAAGCGCCGGGGCTGTCGAGTGAAAGTGCCGCGATGACGAAAAAAGGCGCTTTCCCCTTGGCAGCGGCGGCGGGGGCGTGCTACAATGGAGCCATGAAGCGATGGGTGCTTTTTCTGATGCTGACGGGGCTCTTGGGTCAGCCGACGCAGGCGGCCAAGGCCGATGATCTGCTGCGCGGGCTGTTGCAGGCGGGAACCCAGGCCGTTCAGGAGGCGCTGCCGCCGGAGAACGATGCCGCCACGCCCGCGTCGACCACCACGCCCTCCCCGACACAGGGCTCGCCGGATATTCTCTCTGCCATGCTGGGCAATATGCAGGCGCAGAGCCGCGCCTATCTGGACCAGCTCAAGGAAGAGGGGCGGCAGTACGCCCGCGAAGTGGGCAAGACCGTGGTGTCCGAAATCAAGAAAGACAAGGAGGTGGAAGCCACGATGCACTCCCTGCGCCTGCTGTGCTGGGGGGTGGTGGCCTACATCACGCTGATGTCGCTGCTGATTTTCGGCATGCTTTGCCGCATCAACGCCCTGCTCCGACGCCTGCAACGCGAGCGCTGAGCGCTTCCTGCAAGCGCGCGAAGACAGCCTGCGCCACGCCCTCGGGCTCGCAACCGCTCGCGCTGATCCGCAGCGGCTCGTCCGAGCCCGCGGGGTAGTAGCACACGGACAGCTCCAGCCCGCCATCGAGGGTCTCGCACGCGCTGCCGCCCACGGGCACGGAACAATCCGCCTTCAAGAGGGCGAGAAAACGGCGCTCACAGGCGATGCAGCGCATGGTGGGCGCATGGTTGACGGCGGCGACCAGCGGCTCGGCGGCATCGCCGCGCCGCGTTTCCAGGGCGATGGCGCCCTGCCCCAAGGCCGGGGGAAATTCACGCAGCGGCAGCTCAATCACCTGGTACTTCTCCCCCTGCAACTCGATCCAGCGGCGGTCATAGCCGAGGCGATTGAGCCCGGCGCGCGCCAGCAGCGTGCCGCTCCACTCGGGATGCTCGGCCAGCTTGCGCAAGCGGGTGGCCACATTGCCGCGCACGGGCACCACGCGCGCCCCCGGGAAACAGCTCCGCACCAGACGGCTGCGGCGCACGCTACCCGTTGCAATGGTGAGGGGCTCGGCACCGCTGCGTAGCACCAGCACATCGGCCTGCTCCTCCCGCGGCAGCACCGCCGCCAGCGCAAAGCGCTCGTCGAGCACGCCGGGCATATCCTTGAGGCTGTGCACGGCGCAGTCGATGCGCCCCGCTGCCAGCTCCTCCTCAATGGCGGCAATGAACACCCCCTTGTCGCCCGTGCCGGTGGCGGCGTTCACCTCGTGCAGGGGAATATCCGTGCGGCGGTCGCCGGCGGTGTTGATGATGGTGAGAACGACATGCAGACCGGGGTGCGCCGCCTCCAGCGCCTGCTTGGCGAGCTGTGCCTGTGCCAGCGCCAGTGCGCTGCCGCGTGTGCCGATTCGGATACTCTGCATGCGCGGCATGATAGCGCATTTCCCCGAGCGCGGCAACGCTTTTGTCTGTGTGCGCGCGGCAGCCGCGCCGCTCAGAGGATTTTGAGCAGATATTCCTCGGTGTTGCGGAATTGCAAAAAGGTGGTCAGGCAACTGTTCTCCAGCAGGGTGACAAAACGCCCCTCGGCCACGAGGGTGCGCAGCCCCTTGTCGCCGAAGAGCTCGAGGAAGCGCGTGGGCTGGGGGATGCCGCGATTGGCCAGCTGCGCCTGATAAAAGGCGGTGTAGCGGGGCTCATCGAAGGTGCAGCCGTAGGCAATCAGGCAGGCGAGGTTGGTCTGCGCCGTGTTCTCCATGGGGTCGATATGTTGCAGCCACGATGCGCCGGAGGAGCTGCGCATGGTCTCCTTCATGACGGTGAACCAGGGCTTGGCGGGCATGTCTGTCCGCCCGGCGGCCTGCGCCTCGGCCAGCTCGTGGTAGTAACGGATGCGACAGATATCGCCGTAGTACGAGACGCCCAACATGCCGACCCACAGCATGAGCAGGCACATGAGGATGGTGGTGACGATGCCCCAGGGGCCCACCCGCCCGTTCCACGAGAAGAGCTGCGAGAACCAGACCGCCCCATGGAAGAACACCAGAAGCAGGAAGCCGGCACTGCCCCAGGCGAGGGTCTGCACCATCCAAGGCTGCGGACTGTCGGTGACAAAGGCCAGATAGGTGAAGCCGTTTTTCTGCAAAAACATCCACAGACCCACGGCAGCGCTGATGGCCATGGCCAGCAGTAGCATCTTGATGACCCCCTTGAGCAGCATGAAGAGGGCGATGGCGATGACGATAAGCCCCACGACCGCCCAAAGGGTCGTGTCGGCCGTCCAGTTGAGGGCATCGGGGTTGAAGGAACGGAGCCAAGCCATCTTCAGGGAGCGGGGGTGAGTTGTTGCAGCGCCTGCGCGGCTCGGGCGTGGTCGGGCGCCAGATGCAGGGCTTTTTCCATAGCGCGGCGGGCGGCCTCCGTGCGCCCGAGTTCCGCGAGAATCAGTCCGAGCCGGTACTGAGCTTCCGCCGATTCGGGGTGGGCGGCGGTGCAAGCCAGCATCTGCGCCAGCGCCTCCGTCGGGCGGCGATGAGCCGCGAGAAAGACGGCGTAGTCCATGCGCGCCACCTCGCCGCAGGGGTCGAGCTGCACGGCGCGGCGCAGGGCGCGCTCTGTCCCGGCGGAGTCGCCTGCTGCCCCAGCGAGCATCGCTGCCTGCATGGCACCCGTAGGCTGGTCAGCCTGGTGGCGCGCCGTCTCGGCCAGCTCCGCCGCGGCGTCAGCATGGCGCAGCGAAAGAGGCAGGGTGGCGCGCGCCGCCGCCGTGCGCACGCTGCGCAGGGGGTCACTCAGCAGCGGCATCGCCTCCTGCCCCAGCAGCTCGGCCGCCGCCGCGCGCACCATCGGGTTGGCATCCGCCGCACCTCGGCGGGCGCAGGCCATGACTTCAGGCGTGCGCTCCCCCTCACTCATCAGCCCCAGCAGGGTGGCGCGCCAGGCGGGAATCTCCTCGCGCTCAAAACACGAAACCAACTCCGCCGCCGAGGCCTCTCCACGCAACGCGGCAGCCACCGCACGGATGCGGGGGCGGTACTGACCGTACCAGCGCGGGGAGCTGCCGTAGTGCTCCTCCCATTTCTCGCGCGTCCACTCCTGCCCCTTGTCGGCATGGCAGTTGAGGCAGGTGTTGGGGATGCCCGTCTCGGCACTCAGGCGCGGGTCGGGCGGCATCAGCGAATGGTCGCGGCGCGGGTCGCGCCCCATGTAGGTACTCTCCGGCATGTGGCACTCCACGCAAACGTGCCCCCGGCTCTCGCGCGGGCAGACAAAGGTCATCAGCGGGCTGACGTAGGGCGCCCGGCGGCCGTTGATGACGGTGTGATTGCCGTGGCAGCGCAGGCAAAGGCTGTTGTCGTCCATACTCGCCAGCACGGCGCCGCTGTGCGCGTCGTGGCAGTCGTAGCAGGTCACGCCCGCGGCGCCCATGCGCGCGTGGCGAAAACTCGTCTCGCAATAATCCTCCTCGCGCTGCGCGGCGTTGGGGTAGAAAATGCCCGGCACGCGCGGCAGTTCCATCGCGAAATGATTTTCAAAGGCCTCGCCGGGGGCGAAGCGCTCATCCAGTTCCTCGCGGCGGGCGTGGCAGGCGGCACAGACGGCCTGATGCTGCTCGCGGCTCATTTGCCGATGCTCGCGCGCCACCAGGCAGCCATCCTCCGCAGGTCGGGCGCCCTCCTCCACGCGGTGACAGGCCACGCAGCTCACCGCCGGTTCCTGCGACGTCGAGGCGAAGCTGTCGCTCGCCGCATCGTAGTTCTTGCGGTAACCACTCATGTGGCACCACGCGCACTGCGAGTTCCACACCATGCCGCGCCCCAGCCAGTGTCCCCACTCTCCGGGGCGGCGCTCGGCCGTTCCCTCGGCTTGCATGCGCTCGTCCTCCAAAAACACGTCGAACCACTCGTGCCGCTCGACATCCCACGCCACGCTGCACACCTGCCAAGCGCCGCGCTCGCCCTCCACCGCCACCTGCAACAGCGGGCGGCGCCCGATGACCACGCGCACGGGGCGCGCCTTGCCCGAGCCGAGCTCGCGCACCAGCAGTTCCCCCTGCTCGCCGCGCTCCATGCGCAGGCGCTGACCGTGTGCCTCGATTTCCTGCCCGGCGAAGGCCTCGGCGGGCATCTCCTCCGGCGGGCGGGCGGCGTAGGCGTGGTCGCTCTCCAGCCAGGCGCGGTACTCCTTTTGGTGGCAGGCCGCGCACTGCTGCGAGAGCGGCTGCTGCGCCTCATTGCCGATGCGGGGCAGCGGAGCCTCCTGCTTTTCGCAGGACAACAGCCCCCAAGACAAAAACACACCGACCAACCACACGCGCGCGCTCATGGTCGCTATTCTACCACATTGCCCGCGCCGTTCAAGCACAAGCTCAGCCCGCATGCTGCGGCTGCCCCTCGCCCGCCCGCTCCAGAAAGGCGCGAATCCCGGTGACCGGAAAACGCAAGCTGTTGTGCTCAAAACGTCGGAGAGCTTTCAGCGCCTTGGCGCGGGTGCCGAAAAGCTCCGCGATGCTCAGGCGCTCGCTCTCGGGCAAGGCTAACTTGTGTTGCAATACAAAGAGCAGGCACTGCACGGAGGGGGTGCGGTGGCGACCGCTCGCCCAAAGCCGTCGCCCGAGGGCATAGGCCTCGACCTCACGCCCGCGGATGCGGCAGAGGTTGTAGAAGACCCAGCGCTCGTACATGGGGTCTGCGCCGTTCTCCAGCGCGCGGCGGTAAGCCTCAACCGCCGCTGCAAAGCGCGGGCGGCGCGCCAAATCGTCGTAGTAGGAGCCGAGCTCCAACCACAACAGGCGACTGCCGGGGTTATCCTCCGTACCCTCGCGCAGGAAGCGCTCGGCATCAGCCATGTACTCCGCCTCCAGCATCGCCTGCTGCCGGGGCTCCAGGTCGCGGCGTTCGCGGGTGTGCGCCACGGCATTCTTCGCCATGTCACGCGCGGCGCGGATGCGGTAGTTCACCCGCTGCGGGCAGAGGGTGCAAATCTGCTGCCAGCGCTCGCGAGCGCGCGGCCAGTCCTGTTCCAGCCACGCCGTCGTGGCATCCAGAGCCAGCAGCTCCGCTGCCAAACTGCGCAGTCCGCCCAGAGAAAACAGCGCCAGCTGCTGCCCCAGCACATCGCCGCGGCGCACGGTAGGGGCAGGCGGATGCAGTCCGCCCGACATCTCGCGCCCGTGCAGCGCCGCCGAAGGGATGCTCAGCAGCGCCCCGCCCGCCAGCAACAGCGCACAGGCCGCCACCCACAACACGCCCCCTCTCAACGCCCGCAAGCTCATGCCTCCATGCCCAAACGACGGCGAATATCGCGCGCCAAACGCTCAAACTCTGGGACGGCAACCCCCGCTGCCTGAGCCCGCGCCAGCGGCTCGCCCCAAATGGCCTGATACTCCACGGGGCGCCCGCGCAGGAAATCCACCGCGCTGCTGGGTACGAAGGGGCCCATCTTCGCCGTGCGCTCCATCTGCCAATCGACCACCTCGCGCGGCAGCGCAAAGCCGCGCGCCGCTGCAGCGGCGCAGACCTCCTCCATGACGGCGCGGGCGCGCGCGCCCTCACCCGGCAGGGCAAAGAGCTGCTGCACATCGATACCGCCGTGCGCCAGGCACAACCCGTTGAAGGGGATGTTCCACGTCAGTTTCGTCCACTGGATTTCCTCGGGATGGCGGTGGGCGGTGGAGGGCACGCGCGCCGCCGTCAGCAGATCCGCGAGCCGCTGGGCGCGCTGCTCGCCCGCCGCCGTGGCCGCCAGCGGTGCAAAGCGGATGTTGCCGTCCGCCAAGTGCCGCACCACGCCGGGCTCATCCATCATGCAGCACACAAAGCACAGGCCGATGAACACCCGCTCGGCAGGCATCAGGCGGGCAATCTGCTCGGCATTGCCCATGCCGTTCTGCAGGCTGACCACCTCGGTCTCCGCCCCCAGCAAAGGCGGCAGCGCCTCCGGCAGGAGCTCGTTGCAGGTCGTTTTCCAGCAGACAAACACGAGATCGACCGCCCCGCAGTCGCACGCATGGCGGAACGCGCGCACCTGCGGCAGGTACACATCGCCCTCCGGGCTCTCCACGCGCAGCCCCTGCGCCCGCATGGGCTCATAGGTCGAGCGCCCGATGAACGACACCTCGTGCCCCGCCTCCGCCAAGCGAGCCCCATAGTAGCAGCCGAGGGCTCCGGCTCCCAAAATGGCAATCTTCATGCGGAGAGCATAGCACAGTCCCCCCCGTCGCCGCAAGCGCAAAGCCCCGCAACTGTTTCCGCGCTAGATTGACGGGGGCGGGCTGCACGCGCTAGCATGGGGGTCTATGAAGTACACATCAAACACCACCCATACGGGGGAGGGGCGCTGCGAGACCAGCTTCGCGTCCTCCCAAGCCACCATCTCCACCGACACCGCCACCGCGCACGGCGGCAAGGGAGAGTTCCCCACGCCGCCCGAGCTGCTGGCCGCGAGTGTCGCCTCCTGCATGCTCAGCATGATGGCCTACCACGGGCGTCAGCACAAGTTTGACACCAAGGGCATCCGCATCGAAGCGGCGGCCGAGGAGGTCAACGGCAAGCTCACCGCCCTGCACTGCTGCATCCACCTGCCCGAGGGCATCTGCGCCGAAACGCAGAAGAAGCTGGAGGCGGCGGTGGCGCACTGCCCGCTGGCGGGAGCGCTGGCGCCGGGCATCGCCAAGCACATCAGCTGGCACCACTGCCACAAGGGAGAGACGAGCAGCTGCGGCACCAAGCCCGCGAGCTGCGAGCGCAAGAGCTGAGCGCTCACGAACCCGCGCCGCTGCCTGCTCCGGCGGGCGGCGGCGCGAGCACATCCTGCACCTCGCGGAACTCCGCCCCCTCGCCCAAGCCGCCGAGCTCCTGCAGCAGCTCGCGGCAGCGGCTGTTGAGCCGGGGGTAATCAATCGGTCCGTCCGTCGTCTCCTTGGAGCCCGGGAAAATCAGGTAGGACACCGTGAGATCCGACACGGGTCGCGCCAGCGATGTGGCGCGCTCGTTCACCAGCTTGGCCAGGCGCAGCGACGCCTCGCCCGTCTTGAAATTCGGGCCGTAATCACCCACAATGGCGGGGTACACCACCTTGCCCACCACCACGGCGGCATAATCTCCCGGCTGCGGGCGGAAGCGGTCGTCCTTGCCCTCCTTGAAGGTCAGCGGAATCACGATGAAAGGGTCATACTCCGCCAGCAGGAAGCTGCAATTCTTGAGGTCGAACACCGTGGCGCGCGCATGCTCGATGGCCTCCTTGGAGGCCGACTTGTCCTTCCTGAGCTTCTCCAAGCGCGCCGTCCACACCTCCAGCAGGGGGTTGGGGGTCTTGCCGCGCTTCTTCCAGCGGTAGGAGGTGGTCGGCTGGTAGTAATCGCTCTTGAGCACCTTTTCGGGCATGGTGGGCAGGCGGTCGCCGTCCGACCCGTCGGACACCACATCCATATCCGCCTGCAACCACAGCAGGCGGCGCCCGCTGCCGGGAGCCTCGATCTGCAAGATCGTGTCCGTGTCGTAGAAATTGTGGCGATCCAGCAGCTTGTCCAAGGTCGCCGCCGTCTTGCGGATGCGGTTCTGCTTGTGGCGGTAGAGTGCTGCGAACCAAGGGGAGACCTGCGCCCCGCGCATCAGCTCCTCGTAGGCGGGCAGCACCTTCGGCAACTCGGGGTTGAGCGCGCGCAGCTCCTCGCCGTTCGCCGCGTGGGGCTGCAGAAGCTGCAGCTCCAGCTTCACCATGTACGCCTCCTTGAGCTTGCGATCGGCCGCCGCCGTACTGCCGGGGCGGAACACCACCGCGCTGTGCAGGTTGAGCCCGGGAGCAATGCTGTTGATGTGCTCGAAGCGCCCCGTCTCCACCCGCTCGGGCAGAGCGGGCGGGAAAGGCGGCAGCTCAATGGTCGGCATGGCAAAGTGGCTCTCGGGCTGCCACGCGGGCACCACCTTGACGGGCGGTTCCACCGGCGGCGCAGGAGTCTCCACCGGCACCTTCACCTCCTTGATTTCGCGCACGATGGTGGGCTTAGTGGGGACGCCGCGAAGCGCCTTGACCAGCTCGACGGGGTAAGGGGTGTACAGCGAGCCGATACCCAAGGCGAGCAAGAGCAGAAAACAGATGCGGAACCAGGAACCCCGCCCGATGCGACGCCGCGTGTTCATGCCCCCACCTCCCGGTTGCGTCGGGGGCGCCGCCCCATCACGGCGCGCAGCAGCCCCAGCGGCAAGTTGCGCAGCAGCCACGCCACCGCCCGCACGCGGCGCGCGGGGTAAAAGCGGGCGCAGCCGCGCTCCAAAGCCGCCAGCGAGCCCGCCACCACCGTCTCAATCGGCGTGTAAAACCACTCTTTGAGGGGATATTCGCCCCCACGGGTGCCGCTGCGGCGCGCCACATCGCCGAAGCCCGTGTGCACCGGCCCCGGACACACCGTCAACACACGCACCCCGGCCTTGCGCAGCTCGAGCCGCAGCGCCTCGCTCCACGAAGCCACGAAAGCCTTGCTCGCCGCGTAGAGGGCAAAATCGGGGATAAACAAATCCGCCGCCAAACTGGCGATGTTCACCACGGCGCCCCCCTGCTCCGCCAAGCGAGGCAGCAGCGCGCGCGTCAGCTCCACGGGGGCGCAGATGTTGACCTGCAGCAACTCGCGATTGCGCTCGGGGCGCGAGGAGTCAAAGGCACCGTAGTCCCCCAAGCCCGCATTGTTGACCAAGAGCAGCGAGCCCGTCGGAAGCGCTGCCAGTTGCTCCCCCAGCACACGGCGCGCGGGCTCATCCGCCAAATCGCAGGGGCTCACCGTCACCCGCAGCGACGGATGCGCCGCGCGCAGCTCGGCAGCCAGCGCCTCCAGCGCCTCCACACGCCGCGCCACGAGCACCAGGTGCCCGCAGTGCCCCGCCAAATGACGCGCAAACGCCTCCCCGAACCCCGAGGAAGCTCCCGTAATCACCGCATGCGCGTAACCCATGCGCCGATGATAGCACACACGCACCCTCTAAGCGAGCCCAAAATGCAGCCCGCCGGCAAACGTGTAAGTTGCAAAATCAAATGCGACACCGAAAAGCCGTTGCAGAACACCTTGT
>JBJEVK010000053.1:0-4436 GCA_051884295.1 Akkermansia sp.
GTGCCTAAAATGAAGTTGTTTTCGCTTTGTCGCATTTAGTCTTGCAATTCAGCGATGCAGCAAAATCGCTTGCCGCGCGGCAGACGGCGGGCTAGAATGGGCGGTGTGCAGGTATCGCTGACGACGGATGAGGCGGGGAATCTGCGGCTGTGCCCGGCGGGGGTACTGCCGCGGCTGGAGCGCGCGCTGGCGCAGTCGGCGGCGGCGGGGATGCTGGATTTGGTGCGCTTCGGGCTACCGGCGGGGGCTTCGCCGCTGATGGCCTGGCTGCAGGAGCAGGCGCGGCGGCGGCTGATGCATCTGGCGCGGGCGCTGCGGCGCGGGGATGCGGAGCCGGAGGCGGCGGTGCGCGTGAGCGCCGGGGAGGCGGCGCGCCTGCTGGTGGCCATGCCGCCGCTGTACGGGGCGGCGGTGGGGACAGCGCAGGTGCAGGAGTGGTTTGCGGGCTTGGCGGGGGCGGTGGAGCTGGCGGCGCAGCGCGAGTGTTGCAGCGCGGCGGAGTGGTTGGGGCGCTTGGGCGAGGGTTGGCGGCAGCTGGGCGCGCTGTGCTTTCACTTGGCGGAGAACGCGGGCGAGGGGGCGGAGAGCGCGCCCTTTGCGTTTTTGGCGACTTTTGTCCACCGCGCGGGAGCGGACGGCAAGCCGCGCCACGCGCCGCTGGGGCTGGCGGCGCAGCTCTGCGCGGGGGATGCTCCGGCGCTGGCTGCCCTGCTGCGCCCGCTGCGCGAGCTGGCGGCGCAGAGCGCGTTTTTCCGCGAGCTCATCAACAGCCGCGCGGTGTACCGCCCCTGCGGCTGGAGCGCGCGGCAGGCCTACGCTTTTTTGGAGGCGCTGCCCCTGGCGGAGGCGGCGGGCATTGAGGTGCGGATGGTGAATTTGTGGAAGAGCCTGCCGCCGCGGGCGGAGTTGCAGGTGCAGCTCGACCCGGCGGAGGGCGGCGGCAAGGAGAACCGCGCCCCGGCGCTCAACATCGGCTCGCTGCTGCGCTTTGTGCCGCAGGTGGCGCTGGGCGACCGCTGCCTGACACCGGAGGAGCTGGAGGAGTTGCTGGCGGGGGAGGAGGACGGGCTGGTGCGCTTTCGCGGGGAGTGGGTGCGGCTGGATCGCACCAAGCTGCAACAGCTGTTGGAGAGCTGGCGACAGGCGGCGCGCATGGCGGCGGGGGGCATTCCGCTGACGGCGGGGCTGCGCTGGCTGCTGGCGCCGCGCTCGCAGCGCCCGGCGGGGCTGCCGGAGGGGGAGCCGCGCGTGGTGGCGGGTCCGCTGCTGGCGCCGATGCTTAGCCGGCTGTGCTTTTGCCCGCGCGAGCCGCTGCTGCCGCCGCAGGTGGCGGCGCTGCTGCGCCCTTACCAGCGCGAGGGGGTGCGCTTTCTGCTGGGGGTGACGGAGGCGGGGTTCGGCGCTTGCCTGGCGGATGACATGGGGCTGGGCAAGACGTTGCAGGTGATTGCGTGGCTGCTGCATTTGCAGGCGGCGGGGCCCTTGCAGGGGCGGGCGGCGCTGGTGGTGGCTCCGGCGTCGCTGCTGGAGAACTGGCGCGAGGAGCTGGCGCGCTTTGCGCCGCAGTTGCGGGTGCGGCTGCTGCATCCCTATGCGCTGAGTCGCGGCGAGCAGGAGCAGCTGCGCCTGCGCCCGGAGGTGCTGCTGGGCGATGTGCAGGTGGCGCTCACGACCTACGGCATGCTGACGCGCTTGGCGGAGCCGCTGGCTGGGGTGGAATTGCCCGCACTGGTGCTCGATGAGGCGCAGGCCATCAAGAACAGCGGCAGCGTGCGCGCCAAGTCTGCACGTTTACTGAGCGCTTCGCGGCGCATCGCGCTGACAGGCACGCCGGTGGAGAACAATCTGATGGAATTAAAATCGCTCCTTGACTTTCTGAACCCGGGTTTGCTGGGGGGAGACAGGGAGTTTACGGCGCTGCTGAGCGCCATGGGGCATGACTACACGCCGCTGCGGCGGCTGGTGCGTCCCTTCATGCTGCGGCGGCTCAAGAGCGACCCCGCCCTGCTGCCGGAGCTGCCGCCCAAGACGGAGCAGCCGGCCTGGTGCTACCTGACGCCGTTGCAAACGAAGTTGTACGCGCGCGAGGTGGAGGGGCTGCGGGCGGTGGCGGCGGAGCCGGATCCGGCGCTGCGGCTGTCGCTGGTGCTGCCGGTACTGGGGCGGCTCAAGCAGATTTGCAACCACCCGGCGCAGTACGCCGGCGAGACCTGGTACGACCCCGCGGCGAGCGGCAAGTGGCAGCAGCTGGGGCAGCTGGCGCGGCGCATGGCGGCGGCAGGGGAGGCGGTGCTGGTGTTCACACAGTATCGCCGTCTCATCGAGCCGCTGCACGATTATTTGGCGGAGATTTTCGGGCGCGAGGGGCTGGTGCTGCACGGCGGCATGGCGCCGACGGAGCGCCAGACGGCGGTGCGCGCTTTCCAGCAGGCGGGCGGTGCGCCGTTCATGGTGCTGTCGCTGCGGGCGGCGGGCACGGGGCTGACGCTGACGCGCGCGCGCCACGTCATCCACTTCGACCGCTGGTGGAACCCGGCGGTGGAGAACCAGGCGAGCGACCGCGCCTACCGCATCGGCCAAAAATATCCCGTGGTGATTCACCCGATGATGTGCCGCGGCACCATCGAGCAGAATATCCACCGCATGCTGGCAGAGAAGCGCGCGATGGCGGATGCGCTGCTGGCGGGCGGCATGGAGAAGCTGCTGCTGCACCTGAGCCCGCAGGAGCTGTTGGAGCTGGTCGGCACCCCGCCGCAGCTGCCCTCCTGACCCCGGAGAAAAAAGGCCGACCCTCGGGAAGGAGGGTCGGCCGTGTCGATGAGGAGGGGGGGTGATCAGCCTTTCATGCCGCTGATGTTGCCGTCGGCGTCGACCTTGATGGCGCAGGCCGAGGGCACCTTGGGCAGGCCGGGCATGCGCATGATGTCGCCGCAGAGCGCCACGAGGAAGCCCGCGCCGTTGGCGATCTCGAAGTCGCGCACGGTAACGGTAAATCCCTTGGGGCGCCCGACGAGCGAGGCGTCGTCTGAGAGCGAGTTCTGGGTCTTGGCCATGCAGACGGGCAACTGCGTCAGCCCGTTTTTCTCCATGAGCGCCAGCTTCTTCTGCGCGGCTTTGGTCAGCACGATGCCGTCGCCGCCGTAGATCTTGGTCACGATGGTGCGCATGCGCTCCTCGACGCTCATGTTGAGGTCGTAGAGGTGCTCAAAGGCGGGGTAGGAGGGCTGAATGCTGTCCACGACCATCTGCGCGAGTTCCTTGGCTCCCTCGCCGCCCTTGCCGAAGACATCGGCCACGGCGCAGCCCACGCCCATCTCGGCGCAGAGTTCCTTGACGGCAGCGATTTCCTCCGCCGTGTCGGTGGCGGCAAAGAGGTTGATGGCCACGGTGACGGGGCGCTTGTAGTTCTTGGCGCTCTCGATGTGGGCGGCCAGGTTGGCCAGGCCGCGGCGGACGGCAGCGACATCGGCGGGCTCGAGGTTCTTCTTGTCCACACCGCCGTGCATCTTGAGGGCGCGGATGGTGGCGACGATGACGATGGCATCGGGCGCGAGCCCGGCGGCGCGGCACTTGATGTCCAGGAACTTCTCGGCACCCAGGTCAAAGGCAAAGCCGGCTTCCGTCACGGCGTACTCGCCGTAGGAGAGCGCCATCTTGGTGGCGATGACGGAGTTGCAGCCATGGGCGATGTTGGCGAAGGGGCCGCCGTGGACGAAGGCGGGCACGCCCTCCAGGCTCTGCACGAGGTTGGGGCGGATGGCGTCCTTGAGGATGGCCAGCAGCGAATCCGTCACTCCCAGTTCCTTGGCGTAGACGGCTTCGTCATCGGCGGTGAAGCCCACCACGATGTTGTCGATGCGGCGGCGCAGGTCATCCAGATCTTCCGCGAGGCAGAAGCAAGCCATGATTTCGGAGGCGGGGGTGATGTTGAAGCCGTCCTCGCGGGGCACGCCGTTCTTGTTGAGGCCGATGACGATGCTGCGCAGGGCGCGGTCGTTCATGTCCATGACGCGCTTCCAGGTCACCTTGTTTTGGTCGAGGCGCGTGGTCTTGTAGAAGAGGGCGTTGTCGATGACGGCCGCCAGCAGGTTGTTGGCCGAGGTGATGGCGGAGAAGTCGCCGTTGAAGCAGAGGTTGATGCTCTCACCCGGCGTGATGCTGGAGGCTCCGCCGCCCGTGGCGCCGCCTTTGCGACCGAATACCGGCCCCATGGAGGGCTCGCGCAGCGCCAGGCAGGGACGCTTGCCGATGGCCTTGAGCCCCTGAGCCAGACCAATCGATACCGTGGTCTTGCCCTCGCCGGCGGGGGTGGGCGTCAGAGCGCTGACGAGAATCAGCTTGCCATGCTCTTTTTTCAGAGCCTTGAGGCTGACCTTGGCCTTGTCAAAGCCATAGGGGATGATGAGCGACTCATCCATGCCGAGCGTGGATGCCAT
>JBJEVK010000054.1:0-4430 GCA_051884295.1 Akkermansia sp.
CGTCGCCGCAGCCCAAATCCACCTCGCAGCGCTCCCCCGCGCCGAAGATGCGGGACACTCTGTGGCGGGCGAAGTAATCGGTCGGGACAAAGGCGGCGGACATCGTGCATGCATTGTACGCAGCCGGCGGGGAAAAGTCAAACCCCGGCTGTGTCTGCGCTGCAGACAAAATCGGGCGTGCTCACCCGCAAAACAGGCTTGACAATGGGGGGTGAAGGCGTAAACTCTCTGCGCGTTGCCGTGCTCGCGAGGAGCCTGTGCCCGAAGAATGATCAGAAGATGTGATTATGAACAGTTACCGCACTCATAACTGCGATGAACTCCGCCTGACGGACGTTGACAAGAACGTGGCGTTGGTCGGCTGGGTGGATACCGTCCGCGACCACGGCGGGGTGATTTTTATTGATCTGCGCGACCGTGCGGGCAAAACGCAGGTGGTGTTCCACCCCGAGGTTTCGGCGGAGCTGACCAAGCAGGCGGAGTCGCTGCGCGTGGAGTCCGTCATTCAGGTGAAAGGGCGCGTGGTCGGCCGTCTCAAGACCGAGGAGGTCGATGCCACCAATCCCGACCTCGCCACGGGCGAAATCGAGGTGGAGGTGCACGAGATGCAGGTGCTCAACCGTGCGGCGGTGCTGCCTTTCCAGCTCGACCGCAGCAACACCAACGAGGATATCCGCCTCAAGTACCGCTTCCTCGACCTGCGCCGCCCTGCCATGCAGCGCAACATGATGCTGCGCCACCGCATCACCAAGGCCATGCGCGACTACCTCGACGAGCAGGGTTTCCTGGAGCTCGAGACTCCCATCCTTTCCAAATCCACGCCCGAGGGTGCCCGCGACTACCTGGTGCCCAGCCGCGTGAGCCCCGGCAAGTTCTACGCGCTGCCCCAGAGCCCCCAGCAGTACAAGCAGCTGCTCATGGTGGCGGGCTTGGAAAAATATTTCCAGATTGCGCGCTGCTTCCGCGATGAGGATCTGCGCGCCGACCGCCAGCCCGAGTTCACGCAGGTGGATATCGAGGCGAGCTTCATCACCCCCGAGGACATTTACCGCTGGGTGGAGGAGATGCTCAAGCGCGTGTTCAAGGAGTCCGTCAATCGCGACATCGTGACGCCCTTCCCGCGCATGACCTGGTACGAGGCGATGGATCAGTACGGCTCCGACAAGCCCGAGCGCCGCTTCGAGATGAAGCTCACGGACTGCTCGGACATTTTTGCCGCGAGCGACTTCCGCGTGTTCAGCAGCGCGGTGGCGGCGGGCGGCGTGGTCAAGGCCATCAACGCCAAGGGATTCTCGCCCTCCGTGGGGCAGATCGACAGCCTGACGCAGACCGCCGTGGAGGCGGGCGCCAAGGGGCTCGCCTACATCAAGGTGCGCGATGTCAACGAGCGCGACGGCTGGAAGAGCCCCATCACCAAGCGCCTCAAGGACGAGGAGATCGAGGCTCTCAAGGCGCGCCTCAACATCGAGAGCGGCGACTGCGTGTTCTTCGCCGCCGGTCCCTGGGAGGAGAGCTGCACCATCCTCGGCCGCGTGCGTCTCGAGTGTGCCGAGCACATGGAGCTGCTCAAGGATAACCACGAGGTCGACCTCTTCTGGGTGACGCGTTTCCCCATGTTCGCCTGGGACAAGGAGGAGGGGCGCTTCTGCGCCATCCACCACCCCTTCACCCGCCCCGTGCCCGAGGATGTGGACAAGGTGCTGCGCGGCGAGATTTCCACTGAGCTCTGCGCCGAGGCCTACGATGTCATCTTCAACGGCAATGAGCTGGGCGGCGGTTCGCTGCGTATCCACGAGCGCGACCTGCAGGATGCGACCTTCCGCGCCCTCGGGCTGGACGAGGCGACCATCAACGAGCGCTTCGGTCACCTGCTCAGCGCGTTCTCTTTCGGCGCGCCGCCCCACGGCGGTCTGGCGCTGGGACTCGACCGCGTGGTCATGCTCATCGGTGAGTGCGAGTCCATCCGCGAGGTGATTCCCTTCCCCAAGAACAACCGCGCTGTCGACCTCATGTGCGAGGCGCCCGACACGGTGGACGACAAGCAGCTGCGCGAGATTCACATCCAGGTGAAGCTGCCCGAGAAGCTGCGCCAAAAGCTGGAGGCCGAGCAGGCCGAGCAGCAGGGCTGAGCCGCGCGCTCCGAATGACTGTCGCAGGTGTTTTCGCGCTCTTGCGCGCGGGAACACCTGCTTTTTTGTCTCCGACGGCACAAAAATCCCCTTCCTGTGCGCCTGTATGAGTGAAACGATGATGAGCACCCCTGCCGAAGCAGCAGCTCCCGCGCCGGACTGGGCGGCATGGCTGGAGGCAAACGGCCCCCGGCTCTTGCTCTATGCCCGCCAGCAGACCCGTCGCGAGGCCGATGCGGAGGACGTGCTGCAGGAGGCGCTGGTGCAGCTGGTGCAGGCGGTGGAGGGCGGTTCCTTTGTGGGCGATGCCTCGCAGTGGCGCGCCTACGCCGCCACCGCCATCCGCCACCTGGCTGCCGACCGAGGGCGGCGCGAGGACGTGCGGCGAGCCTACGCCGAGCGCGAGCAGGAGCGCCTGCGCGCGCAGGGCGGGGAGGAGGAAAGCCTCCCCTGGCTCCGCAGCGCGGCCGATGACGCCTACCTCAGCCGCCGCATCGAAAAGCTGCTGCGCGGTTTGCCGCCGGAGTTTGCCGAGGTGGTGGTGCTCAAAATCTGGGGCGAGCACACGTTCCAAGAAATTGCGGACATGACGCAGAGCAAGCTCGCCACCACAACCTCGCGCTATCGCTACGCCCTGCAAGCGCTGCGCCGCGCGCTGGAACAAGAACCTTTAGAATGATGACAAGCATGACGGAAGAGAAGCTGAACACCACCGCCCCCGCCGCCCTGCCCGAGGGGCTGCGGACGCGGCTGCTGGAGGCCATGCAGGGTGCCTCCGCCCGCGGAGCTGAGGACGCCCGCACAGAGGCGCTGCTGCGCCGCCTGAGCCCCGCGCCCCTGCCTACGGCGCTGAGCGGGCGGCTGGCCTGGAGCCTGGGGGCAGCCGCCCGCGAGGCGAAGGACGCCCTCCGGAGCCCGCGCCGCCGCTATGCCCGGCTCCGCGCGGCGGCGGCCGCCGCCATCGCGCTCTTGGCCGTGGGCGGGCCGCTGAGCATGGCGCTGCTCCCGGCCTCGGCGGGGAATGCTTCGGGGCTCATGAGCCGTTGCGTGCTGGAATCGCGCGGCTGCGAGCGCGTGCAGTGGCAGGATGGCGCCCCCCTGCGCGCCTACGAAGTGACCTACGAGGATTCTTTCGTCATGGATGCCGAGGAGGATGTGACGGTGGTGGTGCGGGTGCCGAACCGCGCGACCGTCCGCGTGGAGGAAGAATGGCTTTGAACCCCTTGCAGATGATGCGCGTGGCCCGATTTCTGCTCCTGTTGACGGCTCTGCTGCCCCCGGCGGCGGCGGCGGAGCGCGCCGCGTTCGGCGTGGTGGCGCTGGATGTGGAGCCGCAGATTCACAGCCACCTGCCGCTGCGCGAGGGCGCGGTGGTGGACGGCGTGTGGCCGGGCAGCCCCGCCGACCAAGCGGGCATCCGCAGTGGGGCGGTCATCACCACATGGAACGGCACGCCCGTGCGCGGGCGCGAGCACTTGGCGCAGCTGCTGGCGGCGCAAAAGCCGGGCGACACGGTGCGCGTGGGGCTGTTTGCCGACGGCGTGCCGCGCATGGTGTCGGTGCGGCTCATCAAGCGCCCTGCCCGCACCCTGAATGCCACAGCACCCGATCAGGCGATTGCCGCCGACCGCGTCCGGCGCCCCGTGGAGGTGTCCCCGGCCATCCGCAAGGCCATGCTCGCGCACCGCGAGACCATTTGCGCGCAGCTGGCCTCTCTGCCGGAGCCTTTTGACCGCGAGCTGGTGACGGATGAGCTGCAGGCCATTCGCAACTTAGCGCGCGATGCCAACGCCGCCGACCGCTCGTGGATGGGCGGCAAGGCGGGCGAGGCGGCTCTGCAATTCCGCGACCGCGAGGGCAGCCTCCAGCTGCGCGGTGCGGACAACAGCGTGACGCTGGAGGTCTACGATCGCTCGGGGCGCCGCAGCTTTGTCGGCAAGCTCGACACCCCCGCCCAGCGCCGCGCCCTGCCCGAGGACGTGCTGCGCCGCCTGCGCCGCCTCAAGTAAAAAGCCCCCGAAGCGCGGGGCTGCGGGGGGGATAAGGCGCATGGCGGGCGCGGTCAGTGCGAGCGGGCTTGGGGACCCTCGCCCCAGCGGTTGGGCTTGTCGCCGGGGATGATAGAAATCGCGAGGAAGAATAGGCTGGCACCCACTTGGAGAAGCGCCGTGAGCTCGTTCTCCCAGACGTAGGCGGGGAGGGTCAGGAGAAGGCCAACGAGGTACCACCAGCCGCTCAGCCCGATGTCGTGCAGGCGGCGCACCATCAAGGCGATGAGGGGCACAATCGCAGCCAGATAGA
>JBJEVK010000055.1:0-4354 GCA_051884295.1 Akkermansia sp.
AGCAAGGGCGGGAGCCCGACCGGCTCCCGCCCCCACGCAGAGAAAAGCAACACTCAGTTAGCCGGGGGGAGCGGTCCCTCGCCGTAGCGGTTGGCGCCATCCTCACTCGGCAGGCAGTGCATCACCAGGAGCGCTATTGCACCGACCAGGGGAATCAACATCATCAGCAACCACAAAGCGCTCTTGCCAATGTCGTGCAGGCGGCGAAAAGACAGAGCCAGACCGGGGATAATGGTGGCAAGACCATACAGAGTGCCAAGGATTCCCCCATCCGAGTCGCCGAGAGCCTGCAAGACCAAGCTGATGATCGTGTTGACCAAGAAGACATACCAAAACTCCGAGCGGCAGGCACGCCCGCTGAACAGCGCATAGCGCTTCCAGAAGCTGACATAGGCCGTGATGGGATTGTAACAAGCGGTGGGTTGAGTGCAGGTTGACATACCACCGCAAATAACACATCGCCGCCGACGAGTCAAGATGATTTTGCCTTGTCGTGCATGAGAACGAATGATACACTGGCGCCATGACTGTCCGAATCCCGCCGATGACGCGCCGCCGATGGTTCAACTGCCTCCTTCGTGCGTGGGGGAAGGCTCTGTTGCTAAGTGCGCTGCTGCTGCTCGGCATCCTTAGCCTGATATTCCCCGATGAGGGGATTTCCGCATCCTCCGCCACTGCCTTCGGCAGCGGTCTGGCGGCATGTGCCCTCGTTTTTGCCCTGTTGCTGTATCGACGCCTTCCCTATCGGTCACAGGCTTTCTTCCTCACCATCACCGAGCAGGGCATTCTGATGGAAATCCCGGCGAGCGGCATCAAACAATACCGCCCCTGGGCGAGCTTCCGAGGCATGCAGCGGCAGAAGAGCGGGCTACTGTTGATGTTCGCACAGTTCACCCTCCTTGTGCCGCAGCGGGACCTGCGCCCCGGGCAAGTCGATGCGCTCGAGGCAGCCATCCGCCGCTGCGAACGCTGCCACGGCGCACCCATGCCGCCGCCGCATAGCGATGCCCCGGCGCACCCCTACTCCGCCCGCCCCGAGCAGCAGCGCGAATGGGCGCGCTGCCTCTGCCCGCCGCGCCGGTTGACCGCCTGCGCTCTGCTGTTCTGCTCTTTCGGAGCGGGCGTCAACGCAGACAAGCTCCCCCTCACCCTCATCGCAGGGCTGCTGTTGCTGTGGGAATACGGGCGCTTCCTCATACCCACCCGTCGCATCCGCGAGCGCACGGCGCAGACGAGGCGCTTTTCCGTCTGCGCTGGGCACCTGCGCACCACCCTCGAGGACGGGACGTGGGCTCTCGCCCCGACGACGATGTTCACCCGTGCCCGACGCCTGCCGCACGGGATTTTCTACAGCGGGCAGAGCGGGGTCGCGTTCATGGCGGATGAGCCCCTGCCCGGGCTTCCCGACGTGCAGGGCACGCTGCACCCGCTGCGGCGCGGGCTCATTGCCGCCCTGCTGCTGCTGAGTGCGGCGGCGCTGCTGTACGGCGGAGGGAGGTTGTTTTTGTGATTGTCTTTCCGCCCGCCGAGACGTACAATAGCCCGCAGCTATGAGAAAACGACGCGTCGTCATCCTGGGCTCCACCGGCAGCATCGGCACCAGCGCACTCAAGGTGGCGCGCGAACTCCCCGAGCGCATGGAGGTGGTGGGGCTGGCGGCGCACAGCAGCATCGAGGCGCTGGCGGCGCAGGCGCGCGAATTCGGCGTGCGCCATGTCTGCCTGTACGACGAGCGCAAGGCTGCCGAGCTGCGCGCGCTGCTGCCGCCCGGCACGGAGCTACTCACGGGGGCGCAGGGGCTCTGCGAGCTGGCCGCCCTGCCCGAGGCGGACATGGTGCTGGTGTCCATCATCGGCACGGCGGGGCTGCAGCCCACGCTGCGCGCCATCGAGGCGGGCAAGGATTTGGCCATTGCCTCCAAGGAAATCCTCGTCATGGCGGGCGAGGTGGTCATGGCGCGGGCGGCGGCGGCGGGCATCACCGTGCTACCCGTCGACAGCGAGCACAACGCCATCTTCCAATGCCTGCAAGGCAAGCGCGGCGCGGCGGCGCAGGTCAACCGCCTGATTCTGACCGCCAGCGGGGGTCCCTTCCGCACCTGGGCGACTGCCGACCTGGAGAAGGTGACGCCGGAGCAGGCGCTGCGCCACCCCACCTGGAGCATGGGACGCAAGATTACCGTGGACTGCGCGACCCTCTTCAACAAGGGGCTGGAGATGATCGAGGCGCGCTGGCTCTTCGACATCCCGATGGAGCAGGTGGATGTGCTGGTGCACCCGCAGAGCATTGTGCACTCGCTGGTGGAGTTTGCGGACGGCTCGCTGCTGGCGCAGCTCAGCCACAGCGACATGTGCTTCCCCATCCAATACGCCGTCACCTGGCCGGAGCGCGTGGCGAACCACCTGCCGCAGCTGCGGCTGGATAAGCTGGCGCAGCTGCACTTCGAGGCTCCGCGTTGGGGGGATTTTCCCGCCCTGCGACTCGCGCGACAGGCGGGGCTCACGGGCGGCACCCTGCCCGCCATCTTCAACGCCGCCAACGAGGTGGCTGTGCAGGCCTTCTTCGAGGGGCGCCTGAGCTTCCCCGGCATCTGGCGCACGGTGGAGCGCGTGTTCGAGCAGGCCACGCCGCGCGACTACAAGGGCAGCCTGCCCATCATCCTCGAGGACGATGCCTGGGCGCGCGAAGCGGCCGAGCGCATCATCCGCGCTTGAGGTCAGAGACAGATTCGTCGGCAATCTGGCTGGGGAAACCCGGCTCCAGACGCCCGCTGCGGTCGCGCTCGAAGGGGAAATCGGAAACGCCCTTCAGCGTCATGAACGGGAAAGCCTGCTCGGGATCCGCCCCTTGCTCGACGGCCTGCTGCATCTTGCGCGCGCCGTCCAGAAAGAACTCCGCAATCGCTAAGCCCCGCTTGAGCTCATCCATGCGCTGCAGCAGGGCGTTCCGCTCGTTTTCCATCATCGCGATGCGCTCCGGCAGCGTGGAATAGCCCTCCACCGTCGCATCGAGAAACTCTTTGATATGCGGCAGGCTGACCCCCGCCTGCTTGAGCAGCAACACCGCCAGCAGGCGCGCGCGGCTCGCCTCGCCGTAGATGCGTCGACCCGATTTTGTGCGCTCCACATATTTGAGAATGCCCTCTTTTTCGTAAAAGCGCAGGGTGTGGACGGACAGCCCCATCTCCCGCGACAAAGCCGAAATTGTATATCTCACCGACACGCCCCCATTAGAGCACAAAAAAACAGAGGCGACAAGGGCAAAGAAACGCTACATGACACAGCAGGATTGACTTAGCGCCCCGTTCTTGGCAAAATAAGGGGGATGAGCACCTTCGGTTTCTACCGTCTGGCCGCGGCCACGCCCGCCGTGCGTGTGGCCGATGTCGATTTCAACACGCGCAGCGTGGTCGATTGCGTGCGGAGCGCCGCCGCCGAGAACGCGCATGTCGTCCTGTTCCCCGAGATGTGCCTGACAGGCTACAGCTGCGGCGACCTCTTCTTCCAACCCACGCTGCAACAGGCAGCCCTGCGCGGGCTCGCCACGCTGGCCACCGAAACCGCCGGGCTGGAGCCGGTCATCATCGTCAACCTGCCGCTGGCGGTGCAGGATGCACTCTTCAACGTGGCGGCGGTGCTGCACCGCGGGCAGGTGCTGGGGCTGGTGCCCAAGAGCATCCTGCCCAACTACCGCGAGTTCTACGAGCAGCGCCAATTCCGCCCCGCCCGCGAGCTGAGCGTGCGCAGCACGGAGCTGCTCGGCTTCGGCGAAGTACCCATCGGCACCGACCTGCTCTTTGCCGACCGCGACGAGCTCTGCTTCGGCATCGAAATCTGCGAGGATTTGTGGAGCGTCTCCCCCCCCAGCTGTCGGCTGGCGCTGCAAGGGGCGCGCGTCATCCTCAACCCCTCGGCCAGCGACGAGCTGGCGGGCAAAGCCCCCTACCGCCGCGCGCTGGTGGCGCAGCAGAGCGCGCGCTGCCTCGCCGCCTACGTCTTTTCCTCCGTCGGCCCCGGCGAAAGCTCGCAGGATGTCGTCTACAGCGGGCACGCCCTCATCGCCGACAACGGGCGCTTGGCGGCCGAGAACACGCGCTTTGCCATGGGCGGCGGGCTCATCTATGCCGATGTGGACTGCGCCCGCCTGGGCGCCGCGCGGATGAGCGAGAGCTCCTTCAACGACAGCCGCGCGGATGCGGCGCTGCCGCCCGCGCGGCGCATCGCCCTGCGCGAGCTGAAAGCCCCCTGCGACCTGCGCTATGCCCACCTGCCCGCGCGCCCCTTCCTGCCCTCCCCGGCGGAGGAAGCCGAGCGCTGCGAGGACATCCTCAACATCCAGGCGGCGGGGCTCGCCA
>JBJEVK010000056.1:0-18923 GCA_051884295.1 Akkermansia sp.
GAAGTGTTACCTGTGTCCTGGTACTTTTCTGTTACCTATGTCCTGGGTTCGTACCGGTTCCGGTCAACCCGCTTGCCGCGCTGCCGCGCCTCGCGCCTCGCGCGCCATGCCCCGCGCAGACCGCGCTCGTGCAGCATATCCCTCAGCGAGCGCTCCCCCAAGCGGTCGGCGGCGCTGTCGCGGCAAAGCTGCGCCAGCTCCAGCGCCCAATAGCGCAAATTCGCCTCGGCCTGCCCCGTAGCGCTGTAAGTCTTGGGGTTGAACAAGCGGGCATCCGTTGGGTTGGAATCCTTGACCGCTATCAGAAGATTCCCCGTGCGGGCATTGCGAATCGTCAACTCCAGCGTAATGCTCCCCTTCGCCAGCCATTCCGCCACCGAGCTCACCCCGGGAATGGGCGAAAACCAGCCGAACACATGCGCCGCCGCGCGGGTGGCGGCGTACTGGCGGTGAAAGCGCACAATGGCCATATCGACGCGGTAGTCGGCCTGTTGCTCATCCGGCGTGATGTGCCAATCCGAATGATTGGCCGCGTTCACCTCCTGCAGCGCCGCCTCCAAATACTCGCAGGTGTAGCGGTGCAGATCCTCGGCAAGCTTGGTGGCATAGGGGCTTTCAGCAATGACCGCCGTGCTGACAGGGGCAACGAAAATCCACCCTTTCTCCGGCATGGTCGGCTTCAGGCGTTGTTGGGGCAGCCAGCCCCCGTCCACCCCGCTGAGCAGGCTGTGGTGCAGGGTCACATCGTAGAGCCCGCTTTCCGAGCGCAGCGCACTGCTGCAGCCGCTCACCAACAGGCAGAGCAGCAGGAATCCTAGCAGCAGGGGCAGACGCTTGTTCACGGCGCCGCCAGTATATCAGGAGTCGCGTTCCCTGTAAAGCCCGCTCTTGGCTGCTCTTTGGGCTTGAAATGCCCGGGGCGGGGGAGTAGAGTGGGGGGCATGAGCACGCCACTGCATTGCCCGAGTTTGTACAGTTATCAGCGCCGCTTGAGCCGCGAGGTCAGCATCGGCAACCTGCGCTTGGGGGGGCAGAACCCCATCCGCATCCAATCCATGCTCACCAGTGACACGCTCGACACGGCAGGCTGCGTGCGCGAGGCGCTGGAGCTGGCCGAGGCGGGCTGCGAAATCATCCGCCTGACCGCGCAGACCAAGGTCTACGCCGCCAACCTGCAACACATCGCCCGCGAACTGCGCGCGGCGGGGTGCACGGTGCCGCTGGTGGCGGATATCCACTTCAAACCCGATGCCGCGATGGAGGCCGCCAAGTGGGTGGAAAAAATCCGCGTGAACCCCGGCAACTTCATCGACAAGAAAAAATTTGCCGCGCGCGACTACACCGATGCGGAGTACGAGGCCGAGCTGGACAAGATGCGCGCGGCCTTCACGCCGCTGGTGCTCTTCTGCAAGGAGCACGGGCGCGCCATGCGCCTGGGAGCCAACCACGGGTCTCTCTCCGACCGCATCCTCAACCGCTACGGCGACACGCCCGAGGGCATGGTGGAGAGCGCGCTGGAGTTTGCCCGCGTGGCGCGCGAGCTCAACTACCACGACCTGGTGTTCTCCATGAAGTCCTCGGATGTCAAGGTGATGATTCAGGCTTACCGTCTGCTGGTGAAACGCTTGGCCGAGGAGGGGGAGGATTGGAACTACCCCATCCACCTGGGCGTGACGGAGGCGGGCGAGGGCGAGGACGCGCGCATCAAGAGCGCCACGGGCATCGGCTCGCTGCTGGCAGACGGCATCGGCGATACCCTGCGCGTGTCGCTCACCGAGGATCCCGTGTGCGAGGTGGCGCCGGGCTTTGAGCTGGCGGCGCCCTTCCAACCGGGTGGGTTGATGCGGCCGACCCCCTTGGGCGCAGAGCCTGAGCAGCCGCCCTTCAACCCCTTCCTGTACCGCAGGCGCGTGAGCGAGCCGGTGACAGCGGGCGGCTGCCGCATCGGCGGGCAGGAGCCCGTGCGCGTGCTGCTGCCGCAGGCGGCGGTGGCGGCGCTGGATCCCGCGCAGATGAAGGACATGATGCCCGAGGCGGCCTACGAGACGCTGGGCGTGCGGGAGATTGACCCGCGCGACTCGGCGGCGCTGGCCGAGCTGGCCACGGCGCCCGCCACTCTCGTGACGGTGAAGGACGATGTGGGCATGCCCTGCGTGCAGGCCTTCCGCCTGCTGGCAGCGCTCATCCCCGCGCGCCATCCCATCGTGCTCAAGGACACGCTGCACGCAGGCGGCCGCCTGAGCGCGCCGCTGGCGGGCGGGCTGCACATCGGCTCGCTGCTTTGCGACGGCATCGGCAACGCGGTGTACATTCGCCGCGAGAGCGAGCCCGCTGCGGCGGCGCGGCTGGGCTTCAATATCCTGCAGGCGGCGGGCGTGCGCTACAGCAAGACGGAGTACGTCTCCTGCCCCTCCTGCGGACGCACGCACTACAACATTCAGCAGGCCGCTGCGCGCATCCGCGAAGCCACGGGGCACCTCAAAGGGGTGAAAATCGCCATCATGGGCTGCATTGTCAACGGCCCGGGCGAGATGAGCGATGCCGATTTCGGCTATGTGGGCGGCGCACCCAACAAAATCAACCTCTACGTGGGGCACAACCCGGTGGAGTTGAACATCCCGCAGGAGGAGGCTGTGGAGCACTTGGTGCAGCTCATCAAGAGCCACGGCCGCTGGGTCGACCCCGCCTGAGTGCACGGAAAAGCCTTTCCCCCTTGGCCCGCAGCGTTTGCTGCGGGCTTTCTATTGCGCGAACACGCAACGAGCCGCAGCGCGGGGGGCGCTGCGGCTCGGAAAGGGAGGGGGAACCCGCGTGCTTACTTGGTCGGGATGGCTTCGATGACGAGCACCTGGAAGGGCGCCAGCTTGATGGGCAGCGGCTTGCCGGCTTCGAGCGTCTCGGCGGGCAGCTTGTCGCCCTTGGGCGAGCTGAGCGTGTACTTCACGGGGGCGCCGGCGGGCAGCTCAAAGACCGAGGCGGCGTCGAGGTAGAAGCTCTGCTCCGTTGCGGCGGGGTTGCGCAGGGTCACGATGCCCTTGGCGGGGCTCCAGGCAGCAAAGCCGTAGACGGCCAGCTCGGCGGGGTCGCCGCCGACCCAGTGCGTGTCGACCAGCGTTTCCTTGTTGGCCTTGGTCCACTTGGAGGCGGCTGCCAGCGTGTCCCATTCCGCAGGCTTGAGCATGGAGGGCGTGATGTAGAGCTCCTGCATCTGCGTGCCGAGCCCGAAGCCGCTCCAGATCTCGTTGGCCAGATCCTCGCCCTGCGTGGTCTTGAGCCCGCGCGCGCCCTTGTTGTAGATGACGCCATGGGTCATGAGCGAGTTGATGGGGAAGAGCGGGGAGACCTTGACGTTGTTGGCGTAGATCTGCGCATCGCGGAAGGTGATCCACTGGTTGCGTTCGCTGCCCTCGCCGCAGAAGTCGTGGTCCCAGTTGCCGCGCCAGATGGAGTCGGCAATGCCGAACCAGAAGGGCGATGCCCAGGTGCCCGTCGTCAGGTTGATGTAGAGGTTGGGCTTGTGGTTGCGCAGCTCCTCGATGAGGTGGATGATGGCCTCGAAGTCCGACCCGAACTTAGAGCCCTTGGCGGGCTCGGATTCGCCGCTGGTGCCGTCGAACTTGAAGTGGTTGACGCCGTTCTCATCAATCATGTGCAGGCACATCTTCTTGAAGAGCTCGTAGTACTTGGGGCCGGAGAGGGCAAAGCCGCTGGCGTTGGTCTCGTACTTGCCGGCGGCCGCCGCCAGACGCTGATCCTTGGGCTTGCCGTAGCCGCCCCAGGGGGAGAACCAGACGCCGGGTTGGGCGCCGTAGCTCTCGGCGAGCTTGCGGACGTTGCGGAACTCCTCGGGCAGGTCTTTGTGGAACTGCCAGAGCGTTTCCGTGTTGTCCCAGCCGTCGTCGAAGAGGAAGGAGTCCATCTCCACCCCGCGCTTCTGCACCAGCTCCTCGCCGAAGAGCTTGACGGTGGAGAGGGCGTCTTTCTCCGTGTAGGGGGTGAAGTAGCCGATGTCGTACCAGGTGTTGTAGTTGAGGAAGGGAGCGTACTCACGGGCGCGCTCGGTGTTCAGGTAGCCCAGCTGGAAGGTGCGGCGCAGCTGCCCGGGGGTGGTGAAGCCCAGCACGGCGGAGAAGCTGCTCTTGGCGCGGCAGGGCAGGTCGGTGGTGCGCTCCAGCGAGCAGGTGAAGCCCTCGGCGCTCACCTCGCTCTTGCTCATGGGGTGCTCCACACCGGCGAACAGGCGGTTGCCGGCGGCGACCACGGGCGCGCCCTTCACGCTGCCTTCCACGCGAGCCTCGGGAGCCTTGACATCCAGCAGCGTGACCTTGCGCACGGGCATGGTGAACTGCTGCGGCACCACATCGAGCCCCACGCGTACATAGGGCTGCCCCTCGCGCAGCTCCAGCCACCAGGTGATGTTGTGGCCGATGGAAGACACGACAAAGGGAATGGTGATTTTCTGCCCGGCGTGGCGGTCGGCGATGCGTCGGGCATCGGCTACCGGGGCGAGCGCTTCGGTCTTGACGTCGGAAATCTTGCAGTCGTGCGCCGTGATGGCGTGGAAGGTCTCCTTGAACTCCTTCTTGGAGCAGGCTTCGTCTGTTTCCTCATCGCAGACGAGGATGGAGAAGATGTCGTTGCCGAGATCGTAGCTGCGACCGTTGATTTTGTCTTGAATCACAACGCCGGCCAGCTTGCGACCGATTTTTTGAACCTCGACCGTCAGGAATTCGTTCTGGATCATGATGGAAGTATCGTTTTGGGTGATGCCAAGCGGCGCGGACGCAGCATCGGCCGTCTCGGCAAGGCAGAGCCCGCTCGCGAGAAAACTCAGGGAGAGCACGCCTGTCAGGATGGATGTAGACGTCATAACCCCATTCTAGCACAGGCGGAGCCCAGGTTCAAGCCTAATGTGCCTTTGGTTTGATAATACATTAACAATCAACAGAGAGCGATGATGCTCGGCGTCTTGAATGTAAGCAAATCCTTGCCAAGCTGCGCCTCTCGTGCTACAATGGTGCCATCGACACCGATGATAGGGAAGACTCAGGAACTCTACCGACCGAATGCTGCCATGATCTACCAACGCTCCGATGGCAGTGTCCTGTTTTGCGAGCGTGTGAATCCCAAGGGAGCGTGGCAGTTCCCGCAGGGCGGCATCAAGAAGGGCGAGAGCCCGCTGAATGCTGCCTGCCGCGAGGGGATGGAGGAGACGGGCTTTCGCCCCAATGAGTACGAGGTGGTGGCGGAGCACGGCCCCTACCGATACGACTACCCGCCCAAGGAGCGCGAGCGGGTGCTGCGCAAGCGGGGAATCCCCTACGCCGGGCAGGAGCAGCACTATTTCCTGTGCCGCATGCACGATGATCGCGCCGAGCCCTGGCTGGATCACAAGGAGTTCAACGGCTACCGCTGGATGCAGCCCCGCGATTTTGACCGCAACTGTCTGCCGGCGTTCAAGCGCGGGGTGTACGATCAGGTGTTCCGCGACTTTTTCGGTTTGTGATGGAGCCGATTGCCACCCTGCACAGTCCCTTTGCGGATAAGTTCGGCGTGCCGCGTCAGGGAAATTTGGCACCGCATGTCATCAGCGAGATTGTCTTTGCGCCGCCCTACCGCAGCGAGGAGGCGGTGCGCGGGCTGGAGGCGTTTTCGCACCTGTGGCTCATTTGGGGCTTCCACCGCAATGGGGAGAGCTGGCACCCCACGGTGCGCCCGCCGCGCTTGGGGGGCAATCGGCGCGTGGGGGTGTTTGCCAGCCGTTCGCCCTTTCGCCCCAACGGTCTGGGGCTCTCGGTCGTTCGCATCGAGGAGCTGGCGCCGGGGCCGCTCATTCGCGTGTCCGGCGCGGATATGGTGGATGGCACGCCCATCTACGACATCAAGCCCTATGTGCCTTACTGCGATGCGATTCCCGATGCCGCGCCGGGGTTCACCGCCGTGCCGCGCGCAACGCTGGGGGTGCAGTTGCCCACCGCGCTGCCGCCGGGCGTGGCGGAGCCCTGGCTCACCGCGCTGCGTGAGACTCTGGCGCAGGATCCCCGCCCCGCCTACCAGGAGGATGCGCAGCGCCTGTATCACCTGGTGCTCAAGCCCTTCGAGGTGATCTTTCGCGTGGAGCATCAGGTGGCGTTCGTGATCGACATCCAACCTTATCATGACAACAACGCTGCAACAGGCCTTTGAGCGCAGTTTGGCACAGGGAGAGCAGCGCGGGGCGGCGCTCGCCCTGTGGCAGGACGGGCGCGAGCTGCTGTCGCTCTGCGGCGGCGAACGAAGCGCGGGCGGTGCACCGTGGACGCCCGATACCTTGGTGCCCGTTTTTTCAGCGACCAAGGCGGCTTCTGCGGCCTGCCTGCTGACGGCGCTCTACGAGTGCGCCCAGGGTCCCGATCTGGAGCTGGGGGCGCTGTGGCCGGAGTGCCCCGCGCCGTCCCTGCGCGTGGGGGAGCTCTTGTCGCACCAGGTGGGGCTCGCCGCCACGGCGCAGCCGGCGAGCTTGTACGACCGACCCGCCTGTCGCCGCGCGCTGGAGGCGACTTCTCCCGCATGGACACCGCCGCAGCACGGCTACCACCCGCATACCTACGGCCCGCTGCTCGATGTGCTGATGGAGGCGCTGACGGGGCAGCGCGTGAGCGATTGGTGGGAGCTGCGTGTGCGCGCCCCCCTCGGGCTGGAGTTCTACATCGGCCACCTGCCGCCGGAGCAGGAGGCTCGCGTGGCGGTGCTGGAGCACGCCAAGCTCAGCGCGCCCTTGCCCGTCACGCCTTTCTACCGCGCCTATTTCGACTCGAGCACACTCGTGGCGCGCGCGTTTCACAGCGTGACGGGGGCGGATGATTTGCGCGCCTGCAACAGCACGGATTTTCACGGCTGCGGTTGCCCGGCGCGCGGCGGCGTGGCCTCGGCGCGCGGGCTGGCGCAGTTTTACCAAGCCCTGCTGGGGCGGCTGCCGGGCTCGCCTTTCCCCGCGCAGGTGCTTGAGTGGATGCAGACACCCATGTGCAGCGGGCAGGATCTGACGCTGCTGCAACACACGGCCTTTACCTGCGGTGCTATGTGCGAGCCGTCCGCGCTCTTCGGACACGGCGGTTTCGGGCACGCCGGGGCGGGGGGCTGCCACGCTTTCTGTGAGCCGGGCAGCGGGCGCTCCTTTGCCTTTGTCATGAACCGCATGGAGCCGGGTGTGTTGCCCGGCGAGCGTGTGCTGCGGCTGCTGCGCGCTCTGGACTAGAGCAGCATGCTCAGCAGCGCGGGTAGCAGGGCGGCCGCCCAGCGCAGCTCCCGGAGTAGGGAGCAGGGAGCACCGCGGCGGTGCAGCCGCCCCAGCCCGTGCAGGCAGCCCGCCCCCACCGCTACGCTCAGGCAGAGGCCGTGCTCAAAGGGCGGTGCCGTTTTCAGCGAGAGCAGGCAAGCGCCCAGCAGCAGGCAGAGGCTCAGTTTGGGGACGAGGGGCGACTCGCCGCTGCCGCGCCGCTCCTCGTCGAACAGGAAGAGCAGAACGCCCAAATACCACACCGGAGCGCAGAACAGGGCGTGCAGAGGTGTTGTCATGAACCCGTCGTAGAAGGCGGGGGCGACCATCAGCTGCGCCAGAGCGCAGCAGCACAGCAGCTCGCCGACCCGGCGAAGCTGCTTTCCCGGCAGCAAAAGCCCGACCATGCCGAGCCATGCAGGCGTCAGCAGATAGCCCCAAAAGCGCTGCCCCACATAAAACGTGAGCATCCACAGCGTTGCCGCCCCCAAACCGCCGAGCAGAAAGAGCAGGGGGGCCAAGTGCCCGCGGTAGAAAGCTGCATCCGGTGCTTGCGGCGAGCACAGAGCACACCACAGGCGCCGCCCGAGTGTGAGCCCCCACAGCGAGGTGACAGTCACGGTCAACGGGGCGTTCGTGAGCATGGGAATGCCCATCAGTCGGGCGCAGGCGCAGCCCCAGCAGAGGGCTGTCAACGGTACATCCAACCCCGGGCGTTCGAGGGGGCTCAGCCAGGAGCTGACGGCGGGGATGGGCATACACGGGATTATAAACACTTGGTGTGCGGATGCAAGGCGCTTCGCTGTCATGGCTCCGGGCAGAGCTTGCCAGGGCGGGAGCGTTCTGTTACAATGCGTCAGCAATGACGGGTCCGGAGATTTCAATGCGCGTGACGGAAACATGGCAAGGGCGGGTGGCGGCCGTGCTGCTGGCTCTGCTGTGGCTTGCCTCCATGGGGATGACGGACAGTAATGCGTACACGCAATGCCCGACCATGGTCGGGCTGGTCGCGGTGCTGTTTTTGGGGCTTTCGGCCTTGTTGCGCGGAGCCAGGATGGTGCGCCTGACGGTGTTGTCGTGGGTGACGCTGGGGGTGGGCGTCCTTTTTGTCGGGCGGGCGTTGATGAGTGCGTCGCTGGTGGACGGGTGGCAGGAGGCGGGGCTGTTGCTGGTGGCGATCGTTTTTTATGTGGCGGGGGTGTTTGCGGCGCAGGGGAGACGCTGCCGCTTACTGATGGGAGCCTTGGTGGTGGCAGCGGGGGCGAATATGCTGTTTTGGTGGTGGATGCAGCAGCCCGAGATCCCGATGGAGTGGAGCGGGCGCCCCGCGCATGCCCCGACGGGGGATAATACGCGCCCTGTGACCTTGTTTTACTATAAAAACCATGCGGGAGCATTCCTGATGGTGGTGGGGATGCTGCTGGTGGCGGCGACGCTTTGGCTGCGCCGCAGCGGGTGGCGTGCCGGGATGCTCCGGCTGTTGGTGGCGATGGTGGGGGTGGCGGCGGTGTTGATCTCCGCCGACTGCCACACGCGGTCGGTGTATTTGCTGGGACCGGTGATGCTGGTGGGGCTGGCGGGGCTTTCGTTGGTGCAGCGGATGGCAGCGGATGAGGACAGCGGGGTGCTGACGCTGTTGTATGGGTTTCTGTTGCTGACGGGATTGGGCGTGGTCGTGTACGAGCTGTTGTTCGGCAATGAGTGGCTGACCTTTATCGAGGATTTGGATTCCAACAGCCGCTACGACATTTGGAAACAGGTGTGCGCACTGTTGCCGCAGGTGCCGCCCGAAGGCTTGGGCGCGGGCGGGGTTCGCTGGCAGCTTCTGCCCTTGTATGGGTTGCATCATAACGTGCTGAATTACGCGCACAATGAGTACCTGCAGGTCTGGGTGGATTACGGTCCGCTGGGGCTGGCGGCGGCGTTGGCGGTGGTGCTGGGGCATGTGGTGCACGGCATGGGGGCGATGATGTCTGCGGAGGTGACGGCGCTGCGTCGTTCGCTCACGGCGCTGGCGCTGCTCTGCCTGAGTGCATGGCTGGCGTGCAGCATGGTCGATTATTTTGAGCACCATATGTCCATCGCTGCCATGACAGCTTTTTCGCTGGGGGTGTTGGGCTCTCCCTACGCGCGCCGGGCGCGGCGCTCAGCGCGCACGGTGCCTGTGCGCGCGCAGGGCGGATGGGGTAAGGCCTGCCTGGCGCTGTTGATGCTGGCGGGCGTGTTGCTGGCGGGCAGGCTGATTTTGTGCACGCAGGAGATATGGCGTGAGCAGTGGCGTTTCAATGAGCTGGCTGTTGCCGACAGGGATGATCAGGCCACGGAGCGCCGCGCCATGATTGCAAGGCTGCTGCCGCGCCACCCCTCATCGCGCCTGATGGATTGCTATTACAGCATGGGGACGGGCTACGGCGATTGGGCTGCCGAGCGCAGACTGCTGCAGCAGGTGTTGGATGCCAATCCGAATCAGCTTTGCACGGCGGTGATGTTGGGAAAAGGACTGACGGATCACGGATGCTATGAGGAGGCTGAGGTGGTGTACCGCCGCTATTTGGAACGCGGGCCTTTGCCTTGGACATGCTCGCCTGATTGGGTGGCTTTTTATACGTTTAATCTGCTGCAGTGGGGGCAGTTCGAGATGCTGCGCGGGGAGTTGCCGCTGGCGCTCTCACTGATGGAGTACGGGTTAAATCTTCAGAAGGCGAAGCCAAGGATGAATTTCCGTTTTCGCCGGCGTACCTCGATTCTGCCGGGGTGGGAAGCCTTCCTCAAGGCGCGGCGCCTTGATGTGCGCGCGCTGAGGGCCATTGGGACAGAGCCGGATGACTCGTGGCAAAAGCCTATGGAGCCGGGAGGTCGCCCGGCCTTGTATCGAGAGCTGGTTGAGCCTCTTGTTCAGGTTTCTAAATGATGCTCCATTCGGACGGAGTCGGAGTTCGCGAGCGGCTTTTCTCCGGGTGAGTGAAGCGATGGAGGCTATCGGCGGCAGAGACTGATAAAAAAAAGAGAAGAAACAATCTTTTCCGCTTGCAAATCTCGCTGAAAAATGCTTTCTTGGAGAAAAGCCGCTTGTGTGGCCACAAGACTTTACTGACGTTATGAGTACTCCCCCTGTTCCTCCCACGGCTCCGCGCCCCGCTGCGCCTGTTCCTCCTTCTGCCCCGCGCCCTGTCGCCCCTGCGGCTCCGCGCCCGGTTCCCCCCGTCGCGCCGGGGATGGCTCGCCCGGCAGCTCCCGCGGCTCCGCGCCCGGTGGCTCCCGGTGCCCCTGCGGCTCCGCGTCCGATGGCTCCGCGCCCGGCGGCTCCCGGGGCTCCTGCGGCTCCCCGCCTGACCCCGACGATGCCGCTGGGGGCACCCCCTGCTCGTCCCGCTGCGCCTGTGGCACCCGCTGCTCCTGCGGCGCCGACCGTTCCGGTGGCGTCTCCCGCAGCGCCTGTTGCTCCCGCAGCGCCTGCGGCGATGCCTACGGCTACGGTGCCGGTGGCAACTCCCAAGCCCGCAGCCAAGCCTGCCGCCAAGCCTGCGGCGAAGGCGACTTCCCCCAAGCCGGCCGGCTTCAAGAAACCCGCCGGGTTCTCCAAGCCCGCCGTTGACGATTTGGACGAGGAGGAGGAGAAGCCCACGCATCCCACGATTTGGGCGGTGACGGCGGTGGCGATTGTGGTGATTCTCTTCGGGCTTTACCAGCAGTATAAGATTGATCAGAACATCGCCCGCGTCAGCGAGCCCGTCTTGGGTTGGCCCACCGTCGGTGATGATGCTGCGGCAGCGGAGAGCTCCGACGAGGAGGCTGCGACTGAGGAAGAAGAGGGGGGGGAAGAGGATTCCGGCGAGGAGGATTCCGGCGAGGAAGAAGAATAAAAACTTGAACCATCGGGTGCCTGCGGCACTCTCATCTTCATGGCCATTCAAATTTCAGGAAGTAATTTCGAGACGGAGGTGCTGCAATCTTCGGTGCCTGTCCTTGTGGACTTTTGGGCAACTTGGTGCGGCCCCTGCAAGATGATTTCGCCCATCGTTGACCAGATTGCCGTTGAGCTCGCCGGAACCGCCAAGGTCTGCAAGGCCAATGTGGATGATGCCGCCAACGGTGAGCTCTGCAACCACTTCAACATCCGCTCGATTCCCACGCTGCTTTTCTTTAAGGATGGGGAGCTGAAGGACACGATTGTGGGAGCTACCTCCAAGGAGAATATCGTCGGGCGACTGCGTCGCCTGGCTCTTTAAGCCGACAGCCACACTGTTTCTCATCGCGACCGATGCCCCGGTGGGGGATATCGGTCGCTTTTTTCTGCCGAGCGAGTGGCCGGAAGTCAGGAATGAGACTTGCCGCCGAGGCGGTTATTTTGCTAGAATGGGCGCATGAGACGCTACATGCTTTCCCTTGCGCTGTCGGCCTCACTGGTGGGGCTCACGCAGCCTGTCGTCGCGGCGGAGATGCCGAATCCTCTGTCAGAGATTGCTCCCTCGGCGCACCAACTTAACGTGATTTACTTTGTCGCTGACGGGGTGGAACCCGTGCCCGGCTACGAGCAGCGCCTGAGCGATCTGCTGATTTATTTGCAGCAGTATTATGGGCGGGAGATGGCGCGCAACGGCTACGGCCTGCGTTCCTTCGGGCTTCCCATGACACCCGAGGGCAAGGTGGAGATCGTGTTGCTGCGCGGCAAGCGTCCGCAGACCGACTATGCCTACAGCGGCGAGGGAGCCATCAACTGCCTGCGCGAGATCGATGCCTTTTTCGAGGCTCACCCCGAAAAAAAGCGCAGCGAGCACACCTTCGTCATCATGCCGACCTTCTACAACGAGGAATACCATGATGAGCGTCCCGGCGGCGTTCCCTTTTTCGGCTTCGGCAAAAACTGTTTTGCGCTGGACTACGCTCATTTCGACCTCAAGTATCTGGGCGAGGACAGCCTGCGCGGGCGTCTGATGACCAAGTGGTACGGCGGCTTTGCGCACGAGCTCGGCCATGGGCTCAATCTGCCGCACAACGACGGCACGGCTTCAGAGCGGGCGGCTTTGGGTACGCCGTTGATGGAGAGCGGCAACTACACCTTCGGGCGCAGCGCGACCTTCCTGACCCCCGCTTCGGCGCGCATTCTGGATCGCAATCAGGTCTTTGCTCCGGCCGACAGCGGTATCGAGTATTATCGCACGCAGGAACGCCCCGAACTGCGCGGGCTGACGGTGCGCTACACGGGCGCGAGCTTGGATGTCTCGCTGCAAATCCCCGCGGGCTACCGCGTCAACGCCTACATCCAAGACCCGCCCTTTGTGGTCAATCAGGACTACGACAATGTGGCCTTCCCCATGCAGGAGATCGGAGGCCCCGAGCAGGGCATGCAGCGCGTCGCGGTGCAGATGCCGCTGGCGGAGCTCACCCGCCTGAAGAATGTGGGGAAGGGCGAGCAGTGCATCTCGCTGCTGCTCATTGCGCCGGACGGCTCCCGCTTCCGTCGCGAGCTTCCCTTCGCGTGGGAGGGATTGCACCCCGGGGACACCCTGCCCATTGCTCCGGGGGAGATGAGCTCGGGCTATTGAGTGTGCCCCGCCATGGGAGCTTTTCCGACGCGCCGTGCGGGCTTCCCGTGCGGCGCGTCAGCGCAGCCGGGCGGCAGCGGCTTCGAGCTTCTTGGCCGAGGCACGCCCCTTGACTGCGAGTGTCGGCGCGAAAATGCTCAGGCGGAACTCCTGCAACAGCAGCCCGTAGGCGACCCACGCCGGGTCGTGCGGGTGGCGGGCGTACTCCCCCGCAAAGTGCGGCAGCGCGACGGCGCGGAAGCGCTCGATGCGCTCCAGCTCGCGGGCGGCAGGCTGCTGCGCGATGCGCGCCAGCCGCTCCTGCACGCCGCGCAGGTAGCGCGAGAGGTCGGTCAGCGCCCCCGCCGGCAGCGTGCTCAGGAAGCCGGGGCGCGTCAGCCAGCCCCACTGCTGCTGCACATCCTCCGCGATGGCGGCTCCGTAGCGCTCGCGCCCCGCCGTCAGGCAGTAGCCGCGCACCGCCGCATCGGCAGCGGCCAACTGTTCCCAGAGCTTGGCGAGCGGCCCCGCCACCGTGTCGTAGAGGCGCTCGCGCACGCGCAGGCAGGCCGCCTCGAACTCCTCCGCGCTGCGGGGCAGGGACGGCAGGGCGGCATCAATGCCCGCCCACAGCGTCTCCTGCACATTCTGCTTGGGCTGTGCGCCCAGCGTGCTCATCGCCAGCTTGGCAGCCATGTCGCGGATGGGGAGCCGCTTGCGGATGCTGTTGACAAAATCGCCGTGGCGCAGCAGGAAGAGCCGCCGCACCCCCGCGCGGTGCGCCGCTGCGGCTGCCTCGGGCGTGGGGAATACCTGTAACTTCACGGCGCGCTCGCTGTCCTCGACCAGCGCGGGGTAGCCCGCGCCGCTGCCCACCTCCACCTGCTCGGGCAGGGTGCCGCAGTCCCATCGCGTCATCGGTGTGGTCGAAAAATGCTGCTGCGCCCGGTGGTGAAAGCGCTTTTGGCGGTAATCGCCCAAGCGCTCGCGCAGGGCGGGCACATCCGTGCCCAGCGCCAGCTCCCGCCCCGCATCGTCGCAGACCCAGATCTTGGTGACGAACTCGGGCGGCCACTTCTGCGTGTCGAACTGGCCGGCGTTGCAGAACTTGCCGCTGCGCTGCGCCGCAAACTCCGCCAGCGCCTGCGTCAGCGGGCGGTCGGGCTCGCGATCGTACCACAGCTCGAAGAAATCATCCGCCGCGCCGGAGATGGGCATGAGAAACGCGCGCACATCCTTGGGCAGGGTGCGCAGCAGCAGCTCCGCCCTCGCCGCCAGGTGAGCAGGCACCCCCCAGCCGGGCAGCCAATCGGGCAGCGCCTCCAGTTGGTCGATGTGCACCCCCAGCGTCACCCCGTCGTCCGCCTCCCCCGGCGCGTGGTTGTAATAGATCTCGTACGTCTCCCCCGCACAGCGCAGCATGTCGGGGTAAAGGTCGGCGGGCGCCTCGTCCTCGCCGGGGTACACGCAGTCCTCGTACGGCACAAAGAGCAGGCGCGGGTTCTTCTTCTCCGCCGTGCTGCGCCACGCCCGCAGGGCTTTTTCGCTGCACACTTCGGCGGGAATGCGCTCGGCCAAGAAGCGGAACACCCCCTCGCTGCACCAAATGAGGTCGCGGCGGCTCAGCTTGCTCTCCACTGTGCGTACGCGCTCGCGCATGTTTTGCAGGTGCTGCACAAAGGGCGGGGTGTCGCGCAGCTCGCCTGCCATGATGCCGTCGCGGATCATGATGTCGCGCGCGCCCTCGGGGTTGTAGCGCGCGTAGCTCACGCGCCGCCCGTCGATGATGGTCAGCCCGCCGCAGGTCACGCGTTCCTTGGCGTAGACCACCCCGGCAGCCTTGTCCCAGGCGGCATCGTAGGCGTGGTGCGCGCAGAGTCGGGGTGCCACCTGCTCGATCCAAGCGGGATCCAGCACGGCGCAGCGGCGCATGAACAGGCGGCTCGTCTCCACCAGCTCGGCGCCCATGAGCCACTCCGCGCGCTTGCGGCGGCGGAAGAGCCCGCTACCCGGGAAAATCGAAAAATCGCGCCCGCCCGCTCCGCGGTACACCTTGTCCTCCGCGCGCCAAAAGCCGATTTGCAGCGGCGCGCCCGCCAGTAGCGCCCGGTGGATGCACTCGGAGCGCGCCTGCTGCGCCTCGGGCGGCAGCGCGGGGATGCGGCAGCGCAGCGTCTCGCCCAGCGAGCTGCCCAAGTCCTGCACCAAATTGTGCCACTCAACCATGCGCAGGAAGGAGAGATAGTTCTTGCTGCACCACTTGCGCAGCTTGTTGCGGCGCAGCCGCGCTCCCTCCGTGCAGTCGAGCGAGGCGCGGAAGAGCGTCAGCATGGCGAGGAAATCACTCTCCTCGTTCTTCCACGCGGCGTGGGCCTGGTCGGCCTGGGCGGCGGCCTCCTGCGGGCGCTCGCGCGGGTCCATGACGCTGAGCCCCGCCACAATGACCAGCAGCTCCGGCAGCGCCTGCTCGCGCTCGGCCTCCAGCAGCATGCGCCCCAGCCGCGGGTCGAGCGGCAGCTTCGCCAGGCGCGCACCCGTGCGCGTCAGGCGGCGTTGGCGGTCGATGGCATCCACCTCGCGCAGCGTCTTGTAGCCCTCGTTGATGAGGCGCGGGCTCGGCGGGTCGGGCAGGGGGAACTCCCCCGGCGGCGGCAGGTGCAGATCCGCCATGCGCAGGATGACCCCCGCCAGCGAACTGCGCTTGATTTCGGGGTCGGTGAAGGGCTCGCGCGCCTCGAAATCCTCCTCCGAATAGAGGCGGATACACACACCCTCCGTCACGCGCCCGCAGCGCCCCGCGCGCTGGCGCGCGCTCGCCTGCGAGATGGGCTCGATTTGCAAGCGCTGAATTTGCCGCCCCGGCAGGTAGCGCGAGATGCGCGCCAGTCCGCTGTCGATGACGTAGATGATGCCCGGGATGGTGAGCGAAGTCTCCGCCACATTCGTGGCCAGCACAATGCGCCGCCGCCCGCGCTGCGGGCTGAAGATGCGCTGCTGCTCCGCCAGCCCCATGCGGGCAAAGAGCGGCAGAATATCCGTGGCGGGCAGGTCGAGCCGCTCCAGCGCCTCCGCACAGTCGCGGATTTCGCGCTCCCCCGGCAGAAAGACAAGCGCATCGCCCCGCTCATCGTAGGACGACAGCCACTCCACCGCCCGCGCCACATGGTCGGGCAGCTCCTCATCCGCGCTGCGCGGCGGCATGTAGTGGAACTCCACCCCGTAGGTGCGCCCCTCCACATTGATGACGGGCGCCCCGCCGAAAAACGCCGAAAAGGCGGCGGCATCCATCGTGGCGGAGGAGATGATGAGCTTCAGATCGCGCCGTCGATCCAGCAGCAGCTTCATGTAGCCCAGCAGAAAATCGATGTTGAGGCTGCGCTCGTGCGCCTCGTCCACAATCAGCGTGTGGTAGCGGCGCAGGTCGGGGTCGTTCTGCGTCTCCGCCAGCAGAATGCCGTCCGTCATGAGCTTGATGCGCGTCTCCGCGCTCGTGCGGTCATCGAAACGCACCTGGTAGCCCACCAAGCCGCCCGTCTCGCTGTTTGTCTCCTCCGCCAAACGGCGCGCCACACTTACCGCCGCCAGGCGGCGCGGCTGGGTGCAGCCCACCATGCCGCGGCGCTCGCCCGCCACCTCCAGCGCCATCTTGGGCAGCTGGGTCGTCTTGCCGCTGCCCGTCTCGCCCACCACGATGATGACGCGGTGGCGGCGCAGCGCCTCCGTAATCTCGCGGCGGCGGCGCGAAATGGGCAGGTCGGGGTACTGAAAGGCGGGCGTCATCGACCCCAGCGTTGCGTGATGCCGCCGTAGGAATCGATGCGGCGGTCGCGGAAGAAAGGCCAGATGCGGCGGTGCGCCTCCAGCGCCTCCAAATCGAGGTCGGCGTAGAGAATCGACTCGCCCTCCACGGGAGCCTTGGCGATGATTTGCCCGCAGTAGTCCGCCGCGAAACTCTGCCCCCAGAAGGTTGTCTCGCCCTCGCGCCCGCAGCGGTTGACGGCGCAGACATAGCAGCCGTTGGCGACGGCGTGACCGCGCTGCACCGTCTCCCAGGCCGTGTGCTGCGCGGTGTAGAGAGCCTCCTCACCGGGAATCCAGCCGATGGCCGTGGGGTAGAAGAGAATCTCCGCGCCCTGCATGGCCGTGAGCCGCGCGGCCTCGGGGTACCACTGATCCCAGCAGATGAGCACGCCGATGCGCCCGTAGCGCGTCTCGAAGCATTTGTAGCCCAGATCGCCGGGGGTGAAGTAGAATTTTTCCTCGAAGCCGGGATCCTGGGGGATGTGCATCTTGCGGTAGCTGCCGAGGAAGGAGCCGTCTGCATCGATGACCCAGGCCGTGTTGTGGTAGAGCCCGGTGGCGCGCTTCTCGAAGCCCGCCGCCACAATGACGATGCCCAGCTCACGCGCCAGCTCGCCCAGCTCCTCTGTCCAAGCGCCGGGAATGGGTTCTGCGCTGTCGAAGAGCGCGCAATCCTGCGTGCGGCAGAAGTAGAGGGTGGTGCACATCTCCTGCGTGCAGACAATCTGCGCCCCGCCGGCAGCGGCGCGGCGAATGGCCGCCATCTGGCGTTTCTTGTTCTCGGCGGGCTCGGCGGCCGCCTCCAGCTGCAGGAGGGCAATTCTCGGCATGCCCGCATTGTATCATAGCCCCCGGCGGCGGGCAAGCGCATTCCGCCCCGCGCCGAGGGCGAGCAGCAGGGCGCTGACGGCCAGCCCGATGCCGACGGGCGGGGACTCGGTGCAGAGGCTCGCAGCGAGTGCGGCGGCGGTAGAGATCAGCATGGTGCTCAGCACCCAGGCGCCGCTGATGTGACGGACGATCCGTCCGCGCGTGAGGACGGCCAGCAGCAGGGGCAGGAAGATGCCGCCCCCGCGCAGCGCCATGGACAGGTAGTTCCACACCAGCACGGAGGCATCCGGGTTGACCCGGCAGAAGAGTGCCACGGCGGCCGCGGCCAGGACGAGGGTGGCGCGGTTGATGCCGAGCAGGGTGCGGTCGCGCTGCACACCCAGCAGCCCGGCGGCGAGGTCGCGCGAGACCATGGTGCCGATGGCGAGCGCTTGGGCGGCGGCGGAGCTGATGATGGCGAGGACAAGTCCTCCCAGAGTGGCACCGCCGAGCCAGGGGGGGAGCTCTGTGAGCAGAAACTGCGGCAGCGCCAGCAGGGGGCAGGCGGCGAGCTCGGGGTGGCTCAGGCGCATGCGCATGCCCACGAGGGTAGCCATGAGCCCCACGGGGACGGTGAGCGCGGCACCCAGCAGCGCACCCTGAACGGCGGCGCGCTCGCAGCGAGCCGAGAAGATGGCTTGGATGTACATTTGCGCGGTCATGATGCCCACGGCGGTAGCGCCCAGGCAGCTGAGGGTGTAGCCCCCGCCGCGCGAGAGCAGGGAGAAGGAGCAGGCGGCGTGCAGGTCGCTGCCGCGGCAGGCGCTGCAGGCGGCGATGCCCAGCCCCACCCAGAGCAGGGCGGATTTGAGCATGCCGCTGATGCCGGCGCCGCGCTGCCCGCCGACAAGGATGTAGGCGGCTATCAGCAGGACGGACAGGAGGGCGGCGGCATCGGGGCTGAGCCCGAAGAGGGCGCTCAGCAGGCTCATGCCGGGCAGCATGCTGCTGGCACAGGCGAAGAAGATGCCGAGGCAGGAGATGAGGCTGACCACGGGTTCCGCCGCGCGTCCGTAGCAGCTCGCCAGATACTGGGGGACGGTTTCCAGCCCGCTGTGGCGCAGCGCCTTGGCCAGAAAGAGCGCCAGGAGGACAAGCCCGAGCCCCATGCCCAGCGTGAAGCACCAGGCAACCATGCCGTGTTGGTAGGCGAGCTGGGCTGTGCCGATGGTGGCCCCGCCGCCGACGGACGAGCCGACAATGGCTCCCGCCACGAGCCCGGCACCCGACTGCCGCCCGCCGAGGCTGAAGTCCGCCGCTCCCCGTTGCCGACGGCTTCGCGCGATGCCCGCTCCGATGACCAGCGCGAGCGTCAGCAGCAGGCTGAACCCGTGCAGAGGGCTGAGTCTCAAGACCGTTGATGCCAAGGGGAACACGCGCGGCAGTATACACCCGCCGGGGCGATTGTCAAGGGGGGGGCTGAATTGCAAGACTAAATGCGACAAAGCGAAAACAACTTCATTTTAGGC
>JBJEVK010000057.1:0-18653 GCA_051884295.1 Akkermansia sp.
GTCACATCATCGCCCTGCAAGAGCACGAGACTGAGAGCCGGGGCGCCGTCCCGCCCCGCGCGCCCGCTTTCCTGCAGGTAGGACTCCGGCGAGGAGGGCAGGCTGTAGTGCACCACGCTGCGGACATCGGGCTTGTCCACCCCCATGCCGAAGGCGATGGTCGCGACGAGGATGCGATGGCGGTTGGCGAGGAAGGCATCCTGCAACGCGCTGCGGGTTTCGGCGCTCTGCCCCGCGTGGTAGGCCACGGCGGGCAGCCCCGCCCGCTGCAGTTCGGCGGCGATATCCTCCGTCTCCTGCCGCGTGCGGCAGTACACGATAGCGGGCAGGCGGGCGGGGTCGCGGAGAACGCTCAGCAGCTCGGCGCGCCTCTCCGCCGTGGGCAACACGCGGCGTTCGATGTTGGGGCGGTCGGGGGGGAGGGCGATCACCGCCTCGCTCGGGATGCCGAAGGTCTCGCACAGGTCGCGCTGCACAGGGGGGGGGGCCGTGGCGGTGAGTGCCAGCAGGCTGCGGAAGGCGTAGCGGCGGTACCAGGGCGGCAGCTGCAGGTAGTCAGGGCGGAAGCTGTGGCCCCACTGCGAGACGCAGTGCGCCTCGTCCACCACAAAGAGGCTCAGCGGGGCGGCGCGCAGAGCGTCATCGAGCTCAGGGCTCTGCAAGGCTTCGGGAGCGAGGTAGAGCAGACGCAGGCTGCCGTTGCGCAGGGCTTGCAGCACCTCAGCGCGTTGCGCGGGCGCGAGGGTGGAGTCGAAACGCGCGGCGGGGATGCCGCGCACAGCCAGCGCCGCGCACTGGTCGCGCATGAGGGCGATGAGCGGCGAGATGACGACGGAGACGCCGCCCAGCAGCGCTGCCGCAGCCTGGTAGACCAAGCTCTTGCCGTGTCCCGTCGGCAGCACGCCCAGCGCACTTTGCCCCGCCAGCGCCCGCGCCAGCAGCTCGCGCTGGCCGGGGCGCAGCGCACTCAGACCGAAGAGTTGCAGGATGCGGCGTTCTTGGTCGGTGGTCATGAGCGGCGGCGGAGGGAGGTGGGCAGGATTTTCATCTGGTCGCGATACTTGGCGATGGTGCGGCGCGCAATGCGGAGCCCCTCGGCGGCGAGTGCTTTCTCGATTTTGGCATCGGAGAGCGGGTGGCGCGGGTCTTCGGCGGCGATGAGGGTGCGGATGCGTGCCTGCACGGTTTCGGCGGAGAGGGCACTTTCGTTGCCCTCGGCGGCGGGCAGGGCTTGGGAGAAGAAGCGGCGCAGCTCCCACACCCCGAAGGTGCAGCCGAGGTATTTGCCGTTGACGGCGCGCGAGACGGTGGAGATGCTCAGCCCTGTGTCCGCCGCAATCTGCTCCATCTTGAGCGGGACAAGCCGGGCCGGTCCCCGGCGGAAAAAGTCCTGCTGGCGTGCGACGATGGCACGCGCTACCAGCAGCAGGGTGCGCTGCCGCTCCTCCACCGCGCGGATGAACTCGCGCCCCTCGCGGAAGCAGCGCGAGAGGTAACGGCGCAGGGGGGCATCCTCCGCGCGCTCGGCCATCAGCTCGCGGTAGGCGGGGGAGAGGGTGAGGTGCGGCACCTGCTCTCCCGTGAGGGTGACATGCAGCTGAGCATCCACCAGCAGGTCGGGGCGGATGACATCGCGCTCCGTGCGTGCAAAGCGGCTGCCGGGATCGGGGTCGAGGCGGGCAATGCGCTGCGCGGCGGCGGCGACTTCGCCCTCCGTGCAGTCGAGGGCTCGTGCGGCATCGGCGTAGCGGTGGCGCACCAGCGCCTCCCAGTGTTCGCGCAGCAGCTGCATGGGCAGCCCCTCGCTCTCGCCCGCGCGTTCCAGTTGCAGCATGAGACTGTCGCGCAGGTCAAACGCGCCCACCCCGGGCGGGTCGCAGTCGCGCAGGGCGCTGAGGGCCAGGAGGAAGTCGGCCGGGGCGAGCTGCTCCCCGCGGCAGAGCTCCTCGGGGCTGTCGTCGAAGCGCCCCTGCGCGCTCAGATGGTCGACCAGCTGCAGCGCCGCCTGTTCGACCGGGGGTTCCAGCCCGCTGCGGCGCAGCTGCTCGGCGACATGCTCGCGCAGGGTGGGTTCCTCGGTCAGGCTGTCCAGAAAGAGATCGTGGCGGCGCGTGGCTTCGCGGTCGAGGGGAGCTGTATCGTCCTCCTCTTCGGGGGGCGGCAGCTCCTCCAAGGCGGGGTTGGCGGCCATCGCTTGGGAGGCGAGCTGCTGCAGCTCGGCGGTGGTGGCTTGCAGGGTGCGCATGAATTGCTGCATGGCGGCGGTGGCCACCATGTTTTGCTTCATGCCCTGTTGCAGAGCCGCACCGCTCATGCGCTGCATTATGGCAGATGCCGCTCCGCTTGCCAAGTGCCAACTCTGACCGCGCGGATGATGTTCCCCCGCAAAAGACGAGGAAAATCCGCCTGTTTTGCAGGCAGGAGAACGGCGTTATTTGTCTCATGCGGCATGAAGACCTTGGTGTTGCTGCGGCATGGTGCATCGGTTTGGGATGAGGAGAATCGGCTGACCGGATGGACGGATGTGCCGCTGTCGGAGCGCGGTCGCCGGGAGGCGGCGCTGGCCGGGCGACTGCTGCGCGATACGGGACCGGAGTTTCGCGTGGCGTTTACCTCGGTGCTCTCCCGGGCGATTGAGACGGCGGCCATCGTGCTGCACGAGATGGGCTTGTCGTGGATTCCGCTGCTGAAGGACTGGCGCCTCAACGCCAAGCACGAGGGCGTCTTGCAGGGGGTGAACCGGGCTCAGGCGGCGGCATCCTTCGGCGCAGCGCAGTTGCAGCGCTGGCAGCGGAGCTACGATGAATCGCCCCCGCCGCTGCCGCCCGGGGATGCGCGCCGCTGCGATGCCGACCCGCGCTATGTGGCGCTGGAGCCGTGGCAGTTGCCGGCTACGGAGTCCTTCGCCGATGTGTTGGCGCGCATGCGGCGCTGCTGGGAGGAGGCGATGGCGCCCGTGCTGCGCCATCGGGGCGTACTGCTGGTCGTGGCGCATGATTCCTGCCTGCGTGCCTTGCTTTCCTTGGTGCGGCGTCTGCGTCCGACAGCGGCGGTTCCGGAGCTGCCGGCGGGGCTGCCGCTGGTGCTGGAGTTCGATGATGATCTGCGCGAGCTTCGCTGCACGAAGCTCGCGGGCGAGTCGCTGCGGGCTTGACAGGGCGCAGCCGTTTTTGTACGCTGGGAGTATGAAGACCATCGAAGCGCGCATTGAGATTCCCATGGGCAGCCGCAACAAGTACGAGGTGGACGAGCGCACGGGGAAGATTAAGCTCGACCGTGTGTTGTATTCCAGTGTGTACTACCCGGCGGAATACGGCTTTGTGGAGCACACACGCTACCTCGACGGCGACCCGCTGGACATTCTGGTGTTCACCTCGGCGCCTACCTTCCCCGGTTGCTATGTGGATTGCCGCATCATCGGCGGCATGGATATGATTGACGGTGGGGAGCCGGATGTGAAGATTCTGGCGGTCAACGTGGGAGACCCGCGCTACGAGCATGTCAACAGCCTCGCCGACTTGCCACCGCACTACCTGAACGAGATTCGCAATTTCTTCCAGACCTACAAGCGCTTGCAGGACAAGGTGACGGAGGTGGGCGATTTCTTCGATGTGCCCACTGCCGAGCGGATTTTGCGGGAGGCGCAGGAGCGTTATTCCCGCGGCTGAGCAGTCGGCTCGGGCGCGGCAGCGGTGGTGCCGTCCGGCATCACCTCGCGGAACTGGTACAGCACGACATCTTCGGAGAGCTTGCGAACCGGGACGCAGCGGACATTCTTGCGGTGATGTTCAAGCTGCATGGTACACAGGCGTTGGAGTTTTTCAGGCGGCTCCTGAGTGTTATCCTTGGCTGCGCGTTCAATCAAATAGCAATTGGGGGATTGCATGATCTTCTCGAGATTGCTCTCACCGGTTTGATGCAGGAGGGCAAGTTGGTGGGCGGGTAGCCAAACTCCCCAGCCGGCATAGTGAAAAACATTGCTTCCGAGTTGATAGTGATCAGATCGGAGAGAGAAACGCTTCAGAATGTCGGCCTGCAATCCGAGATTGATGAGGTATACGTTTTGGGGATGCGTTGTGCATTCGTTGCGAATGACGATCTTTGTTGCCTCTCGCCGGGTCTCTCGGCGCATGTCTTTGACAAGATGAGAGGCGTTAGTGCGCGCAAAGCCGTAGAGGGCGGCAAGAATCAGGACGCCGGCCGTGAGCTTGCGGAACAGGGAAAGGTCGCCGGAATTGAGGTGGCGCAGATCGGGAAGGAGGAGCAACGCTGTCAACAGAAAGAGCGAGTCGGGGGCAGCACCTCCGTAGCGACCGTGGAGGACGACGAGATACAGGGAAAGAAGTAGATGCGTGAGAGCCAACGCGAGGTTGAGGGCTTTGCGTGAACCCGCCAGAGCCATCAACATGATGAGGAAGTTGTTTACAAAGAACGGTCGCCATCCCCACCGTTTCCCATGCTTTTGCAAGCGTGTTTGTATTAGGGTAGGGGTGATGTCGGGAATGCCGTTTCCCTGCTTCCTTAATTCCGTGAGCGCTTTGCACCAATGTTGATCCGTGTGCCGATTGTCGAGCGGTACGCAGTCCTCGTACAGTTCCAAATCGTTTGGGGTGATGTTCAGTGCAGCGTATGCGTGGCTTTTATCGATTCCTGAGCAATCCTGGTAATCATAAACACTGATGCGGCATTTGTTGATGTCGTGGACGGAATACTGCTCTCCCGTTTGTCCGTAGTCAGTGACCGAGAGCAGGGGGGATATGAAGTTGAATATCAGGCAGATGAAGCCCATCAGGCCAAGGAGGATACTCTTCTGATAGCACCGAACGCGCAGTGAGCTCAGGAACAGGAGTCCGATGAACGGGAGAATACCGATGCAGGCATCTACGCGAATGCCTGCTGAGAGAGTGAAGAGGGCAAGAAGAAGGCAACACCGCAGCAGAGAGGAGCGGGGACGATCGTTGAGTGCAAGGAGAGTCGCCGCAATACCCAGATAGGAAATAAGGGGGTAAAAGATGGTTGTGGCATTGTTCCCCAAAAGGTACACGCAGAGAACAAGGACGGTAGGTCCGCCCCAATTGCCGATGCGATGATCGCGTTGTCCGAACAGGCTGTGAACAATGACACCGACGGAAAGGAGATAGGTCAACACCAAAATGACGGAGATCGGTTCGATCGATGGGAATATTTGGTGTGCATAGTAGAGAGGGTAGGAGAGTAAGTGCCCAATGTAGATGAGTTGCGGCGATCCCCCGTCCCATGTGAGTCCCAAGCTGAGTTCCAAGGTGTCAATGTGCGTCCACGGCCGGATGAGCAGCATGAACAGCAAGGCCAGCAGAACGGCGACAATGCCTGCGCGGGGACGGAGCATGACAAGTTTGTCCCGCACGGAAGCGTAGAGTTTGAAAAACGTGTTCATGATTTTCGGGTGAGAAAGTAGCGCACGAGGATGAAGTTGATGGGGATGACCACGCAAAAAACAGGCAGAGGAAGCAGAGCCTCCGGTTTGTTGAGCTGAGGGAATGCCGCTGCCAGCGTCGGCAGACCGCCTTGCAGCAAGCGCACCATGAGCGGGCCGACCCCGAGCCACAGGAAGAGGCGCAGCAACCCCATGTGCAACGCAAAGTTGATGAGGTGACTCAGGGCAAAACCCAGCCCCTTGGATACGCTGCCCTGAGTGCGGAAGGTCCATTTGAGGGAGGCGATATAGTTGCCGACAAAGCTGATGAGGTAGCCGGCGGCATAGCTGAGTTGCAGCCCGAGGGGTCGCGCTTCCGTGAGCCCGAAGAGAAGGTTGATGAGCAGGTAGGCGCTCCAGTGGACGAGAGTAGCCCCCACGCCGACCAAGATAAAGCGTGTTATTTGTTGCGTGAGGGAACCGTGGGCGTTCATGCCGGGGGGCTTATAACATGGACATCCGAAACAGTCAATGGCAAAAGAACCGCCCCGAGAGCATGAGTCTCGGGGCGGTGTAAGTTTGTGGGGTGGCTTGCCCGTATTACTTGAGCAGCATCTTGAAGTCGACCACCACCGCGCGGTCGGCGGTGACGAGTACGGGGTTGCCGTCGATGGCGGTGATTTCGGGCACCTCCAGCACGAGCTGCTGCACCTTGCGGAGCGTGTCGGCCAGCGGACCCACGGCCTTGGGCGCCTCGCCGCGCACACCGTTGAGGATGGTGCCGACCTTGGTCTCGCGGATCATGGCATCGAAGTCCTCGCAGGGCAGGATGCGCATCGTCGTGTCGCGCATGACCTCGGTGTAGATGCCGCCGGTGCCGAAGACCATGACGCGGCCGAAGTTCTTGTCGCTGTTGACGCCGATGATGGTCTCCGTGGCCTTGGTGATCATCTCCTGAATGAGGACGGAAGCCCCCTTGAGTTGGAACTTCTCAATGGAACCCCACAGCCCGCTCCAAGCCTCGTTGAAGCTCTCCTCGCTGTTGATGTTGAGGTAGATGCCCTTCATCTCCGTCTTGTGCAGAGCATCGGGGGCGGAGAGCTTGAGCACGACGGCGTTCGGGAAGATGCTCTTGCAGAACGCGAGCGCCTCGGCCTTGTCGGTGAAGTTGCCGCTCTTGGGGAAGTCAATGCCGTAGTGCTGCATGAGTGCGTTGACCGTCACCTGCGGGAGGGAGGCCAGGCCGGCGGCCTTGGCATCGCTCACCTGCTGCTTGAGATCCGCGGGCAGCTCCTGCGTCTCCACGGTGGCGAGCTTCTTGCCCTTGTAGGCCATCTGCCCCTTGAGCAGGCCGAGCAGGCGCACCACATCGTTCGGGTACTCGTAGACCAACACATGATTGTCGGCGAGAATCCGGCGGCCTTCCTCCACGCGGGCACCGCCCACGAAGGCGCAGAAGATGTTGACATTCTTGAACTGAGGTGCCAGTTTGACGATGGCTTGCGCCGTGCCCGTGGGATCGGTGACGCGCTGCGGGGTCAGCAGCACGAGGATGTTCTTGTACTGCCCGCTCTCGCAGAGCACGCGCAGGGCATTCTCGTAGCGGTCGGCCAAGGCATCGCCCACCACATCAACGGGGTTGCCCAGCGAGGCCTCCGGCGTCAGCACCGCCTTGAGCTTGGCGATGGTCTCCTCGTGCGGGCGGGTCAGGTCGAGCCCCGCCTCCTCGCAGAGGTCGGAGGTGAGCACGCCCACGCCGCCGGCGTTGGTCAGCACGGCCACCTCGCCGTCAAACTCGTGGTGGTTGGCATACTGCAAAATCTCCAGCAGACCGAAGAGCTCGCGGTCGTTGTAGGCCTGCACGGCGCCGGCACCTTGCAGGGCGATTTCCAGCACGCGGTAGTTGGGCGCCAGCGAACCCGTGTGCGAGAGCGAGGCCGCCTGCGCCTTCTTGCTCTTGCCCGGCTCCATGATGACGCAGGGCTTGGTGTCGGAAACCTTCTTGAGCACCTTGAGGAATTCTTTGCCGTTCTTCAGCGATTCGAGGTAGAAGACGAACGCATTGGTGTTCGGGTCGTGCTGGAGTGCATCCAGCAGCGTATCCTCGCCCATGAGCGCCTTGTTGCCGATGGAGATGAAGTGCGAGAAGCCGATGCCCTTGCCGGCCGCCCAGTCCATGATGGCCGAGCAGTAGGCACCCGACTGGGAGATGAACGCGACATTGCCCTTGGCGGGGTTGCCGTCCGCAAAGGAGGCGTTGAGGTTGGTGAAGGTGGAGATGTGGCCCAGGCAGTTCGGCCCCAGCAGGTTGATGCCGTTGTCGAGACACTTTTGGGCGATGCGCTTTTCGAGCTCCTTCTCGCCGACCTCGGCAAAGCCGGCGGTGATGATGGAGATGTTCTTCGTGCCGTTGGCAATGCACTGGTCGATGGTGCCTTCGGTGAAGCGGGCGGGCACCAGAATCACGACCAAATCAACGGGCTCGGGGATTTTGTCCACGCTGCCGTAGCAGGGTTTGCCGCAGAGCTCCTTGCCGTCGAGTTTGGGGTTGACACCATAGAGGCGCCCCTTGTAATCGGCGCTGATGATGTTGTTGAAGACAACGGCGCCCAGTTTGCTGGGATTATCGGACACGCCGACCACGGCGATGCTCTTCGGGTCGAAGAATGATGCGAGTGACATGGTTGTAATGGGTTGTGGAAAGAGTAGCCCGTGGGAACAGGGGCTCAAGCTGATATTAGCACTGCCGCTCGCCCTTGGCAAGTACCTTTCCCCGTTTGCCGGGGGGCGGGTGTCATAATTCCGGCGGAAAATCGGTCAGGAGTGCGGGTGTATCGAGCTCCATGCGGCGGTTGAGGATTTCGACGGCCGCCGCCTGGTCGATGATGGGGCGGAACTGCCGGCTCTTCTTGCCGGCGGCGTGCAGTTTTTCCTGCGCGGTGGCCGTGCTGAGGAATTCATCCTGAAATTCGAGGGGCAGTTCGGGCAGGGCGGCGTGCAGCGCCTCGGCAAAACGCCGCACCTTGGCGCAGGCGCTGCCCTCGCTGCCGTCGAGCCGCAGCGGCAGCCCCACGACGAGGGTGCGGATGCCGCGCTGCTGCACCAGCTCCCCGATGCGGGCAATCGGCTCGGTCTTGGCGCGGTCGATGCTCTCCACCGGGTGCGCCAGGATGCCGCAGGGGTCGCTGGCCGCAATGCCGATGCGGGCTTCGCCGTAGTCGATGGCAAGGGCGGGGTGTTGCATGGCTTGCGGGGCGTTCAGGTGAGTTCGGGCGGAAGCTTGCCCACAATCCGACGGATGGCGTCGGCCTGCTCTCGGCGGCAGATGAGCAGGGCATCGTCCGTGTCCACCACGATGAGGTCGCTCACCCCCACGAGCGCCACGCGCTTGCCGCCGGCCGAGTAGACGATGTTGTCGCGCGCGCTCTCGCAGCTCAGCGGGGTGTTGGCGGCGTTGCCCTCGCAGCGGGGCAGGTAGCTGCCCACGGAAATCCAGGAGCCGACATCGTCCCAGTCGAACGCGGCTTCCAGATTGAGCACCCGCTGCGCTTTTTCCATGAGGGCATAGTCGATGGAAATGGGCGTGAGCCCGGCAAAGAGCTCAGCGAAAGCGGCGCGGGGGTTCTCGCTTTGGCAGAGCTGCGTGACAAACTGCGCCAGCTCGGGGGCATGGGCGGCGAGCTCGCGGCGCACATGCGCCACGTTCCACACGAACATGCCGGCATTCCACACAAAGTTGCCCTGCTCCAGGTACTGCGCGGCCAGCGCGGCATCAGGCTTCTCGCAGAAGCGCGCCACCTCGTAGCAGGGGCTGCTGAGGGCGTCATCCTCCAGCCGCGCGGCGCGCTCGATGTAGCCGTAGGAGGGGCAGGGCCAGGTGGGTTTGATGCCGATGGTGATGAGCGCCGACTCCCGCTCGGCCAGCGCCAGCGCCTCACGCGCCTGTCGGCAGAAAGCTTCGTTGTCGTGGATGAGCGCATCGCTGGGCAGCACCATCATCTCGGCGTGGGGGCAGCGCGCGGCAATGAGCCCGATGCCCAGCGCCACGGCGGGGGCGGTGTCGCGCCGCAGGGGTTCGGCCACGATGTTTTCGGGGGGCAGTTCCGGGGCTTGGCGGCGCAGCTCCGCTTCCTGCAGTCGGTTGGTGAGGATGATGATGTTCTCGGCGGGCAGCACGCGCTTGACGCGCTCCAGCGTTTGGCGCAGCAGCGTGCCGTCGCCGAAGAGATCGAGCAGCTGCTTGGGATGCGTGTTGCGCGAGAGCGGCCAGAAGCGCGTGCCGCTGCCTCCCGCCAAAATGAGGGCGTAGTGATCAGACATCGCGGGCAGTATACGCAGGCGGCGGCGGCGGGTCAAGCGCGGGTCGCCGCGCAGGGCAAAAAACGCGCGCCACCCTCTCGGGAAGCGCGCGATGATGGGGTGTCCGGCAGCCGAACTTACCAACTGGGCTTGTAATCGGGAATTTTGGGCCCGCTGCCGGGGCAGTCGCTTGGAACGCGGTATTGCTGCCGCAGCTGCTCGTAGACGGCTTTCAGCTGCTCCATGACGGGGGCGTACTGCGGATCCTGCGCCACATTGCGCATCTGCTTGGGATCGGCCTCGTTGTCGATGAGCATCCACTCGTTGGAGGGCTCGCGCACACCGCTCTTGCGCTCCTCGGGCGTGGCGGTCCAGATGTGGGCAAAGGTGTAGCGCTCGGTGCGCAGACCATCGTGGCGCGGGGCGTTGTGTTCGCCCGGCTGTTCGTAGAAGGCGTAGTAAAGCGGGCGGTCGCGGAACGCGGGTGCATCACCCGTGGCAAACAGGGGGGTGAGGGACACGCCGTCAAAGGTCTTGACGCGCTCGGGCGTGGCGGCTCCGGCCACATCGAGAATCGTAGGCGCATAGTCGATGTTCTGCACCATGGCCTGCGAGCGCACCCCGGCGGCAATGTGCCCCGGCCAGCGCATGATGAGGGGCATGCGGAAGCTGTGCTCGAAGATGAGTCGCTTGTCGTACAGCCCGTGGTCGCCGAGGTAGAAGCCCTGGTCGCCCACATAAATGACCAGCGTGTTCTTGGAGAGATCATGCTTGTCGAGGTACTCGGTCAGCGTGGCGATGGACTCGTCCACGGCCATGACGGTGCCGAGGTAGTCCTCCATGTACCAGCGCCAGCGGCGCAGCGCCATGTCATCGATGGTCTGAATCTTGCCCTCGCGGAATTCCTTCACAAAGGCGCGTGTGCGCTCGTTGTAGAAGTTTTCGTAAATTTCGCGCAAGCCGGGCTCCATCCACTTGAGATCCCAGCCGTAGTTGGTGGCGGGCGCAAACTTGGGCTGATGCTTGGCAAGGTCAAAATCCGCGGGAATCTCACCCTTGAAGCGCCCCGCCTTGATCATGGAGGCGAGGGTACCCTTGGGGACAATCTCCTTCATCACATCGAAGGGAATCTCATCCTGCATCAGGTGGTTGTCATTCCAGTTGCACAGATCGCGGGCAACGGACTGGCGGTTGAGCTTGAAGAAGGCCGGACGCCCGGAGAAGTCATCCGTCAGCGTGTCGGGGGGCGTCATCTTGGCCACCAGCTCGCGAACCTTGCGCAGGTGGCGCGGCGCGGGAATCCAGTTGCGGTGGGGCGCCTTGTGTCCCACAATCAGGGCAAAGGGTTTGGTTTTGTCGCGGTTCTCCATCCAGGTGACCGCCATGTCCGTCACCACATCGGTGACATAGCCGCGCAGCTTCTGCGTGACAGTGCGCCCGTTGGGCCCGAGCTGCTGGAATGCGGGGTTCCAGTAGTCCCCCTGGTTGGGGAACACCTGCCAGCTGTCGTAGCCCGTGGGCTGCGAGATGAGGTGCCACTTGCCGACAATACCTGTTTGGTATCCGGCCTCCCGCAGCATCTTGGGGAAAGTCGGCTGCGAGCCGTCGAAAGCCGGGCCGCCGTAGTTGTACAAAAAGCCGTTGTTGTGCGAGTGGCGCCCCGTCTGCATGCAGGCGCGGGAGGGCCCGCAGAGCGAGTTGGCGCAGTAGGAGCGGTCAAAGACCATGCCCTCCTGTGCCAGACGCCGGAAACCGGGCAGGGGAATGGGTGAATCCTGCTCGCCGCTGCCGAGCGCTTCGACAGCGTGGTCATCGGTGATGATGAACAGGAGATTGGGTCGCGGGTCGCCCTGTGGCTGCCCCGGAGCCGACTCCGCCGCAGGTTGCTGCGCCAAGGCACAGCCCGAAAGCGAGAAGAGAATGAGAAGTTTCTTGAGCATACTCCCCTAGTGTACCATGGTCGGGTTTGCTAAACAAGGAGAAAAGCACCGATATGCTGTCAAAACGAAAAGACGCTGCCTTCGGCGGGCGGCTCCGATGCGCGAGCGGGGGCGACGCTTAGTATTGCGCCGCCCCCGCGGGAAATCAGAGAGTGTTCCAATCACGCTCCTCAGGCGTCATAGCCTTTGGGGTTCTTCTTCTGCCAGTTCCAGCTGTCGCGGCACATCTCTTCGATGCCGTACTGCGCCTCCCAGCCGAGTTCGGCCTTGGCCTTGGCCGGGTTGCAGTAGCAGGTGGCAATGTCGCCGGGGCGGCGCGGCTTGATGCTGTAGGGAACATCCACCCCGTTGACCTTGATGAAAGCCTTGACCACATCGAGCACGCTGTAGCCGTGCCCGGTGCCCAGGTTGTAGATGGCCAGCCCGCACTTGCGCTCAATGGCCTTGAGGGCGGCCACATGCCCCGCCGCCAGATCGCAGACGTGGATGTAGTCGCGCACGCCGGTGCCGTCCGGGGTGTCGTAGTCGTTGCCGAACACGCCCAGCTCCTTGCGGATGCCGATGGCCGTCTGCGTGATGTAGGGCATGAGGTTGTTCGGGATGCCGTTGGGGTTCTCGCCCATGGTGCCGGAGGGGTGCGCGCCGATGGGGTTGAAGTAGCGCAGCAGCACCACATTCCACTCCTTGTCCGCCTTCTGCACATCCATCAGCACCTCCTCCAGCATGGACTTGGTCTGGCCGTAGGGGTTGGTGCAGTGACCCTTGGGGCATTCCTCGGTGATGGGGATGATGGCCGGGTCGCCGTAGACGGTGGCCGAGGAGGAGAAGATGATGTTCTTGCAGCCGTTCTTGCGCATGACATCGAGCAGCACGAAGGTGCTGTTCATGTTGTTTTCGTAGTACTCCAGCGGCATGGAGACGGATTCGCCCACAGCCTTGAGCCCGGCGAAGTGAATCACCGCATCAATCTTGTGCTGCTTGAAGATGCGATCCATCGCCTCGCGGTCGCGCACGTCGGCCTTGATGAACGGCACCTGCTTGCCGATGATGGCCGCCACGCGGTTGAGGGACTCGGGGTTGGAGTTGACGAGGTTGTCCACCACCACCACATCGTGGCCGGATTTGTTCAGCTCGATAATCGTGTGGGAGCCGATGAAGCCGGCTCCGCCGGTAAGTAATATGTTCATGATGAGAGAAAGCACGTCGGCAGGCCCGTCCCGCCGTTCCGCATCGAGTCTAGGCTCTTGCCCCTGCTGTTGTCAAGCGCAAAGCAATGCGGGGGAGCGTAAAAAAGGGTGCAGCGACCAAACGCCCCGTCCTCCGTGGCGGGGGACGGGGCGTTCGGGGATATAAAAGCGCGGCTTACTCGCCCGCCGCGGTCGGCAGGGGCTTGTGCTGCGGGGCGACATCCTGAGCCGTCAGCTCGGTGAGCGGCTTGCCGTTCAGCTTGCCCGTCTGCGCCTCGAGGAAGGCGGTGACGGCCTGCACGGTCTCTGCGCTCACGGAGCGGTCGCACTGCGTCTTGAACATGATGCGCACCGCCTCCTCCAGGCTCTGCACCGAGCCTGTGTGGAAGTAGGGCTTGGTCAGCGCCACATTGCGCAGGGTCGGCACGCGGAACAAATCACGGTGTTGCTCCTTCTTCGTAAAGTCGAACAGACCATAGGCCGATTCCTCGTAGCTGGCGGGCGCCGCCGCCTCGCGCAGGTCAGCAAAGGTGTTGATGTATTCGAAGCTCGCGCCGCCCATGGTCGAGCCCGAATGGCAGGTGATGCAGCCGTGGCTGCGGAAGGCCTCGTAGCCCGCCTTCTGCTGCGGGGTCAGCGCCTCGGCATCCCCCTTCAGGTAGCGATCGAAGGCGCTGTCGGGCGTTACGAGGGTCTTTTCGTAGGCGGCAATGGCGTCCGTGATGGTGTCGCCCGTGATGCCTCCCTGCGGGTAGACATAGCCGAAGAGCGCCACCAGCTCGGGATCCTGTTGCAGTTTTTCCGCAATTTTCGCCCAATCCTCGGGATGCTCGTAGCCCATCTCAACGGGGTTGAGGGGAGGTCCGCCCGCCTGTTCCTTCAGGTCGGCGGCGCGACCGTCCCAGAACTGGCGGATGCGTTTTTCGGCGTTGAACACCGTCGGCGCGTTGACCCCGCCCAGCTGGGGCTTGCCGTCGGCACCGGGCACGCCCTCCGACTTCGGCAGGTTATCCGTGCCGCCCTTGGTGAGGGTGTGGCAGCTGGCGCAGGCCACGCGGTTGTTGGTCGACAGGCGCGGGTCATTGAAGAGCAGGTGCCCCAGTTGAATCTTGGCCGCCGCCACGGCATCCGTCGGCTCTGCCGCCGGTTCGATGGGCGTGATGGCCGTCTGCGCCTGTTCCGTGCCAAAGACACGGCGCAGCAGCGCCACATCGCCCTCCGTCAGTGCGCTGCCCCAATGCGCCATTGTGTAAGAAATCGGCGGCATGCGGCGCGTCGAGAGCGTGTAGTCCATCTTGAGTACGTTGGTCAGCGCGGGGCGCACCGACTCATCCGGCTCCAGGGTAAAGGAGCGCTGCGCCCCGGCTACGTGGCGAGCCATCAGCCCCAGCGAGCCGATGTTGAGCAGGGTCGAGTAGGTGGGGTTGTTGCCGTGGCAGGCCGCGCACTTGTTGGCCAGCACCACGGAGGCCAGCTGATCGGCCTGCTCCTCGGTCAATTGCGCCACTTGCGCTGCATCCACCTCAATGTGTTTGCTCTTCTCCGCCAGCCCCAGCGCGACACCACCGACCGCCACCACGCCGGCGGCAACACAGGCCGCAGGCAGCCATTTGCGTATCATCTGACAAGTCTCACTCATAGTCCGTGCTCATCGTATCAACTTTTTCCCGGCGGTGCAACCCCAAATGGCAGTCCGCTGCCGATTTTTCGGCTGCGGACGTCTGCTCCGCCTTTGTATGCTCAAACGCCCCCGCTGCCGTGGGGCAGGGGGGCGGAAAATCGGGTTGCGAGTGAGTCGAACTCAGGCTTGCTGCTCGGCGGGAGCCTCGGCAGCGGGAGTTTCGGTAGCGGCAGGCGCCTCGGCAGCGGGAGCCGCAGGAGCCTCGGTGGGCGGCACGCTGGTGGAGGTGGCCACGGGAGCAGGCGCCACGGGGCCGCTGTGCAGGTCGATGATCTCGATGAGCGCCATGGGAGCGCTGTCGGTCTTGCGCTGGCCGAGCTTCACGATGCGGGTGTAGCCGCCCTGGCGCGTGGCCGTGGCGGTTGCCACCTCGCTGAAGAGCTTGGCCACCACCTTGGGCTGGGGCAGGGTGGCCAGCGCCTGGCGGCGGGCATGCAGGCTGCCGCTCTTGCCGAGGGTGATGAGTTTCTCCACATAGGGGCGGAGCGCCTTGGCCTTGGCCAGCGTGGTGGTGATGCGGCCGTTGCTGATCAGGCTGCAGGCCTGGTTGGCCAGCAGAGCCTTGCGGTGCGAAGCGGTGCGCTGCAGTTTGGGTTTCTTAACGCCGTGTCTCATAGTTGTCTGTTCGTTGTGTGTTTAGTGCTGTTGTGTCGGAAAGGGGCTTTATTCATCATCCTCGTCGTCATCGCCCATGGCGGTGATGTTGCGGGTGATGAGCGCCTGCAGGTCGGAGCCGCGGGTCTCATCCTGAGCATCGCGCAGGCGGGAGGCGGGGGAGGGCGAGGCGAGCAGCTTCGGATCGAAGGTCATGCCCAGCGACAGACCGTGCTGCACGAGCTTGTCCTTGATTTCGTTGAGGGACTTCTTGCCGAAGTTGCGGTACTTGAGCATCTCGCTCTCGGTCTTCATGGCCAGCTGACCCACCGTGGTGATGTTGGCGTTGTTGAGGCAGTTGGCAGCGCGCACGGAGAGCTCGATTTCGTTCACACTCATGTTGAGCAGCTTGCGCAGCTGCGCCGTGTTGGCATCCTGCTCGGCACCGGCGGCCTTGTCGAACTCGACATGGCGGCTGTCGCCGCTGAGGAAGACATCGAGGTGGTGGCGCAGGATGCTCGCCGCCTGCAGCATGGCATCGTTGGGCGAGACGCGCCCGTCCGTCCACACATCGAGCACGAGCTTGTCGAACTCCGTCATCTGTCCGACGCGGGCATTGTCCACCGCGTACTTGACGCGCGTGACGGGGGAGAAGATGGAATCAATGGGGATGACCCCGATGGGGCGATCCTTGTCGTTGTTGTCATCGGCGGTGTGGAAGCCGCGGCCGACGTTGACCTCGAAGTCGCAGTCGAAGATGGTGCTCTGGTCGAGGTGGCAAATCACCTGATCCTTGTTGACAACGCTGTAGATGTGGTCGTCCTGAATATCGCCGGCGGTGACCACGCCCTGCTTCGTCACGCGGAGGGAGAGGGTGCGGGGCTCTTTGCCGTGGTGAGTGAACTTCACCTTCTTGAGGTTGAGGATGATCTCCGTCACATCCTCCACCACGCCGGGCAGGCTGGTGAACTCGTGCTGGGCACCGGCGATGCGCACGCTCGTGATGGCGGCGCCCTCCAGCGAGCTCAGCAGCACGCGGCGCAGGGAGTTGCCCAGCGTGTGACCGAAACCCGTTTCGATGGGTTCCGCAATGAAGGTCAGGTGGTTGGCATCCTCCGGATCCTCAATGCGCTTGAGGGTGTTGGGAATCTCAAAATGGGCCAGGCGGATGACCCCTTGCTCCTCGTTGTAGTCTTCAGGCATAGATAGATGATGATGTGGTGATCGGGTTTCCCTCCGTGCGGGCTCTGCTTCCGTAGAAAAGGAGGACCAACGATCGATTTGTCGAAACCCGCGCGGGGCGTAGGGTACAGTTTTTTTGCTTCGCTGGCAAGCCTTTTTTGCTCGGGATGACGTCTTTTGTTCTATTCTTCCCTAATATCGGGATTTTTACGGCAAATTTTCCGGCGCCTGCTGTGCGACTTCGCTCTTGCTGCGACGGGAATTTTGTGCTATGGTGGCGCCATGCGTGAGCTTTCTGTTTGCCTGACGCAGGATTGGGACGGACAGCCCGTCGGCTCGCCCCTGCGCTGCAGCCTTGCCTGCGAGGGCGGCGCTCTGGTCTTTCGCGCGGCGCGTGCCGGGCAGCCCCGCCTGCACCCGACGGCGCGGGCGGGCGCCTTCACCCCCGGGCTTTGGGAGTACGATGTGGCGGAGCTGTTCCTCGCGCCGGAGCACCGCGGTTGCTACGTGGAGCTGAACCTGGCGCCCAACGGCGCGTGGTGGGGTTGCGTGTTTGCTGCACCGCGGCAGCGCGCCGCGCATCTCGAGCTGCCGGGGGGCTGCGTGGCTTCCGGCTGCGTGGGGGCGCAGGGCTGGCGCGCCGAGCTGCGCGTGCCCTGGGCGGGGTTGCGCGCGTTGGGCATTGAGCCCGAGCGCTGCCGCTGGGCAGTGGCGGGCGTCATTCGCCGCGCCGATGGCACGCTGCGCTACCAATGCTCGGCTCCGCACGGCGACACGCCCCCGGATTTTCACCGCCCCGACACATGGGCGCTCAATGCACTCCCCTCATGAAAGCGCCCGAGAAAACCAATGTCATGCGCGTGCTCGAGAGCCGGAAAATCCCCTACCAAGCCTACAGCTACGATTCCGGCGGGGTCGCTATCACGGGGCTGGAGGTCGCGCAGATGCTGGGGCAGCAGCCCGAACAGGTGTTCAAAACCCTCGTGACGACGGGCAAGAGCGGCGGGCACTATATCTTTGTCATCCCCGTGGGCGCGGGGCTCGACCTGAAGAAGGCGGCAAAAGCGGTGGGCGAGAAATCCCTGGAGATGCTCAAGCAAAAGGACCTGCTGCCTCTGACGGGCTATGTGCACGGCGGCTGTTCGCCCATCGGCATGAAAAAAGCCTTCCCGACCGTCATCGATGCCTCGGCCGCTGCCTGCCCGAGCCTCATCTTCTCCGGCGGGCGCATCGGCCTGCAGGTAGAGGTGAGCCTTTCCGACCTGGCGCGTGTGGTGCGCTACACTCTGGCTGAGGTGACAACGGCGCTCATTCATCGCTGACGCTCCGGCGGAAGCCCCGAGTGACACAGCATTGGCAATGCTGTAGGTGCGTGGAGCGTTTCGCCCCTGTCTGCGCGGGCTCAGCGGAGGTCGCGGGGGGAGCCGACAAAAGGGCGCTCCCCCTAAAGTTGCGCGGGGGAGCGCTCGGCTTGGGGGAACAGGAACGCTGAAAAAAACAAAACGGCGTTCCTCCCCAAGGGGTGCGGGCGAAGCCTTAGGCTCGGCGGCGGCGGGCAGCCAAACCGGCGAGCGCCAGCAGGCTCAGCGTGGCGGTGGCAGGCTCGGGAGCTTGCACTTGCAGGCTCTGCACCTCGCTTGCCGTCAGGGCGCGATCCCAAATGTGGAGATTGTCCAGCGTTGCTGAACTGATCTGGTGAGTGCCCCCGGCAATACACCCGAATTGAATTCCTACCACCTGTTGGCTGTTCCATTTGCTGACCTGCCCCACCTGCGTGCCGTCTATGTACAGCGTCAGGAGGCTTGCGGCGCCATCGGAAACAAGGGTCAGTGTCTTGCCGAGCGTTCCGACATCTCCGGCGATGTTGGTGTCGATGGAGCTGGCTGTCGTGGAACCGTCAAACCCTGTTTCTCCACCATCGGCCGTGGTGACAATGATAGAATCAGACTTCGTATTACCGCCGCGTATACCCAGGGCGCTCTTGTACCCTTTGCCTGTATCGGTGCTGCTGTAAAGCGTTACAATGGAGTTATATCCTTTCCCGGTTGTTACGCTCAGTAAATCGAAGCTGATGGTAAAGCTCGTGCCGGAGAATGCATTGCCAAGATTCGTGTTGTAAAGGTAGTTGTTGGAGCCGCCCAAGACAGCGTGACCATCTTCCGTTGTAAAGACTCCGGTCACGGCAGATCCGATATCGCCAGGTCCGACCCACATCTTCAGTTCAAACCCGGAGGCTTGATAATCAGCCGTTCCCCCCTTATCGAAGGAATAAGAGGTAAGCAACCCGCTTTTCAGACTCTCATTCATCCCCGAATAGGAGAGGCTGAATTGCAAGACTAAATGCGACAAAGCGAAAACAACTTCATTTTAGGCAC
>JBJEVK010000058.1:0-4087 GCA_051884295.1 Akkermansia sp.
TGTCAAAGCCATAGGGGATGATGAGCGACTCATCCATGCCGAGCGTGGATGCCATTCGGGAGGTAAACGATGTAGCTGCCATGGCGCCCTTATAGCACAGCGAAGGCAGGCGTTCAATGACAAAGAACATGTTAGCCCGGACTTACCCACGGAAGGTGAGCACTTTTCACACAAAAAGCATGAGAAAAGTCTTGCATCGGAGGGGTGGCTGATGTAAGCTCCGCTATGGCAGAAATTCAGCTTGGACTTACATTTGACGACGTGCTCCTGCTGCCTTGCCTGAGCACGATTCTTCCCGGCGAGGCCGATCCTTCTTCGCAGCTCTGCGCCGATTTCCCGCTGCGTCTCCCTATTCTCTCCGCCCCGATGGACACGGTGACGGAGGTGGACATGGCCATCGCGATGGCGCGTGAGGGTGGTTTGGGTGTCATCCACCGCAACAACCGCATCGATGTGCAGGCCGCCATGGTGGCCAAGGTCAAGCGCTTTGAGAACGCTGTCATCACCAAGCCCATCACCGTCTCCAGCTCCATGACCCTGAGCCGCGTCAAGGGTATCATGCTGGAACACGGTTTCTCGGGTTTCCCCGTGGTGGGCGAGGGCGACAAGCTGGAGGGTATCATCACCGGTCGCGATATGCGCGTGTTCGATGGGCATGATTTGGACACCATGACGGTGGCGGATGTCATGACCCCGGTTTCGCGTCTCATCACCGGCAATCCCGAGACCACTCCCGAGGAGGCGCGCAAGATTCTCTACCGCAACCGCATCGAAAAGCTGCCGCTCATTGACGAGGAAGGTCGGTTGGTCGGCCTCATCACCGACACGGACATTCGCAAGCGCGACGCTTTCCAGGATTCCACCAAGGATGAGCTCGGCCGTCTGCGCTGCGGCGCCGCCGTGGGGCCCGGTCCCGAGTTTTGGGATCGCGCCCAGGCCGTGCTGGAGGCCGGAGCCGATGCCCTGTTCATCGACGCTGCCACGGGGCACACCAGCCGTGTGCTGCATGTCATCGAAAAGCTGCGCGAGCTCGGCAAGCCCGTGGTCGCCGGCAATGTGGTCACTCAGGACGGCGCGCGCGACCTCATCGCAGCGGGTGCCTCCGCCATCAAGGTGGGTGTGGGCCCGGGTTCCATCTGCACCACGCGCATCATCTCGGGCGTGGGTATGCCCCAATTCTCCGCCATTCAGGAGGTGGCCAAGGTGGCTCGTCCCGCAGGCGTCACTGTCATTGCCGACGGCGGCATCCGCTACAGCGGCGATGCCGTCAAGGCGCTCGCCGCCGGAGCCGATCTCATCATGCTCGGCGGCATGCTGGCCGGCTGTGAGGAGAGCCCGGGTGCCATCGTTCACTACCAAGGCCGCAACTTTAAGACCTACCGCGGCATGGGCTCGCTGGGCGCCATGCGTGCCGGCTCGGGCGACCGCTACGGTCAGAACGCCAGCGGCAAGCTCGTGGCCGAGGGCGTGGAGGCACGCGTTCCCTACAAGGGCATGCTGGCCGATGTCATCTTCCAGCTGGTCGGCGGCATCCGCTCCGGCATGGGCTACCTGGGTGCCAAGGATCTCAACGAGCTGCGCGAGCACGCCCGCTTCGTCCGCATCACCAGCGGCGGCCTGCAGGAAAGCCACCCGCACGATGTGACCATCACCCAGGATCCCGGCAACTACAGCCGCCAGTAAGCGCAAGCAACATCCCCCTTCCCTGCACCGCCCTGCCTCACCCGCAGGGCGGTTTTTTCTTCCCCTGCCCTGCCCCTTTGCTCACGGAGTGCCCTGCGACACTCCCCCGGCGCCATTACCGAAATACAAAAATCTACTCCCTCAACAAAGGGACCGCTGTGCCGTCAAGTGGTGAGAGAACCACGTTCCCTTTAACGTCAGGTGGGTGCACGGTGGGAGTCGTCTGAGGTATCCTCTTAGGGACGGAACATCATACCCCTCATGCCGAATGCCCCGTAAGAACATGACAACGGTTCGGGTCTGTTAAACCACGCGTCACGAGCACAGCAGCCGATGTCTTATATACCCCAAAACGCATTCGGATGCAAGAAAAATGATGTTCCACAGTCTGCATCACCATGAACAGTTTTGTTCCACATGGAACACAGCTTCATGGATATGTTTTGACAAATAAGGCATGAGTGAGTACAATACGCGCCGTCATGACGATTCCCTCTCTTTTGACACAATCCCTGACGGAGGCGCTCCGAGCTGCTTTGGGTAATGCCCTGCCCGCGGATTTTCGACCGCAGGTGACGGCATCGGCCGATCTGCGCTTCGGCGACTACCAGAGCAATGCAGCCATGCTCCTGGCCAAGCAGGCACGTTGCAATCCGCGCGCGCTGGCAACGCAGGTGCTGGAAACATTGGCTTGCAGCGATATGGCGGAGGCCGATATTGCCGGTCCGGGCTTCATCAACTTCCGCATCAAGCCGGAGTTTTACGCCCAAAGGGCGGTAGCGATGCTGAATGATGAACGTTTGGGTGTTGCTCTGACGGAACATCCCAAGACACTGGTCATCGACTTTTCGGCGCCGAACGTGGCCAAGCCCATGCATGTGGGTCACATTCGCTCGACCATCATCGGCGATACGCTGGGTCGCCTGGCTCGTTTCATGGGACACCGTGTCATCACCGACAACCATATCGGTGACTGGGGCACGCAGTTCGGCATGATTCTCTGGGGTTGGAAACATCTTCTGAATACGGCCGATCTGGACAAGGATCCGATTGAAGCTCTGTTGGGGGTCTACAAGGAGGTGAATGCACGGTGCAAGGAAACCCCTGCCCTGCTCTCGGACTGCAAGGCGGAATTGGTCAAGCTCCAGAGCAGCGATGAGGAAAACCTCGGCATCTGGAAGCAATGCATTGCCGTCACCAAGGTGGGTTTGGAAAAAATCTACGGACAACTCGACATTCACTTTGACTACTGGCTGGGTGAAAGTGCCTACAACGATGCGCTGGCCCCTCTTGTCGAGGATTTGCTGGCCAAGGGTATTGCCCGGGAGAGCGAGGGTGCGGTTTGCGTCTTTTCCGACGGCTTCCACAAGCCTGAGCAAGACCCCTTCCTTGTGCGCAAGGATGGGGAGTGGGTTCCCGTGCCTGCCATTATTCGCAAAGCAGACGGCGGATTCCTCTACGCGACCACGGATTTGGCAACACTGGATTACCGCACGGAGCATTTCAAGGCCGATGCCATCTGGTATGTGGTCGGTGCGCCGCAGGAAAAGCATTTCAAGCAGATTTTCGATATCGAACGCATGCGCGGCATCAGCGGAGACTTCCGACATGTCGCCTTCGGCTCCATTCTGGGCAAGGATCGTCGACCCTTCAAAACGCGCAGCGGCGATACGGTGAGTCTGCAGGATGTCATCGACGAGGCGATTGCGCGCGCAGCTAAGGTGATCGAGGACAAGAGCCCTGACATGCCCGAGGAGGATAAGACGCGTGTGGCACGCCAAGTGGGCATCGGCGCCATCAAATTTGCCGAGCTGTCGCAGAATCGCCTGAGCGATTATATCTTTGACTGGGATAAGATGCTGGCGCTCACGGGCGATACCGCGCCCTACCTGCAAAATTCCTATGTCCGTGTGCGCTCCATTTTCCGCAAAATCGACGTCCCCTTGACGACACCGAATCAGCTGACGCTCACGGAAGCTGCGGAAATTCATTTGACGCGCCTGCTGGTACGCTATGCCGAGGTCGTTCCTGCTACGCTGGATGACTGCCGTCCGAATCTTTTGGCGGCCTATCTCTACGAATTGGCCAAAGCTTTCCATAGCTTCTACGAGGCTTGCCCGGTACTCAAGAGCGAGGGCTCTGTCCGCGAAACGCGTCTTGCCCTGTGCGAGTTGACAGCTCGCATTCTCAAGCAAGGTATGGGTCTTTTCGGTATTGAAATGCCGGAGCGCATGTGATATAAAGTTCCACATGGAACTTTTGCAGGCTTTTTTTCGTGCCGCTGTTTGCTTGTTCGGAGCAACAGCGGCACTTGCTGTCTCAGAACCTCAGCAACTCATTCCGTTGGGCGGCGAGTGCAGCGCAGAAGCAACCCTTAACGTGAGTATGGGGCTTGAAGAGCTTG
>JBJEVK010000059.1:0-3807 GCA_051884295.1 Akkermansia sp.
TCCTCGCCTGGCTCCGCTACACTCCCTCCTCCACCACCTCCTCCCCCCAATCCCATGGCCAGCCAACTCGATCAACTCAAGCAGTACACCACCGTCGTCGCCGACACCGGCGATTTCAACCAAATGGCAGCCTTTGCCCCGCAGGACGCCACCACCAACCCCTCGCTCATCCTGGCCGCCGCCGCCAAGCCCGAGTACCGCTCCATCGTCGAGCGCACCGTCGCCGCGTTCAAGAGCAGCCACGCGGCGCCCGAGCAGCAGATCGGCGAGCTCATCGACCACCTCATCGTCGCCTTCGGGCTCGAAATCCTCAAGCGCATCCCCGGCCGCGTCTCCAGCGAGGTCGACGCGCGGCTCTCCTTCGACACCGAAGCCACCGTCGACAAGGCGCGCCGCCTCATGTCCCTGTACGAAGCCGCCGGCATTCCCCGCGAGCGCGTGCTCATCAAAATCGCCTCCACTTGGGAGGGTATCAAAGCCGCCGAGCAGCTGGAGAAAGAGGGCATCCACTGCAACCTCACCCTGCTCTTCAGCCTGGTGCAAGCCGTCGCCTGCGCCGAAGCCGGGGTGTTCCTCATCTCCCCCTTCGTCGGGCGCATTCTGGACTGGTACAGCGCCCACACCGGGCAGAGCTACAGCGCCGAGGACGACCCCGGCGTGCTCTCCGTGCGCAGCATCTACAACTACTACAAGAAATTCGGCTACCCCGTCCGCATCATGGGCGCCAGCTTCCGCAACACGGGCGAAATCATCGCCCTGGCCGGCTGCGACCTGCTCACCATCTCCCCCGCCCTGCTCGGTCAGCTCGCCGCCGACGACGCCCCCATCCGTCCGGCGCTCACCCCCGAAGCGGCGCAGGCATCGGACATCACTCGCATCGCCGCCGATGAAAAGAGTTTCCGATTCCTCATGAACGAGGACGCCATGGCCACCGAAAAAACCGCCGAGGGCATCCGCAAATTCAGCGCAGACATCCGCAAGCTCGAGCAGATGCTCGCCGACATGCTGTGAAGCGCCCCCACCCAACCCGGCGAGCGCTCCTCGGAGCGGCGCTGCTGCTGACCCACTGCACGGGGCTCCCCGCGAGCCCCCCCGCAACGCCCGCACAGTGCCTGCCCGCCGACTTCTGCTACGTCGACAGCGTGGCTCCCGCCATCCGCACCGAACTCAAGTACGCGGGCAGCGACAACTTCGTCGGTCGCCCCATCGCCGGCTACAGCGGGCAGCGCGCCATCCTGCGGCGCGACGCGGCCGAAGCCATGGCGCGCGCCGATGCGCTCCTCGCGCCGCAGGGCTACGGGCTCAAAATCTACGACGCCTACCGCCCCGCCGGCGCCATGGAGGACTTCTACCGCTGGAGCAAGACCGACGACGAGCGCATGAAGGCGCGCTTCTACCCCCGCATCACCAAGCGGGGCATCTACGAGGGGCGCTACATCGGCACCACCAGCGAGCACAGCTGGGGCATCGCCGTCGACATCACCCTCACGCGCCGCCGCGACGGCAAGGAATGCGACATGGGCGGGCACCACGACCTACTCGACCCCTCCTCCGCCACCGACTACCCGCACCTGAGTCCGCAGCAGCGCGCCAACCGCCAACTCCTGCGCCGCACGATGGAAGCCGCCGGCATGCGCAACTACTCCGCCGAGTGGTGGCACTACTACCTCTACCCCACGGGCACCTGCTACGCCTACGGCTTCCCCCTCAACGACGCACTCCCCCCCTCCCCGCAGGCGCCGCAGAGGCGCTGACAAAAAAAATCCGACGCGCCATGCACATTAATCTTGCATAGCTCCGGCATTCATGTATAATCCACCGCGCTGCCGCACGGCAACGAACGGGGCATTAGCTCAGTTGGTAGAGCGGTTGCATCGCACGCAACAGGTCAGGGGTTCGAATCCCCTATGCTCCAGCACAAAAAAGGCACCCCATTGGGTGCCTTTTTTGTGCTGGCACGTTGCGTGATTCCCCCTGACCTGTTGCGTGCGATGGGTTAGCTCCCCGGTTCACCGGGTGCCCCCCGCAGGGGGGCATGAGCGGTTGCATCGCACACGCCGAAGCCCGGTGGGCTTCGGCGCCCCGAGAGGCGAGGACTCCTCCGAGCCGGTCCCCCGGCTCAGCCGGGGGCGAGTGGGGCTCGCCGGATTGCAGGTCTCACCCCCTCTGCTGCCACGTCGTGATTCCCCCTGACCTGTTGCGGGTGGTGGATGAGCTCCCCGGTTCACCGGGTGCCCCCCGCAGGGGGGCATGAGCGCTTGCATCGCACACGCCGAAGCCCGGTGGGCTTCGGCGCCCCGAGAGGCGAGGACTCCTCCGAGCCGGTTCCCCGGCTCATCCGGGGGCGAGTGGGGCCTTCAGGGTGGATGAACCCATCCCCCCTGCTGACACGACGAACTCCCCCCTCCCCTGCCCAGTCGCAGGCGCTGGATAAGCGGGGCAACACCAATTTTTGTGGTTTGCGAAAAAAGTTCAGGCGGCGCAAGCTTTTTTCTGTAAAATGCCTGTCATTGGCGCAAAATCCGTTTACCGTTTAGGTTAAGCAGCGGGATTTTTAGGCTGAGACGAGGCTGATTTCAATGCCTCAGCTACTTGTTGAAGCTTCTCCGGGGAAATGTACGCCTTACCGCTATTGCCCTCCCATTCATCAGAGAGGTCCATAGCCTTGGCGGTCACAATTCTGAGCAAAGAAGCTTCTGATGGGAAGATGGAGATAACGTTTGTTCTGCGTTTAAGCTGTCTGTTAATGCTTTCCATAATATTGAACGTTCGGAGCCTCCTTTGCACCTCAGGCGGGCAATCAATAATGGTGAGGCATTCCTCGATGTTCTCTTCAAACCAATCGGCCAGCTTGTATTGTTTATCTGCTCTGAAAACTGATAAGGTATTCTGAATCATTATCTTGGCTGATGAGCGATTCCCGGCATTAAACACGTTTCGAATATGAGCAGCCGCGATACTACGGTAGCGCACGCTTGTTACATGAGCCTGAGCGTTTTGCTGGAAATGGAATTGACAGCGTTGCCAGGGGACTCCGGTGAGCGTTTCAGCAAGGGCTTTACGGATTCCCTTATGATCATCACTGGTGATGCAGTTAGGCCTGTTCATCCCTCTCATCATGAGGCTTTGAAGGAAGGTCGCCCAATGCTCAGCAGCTTCAGAAATCCCAACAGAAACACCCAGCACCATACTACGACCTGTTTCTGCGTCAATACCAACGGCGACAAATACGGCACAATCACTTACGATGTCATGCATTCGCACCTTAGTATAAGTGGCATCAAGGAAGAGATGAGCGATGGGGGGAATGGGGCGATTCCGCCATTTCTCAAACAGGGTATCAAGTTGAGCGCAGCATTGGCTTACATAAGTGGCAGAGACGCCGTTGCCCCCACAAATCTCATTCATCACCTTAGCGACTTTGCGGGTAGAAACTCCCTGCAGATACATTTCTGCTATAGCGAGGTTGAGCGCCCTGTCAATTCGAGAGCCTCTTTCAAACCCGGGGATGATGGAGATAAAGGGAGTCTGCGAATTCCTTACCTGCGGGACATCCAGAGTAATTTGCCCGGTAGAAGTCCGAATGGTGCGAGGTTTGAAGCCATTACGCTGACCATTCCGTGTAGACATTCGCTCGTAACGCTCGCAGCCCAAGTGTTCATCCTGTTGAGCACGTAACGAAGAGTTAAGGAGCTGGCGAATTGCCAGAGTAAACAAATTATCTTCTTGATGCTCAGATGTTTGAAAATCATCACGCTGAATTGCAAGACTAAATGCGACAAAGCGAAAACAACTTCATTTTAGGCA
>JBJEVK010000060.1:0-16621 GCA_051884295.1 Akkermansia sp.
TGGCGTTGTTGCCGAATTGGCGGCGGATGTGCAGCAGGGCTTGCTGCATGCGGTGCTCGCGGGCGAGACGCTCGCGTTCTTCCTCCTGCGCAGCGGGGGTGTCGCGCTCGGCAAAAAGCTCGAGCTGGTGCGGCTCGGGGGGCTCTTCCGTCGGGGCGTTTTCGCTCACGACGCGGGCGGCAACGATGTTGAGCCGACGCACCAGCAGGGCGGGGTCTATCAGCTCCTGCGCCAGTTTCTGCGCGCTTTGGCGCAGGAGGCGGGCGGAGGAGGTGAGGCGCTCCAGCCGCCGACTGCCGTGTGCGTGGGCGGGAATGCGGCGGCCGTAGGCATCGGTGCTGACGGGGCCGCGGTATTGGCGGCGGCGCTGCGGGTCGCGGAGGTTTTCGATGTCGTAGCCCACGGTGATGACGATGTGGTCGGTGAGCAGCCCTTTTTCTACCAGCTCCAGCGCGAGTTGGTCGGTCATTTCGCGCAGCACCAGCAGCGCTTTGTCGGCGCTGTAGGGTTCGTGCAGTACCTGCCCCGAGCCCAGACTGCGATTTTCAGGGCGGTAGGCCTTGATGTCCTGCACGGTGCAGGGTTCCCAGCCCCAGGCGTGGTCGATGAGCAGCTCGGCGTTTTTGCCGAAGAGGCGGTAGAGGGAATCGGCGCTGCGCAGGGAGCGGCGGGCGATGTCGCCCATGGTGAGCAGGCCGTTTTGCTCCAGTTTGCGCGCGTAGCCGCGCCCGACGCGCCAGAAGTCGGTGAGGGGGCGGTGCGCCCAGAGCCGGCGGCGGTAGTTTGTCTCGTCCAGCTCGGCGATGCGGGTGCCGTCGGCATCGGGGGCGATGTGCTTGGCGACGATGTCCATGGCGACTTTGGCGAGGTAGAGGTTGCTGCCGATGCCGGCGGTGGCGGTGATGCCGGTGCTGCGGAGGATGTCGAGGATGATGCGCTTGGCGAGTTCGCGGGGGGTGCAGCGGTAGCTGTCGAGGTAGGGGGCGACATCGAGAAAAACCTCATCGATGGAGTAGACGACGATGTGCTCGGGGGAGATGTAGCGGGTGTAGACGGAGTAGATGCGAGTGCTGTAGCGGATGTAGTGCGCCATGCGGGGCGGGGCGATCAGCACGTCCAGCGCGGCGCGCGGGTTGCGCCGCAGCTCGCTTTGGGAGGCGGAGCTGCCGCTCAGGCTGCGGGCGCGCTGTTCGCGCTCGCGGTTGACTTCGCGCTGCTTCTGCCGCACTTCAAAGAGCCGGGGTCGCCCGGGGAGTCCACAGGCTTTGAGCGGCGGGGTGACGGCCAGGCAGATGGTCTTGTCGGTGCGGCTTTCATCGGCCACGACGAGGTGGGTGTCGAGCGGGTCGAGCCCGCGCTCCACGCACTCGACGGAGGCGTAGAAGGATTTGAGATCGATGGCGATATAGGCCGATTCCGGCATGGTGATACCCCCGGGGCAGAGCGGGCGGGCAGCACACGCCCCTCCCGCGCTCCCTCACTCACAAAATCTCCGGAGCGAGGTAGAATTGCAGCAGGGTGATTTCGTCCTCGCGGGTGACGACGTAGCCGGGGTCGGCGGGCACCCACTGCAGGTGGTGGATGGTGGTGCGCCGCGAGCCGACGGGATCCTCGGGGCGCGGGTCGCGCAGCTTGCCGCGCAGGGAGGGGGCGAGCGCAGCGACCAGCTCGGTGGTGGTCAGCGGCGGCACGGCGGGGATGAGGGAGGGGATGCCCAGCGGGATGCACTTTTCGACATCCAGCAGGATGCGCTCGGGCAGGTAGAGCTGGTGGTATTCCAGCGGGGCGAAGGGGAGTTCTTGGCGCTGCTGCTCGGGGTGGGTCAGGGCGTGGAGCAGCGGGTTGAACTCGGGGGTGGCGCGGGCGATGGAGGGGACGTGGACGTTGAGGACGCGCCCGTACTGGTAGTTGACGGCTTCGTAGAGCTTGATGCGGTTGTTGGTGTAGGGATCGTCGCTCTGCTTGAGGGTGGGGGTGTTTTCGTCGGCCTCGGGGGCGAGCATGTCGGCCGTGGTGACAAAGACAGTCAGCTCGGGGCGGATGTCTCCGAGGCGATGGATGAGGTAATCGGTCGTGCGGGTGTCGCCCTCGGCATCGGCGCGCACGGCGGCAGGACCGTTGGCAATCGCCGGGTCGAGAAACACCATCATGCGGAAGCTGCGCCCGAACGCGAGCTTGAAGTTTTCCTTGTCGATGAGGTAATCGAAGTAGCGATGCTTGGTCCAGTAGTTGCCGAAGACGGTGCCGGCGCCGAGGAATGCGGTATCGTGGCTCACGTTGTGCATTCTAGCGCACGGCGCTGCGTCTGACAAGCGGTAAACGCGCGCCGCCGCGCAAAAAGGCGGCGGCGGCGCGGGCGGCATGCCTCCCCTGTCCGGCGCGGCTCACATCGTGGCGCGGCGCGGGCGGAGGCTGTGCGGCGGCAGGGGGGCGACGAGGCCGTGCGTCAGCGCCTCGGCAAACATGCGGGCGGCATCCGCGCTGTGCGAGGCGGCATCGTGCAGCGGGGTGTCGCGCAGCGCGCCGCCGCTGCCGGCGGGGGCGCAGCGGTACATCTCCAGGCAGGTGAGCCCGCCGGGCTCTTGCTCACCGCGCAGGTTGATGCGCGGCAGCAGAGTGCGGCGGTGGAACCAGCTGCGCTCCAGCAACCCGCGCAGGGCGTTGATGCCGCGCCACACATCGGGAGTGCGCGGCACCACGCGCACGGAGCAGATGCCCGCCTGCGCCAGGCTCTCGACGTAGGACTGCCCGTGCGGGTCGCGGTGGGCGGCATCGTGCGGCAGGAGATGGGCGGCGATGCGCCCGTAGCGGCTCTCCCAGCTGCGGACGATGCCCGCGTAATGCTCCAGGGGGAGCTGGTTGGCGGCGTAGTGGTCGAGCCAGTAGATTTGCCCGCCGCGGGGCTGCACCAGCCAGATGGCGGTGTGGTCGCTCATGCCGAGGTCCCATGCGGTGTAGAGCGGCGCGTCGTCCCGGCACTCGAAGGCGCAGCCCACGCGCCCCTGCTCGCGCAGCAGGGCGATTTGGCTGCCGTAGATGGCGCCGTCGTTCCCGGTGGAGAAGGCCTCGTCGGGGGTGGTGGGGTATTCCTGGCGCATGGCGGCGCCCATGGTGCGCTCCATGCGGGCGTACCAGAGCTTTTGCGCGTGGCTCAGGCGAATTCCCTGCTCCGTCTCCAGCTTTTCAAAGTAGGCGCCCAGCGCATCGCTCCACCCGGCGCTGCCCGGCAGCGCGTATTCGGGGTTGTCGGCCCAGCTGAAGAAGAAGAAGCGGAAGTCCAGCGGCGAGAGCTCGGCCTTGGCGTTGTTTTCCATGGCCTGCACGGTCATCTCGTAGTTGACGCCGTAACGCCCGCCCTCGTGGGTGCTTTCGAGGATGATGAGCCCATCCGCCGGGACGGTGTTGATGGCGCCGGTGCGGATCTCGCGGGCGCGCCACGGGGCGTGCACCGAGGTGTGCGCCAGCTCCGAGACATGCAGGAGCTGCAGGGTGCCGCCGCGCAGGGTGGTGCCTAGGCGGATGTCGCTGCCGTTGGCGAAGCCCAGGCGTGTGCGGGCATCGGTCACGGGGTGCCACTCCTGCTTGCGCAGGCAGCCGCTGCGCTGCTTGATCATGCCGCCGAGGTAGGCGAGCGCCTGCTGCGCCGCGTCGCTGCCGGGCGGCGCGTAGTCCAAGTGTTCCCAGGCAAAGCGCACCTTGTCGAGCTTCATCTCGGCATCGGGCAGGGTCTTGTCGATGATGCCCGCGTGGTAATTGGGCGTGAAGAGGCAGCGGTCGAGCATCAGCAGCGCCACATAGGTGGAGATGCCCAACTGGCGCGCTTTGAGCACGGCATTGCGGCTCCAGAGCCCGCGGTGCAGGCGCAGCTGCGCCGCGTTGGGCGCAAAGCGCTGCATCTGCCCGCTCTTCGTCTCAATCCAGTAGAGGTGCTGCAAGCGCCACAAGGGATTGCCGAGCTGACCGAAGCCATCGAGAACGGAGGGCTTATTCATCTTCGGTCGCATTCCACTCCTTTCCGAGGTAATTCCACCACAGGCGCTTGAACATCAGCTGCTCGGGGAGCAGATCCTCATCTCCAGGCTCGGGTTCGTACCTCGGCCTCTCCGGCTCCTGCGGCTCGGGCGACCACCCCGGGCGCAGATTCTTGGGGCGTTCCTTCCTGCGGCGGCTTTCGGGCAGGGGTTTCACGTCGCGAATTAACCCGTGATCAATCATCGTTCGACCTTTGACGGATGTGACCGCCCAAGACCACAACGAGTGATCGCTTTCCATGCGACGCGCCGTGTGGAAGAGCTCGCGCACAGCCTGCTCTTTCTCGGGATTCCGGCGCAGATAGTCGCTGAGAGTCAGCAGCTCGCGCCCGGCCTCGGCATCGCCGGCGTATTCGTACCGAGCCAATTCATAGAGAAAGAGCGAGGCGAGCGCCTCGGGCTCCGAATATTCGTGGGGGGCCTTCCCGGCCATCACGCGCCCGAAGCGGCAGTCCTCCGCCAGCGCCATAAGTAGCTCGGTGTTGGGAATCAGCTCCGAGCGGGAGTTCTCGAGACTATGCTCGTTCGCCGTTCGCTGCATCAACGCGTTCCATGCCTCCTCCACCATGCTCTTGCCGTAGAAGTTCAACATGTGCCCCGTGAATCTGCGCTCGGGTCTCAGGAAGCGATCCAGCGTTTGATACAGGAAACGGCTCTGCTCACCGTTGGGCAGCATACGCCCGCCCTGCAGGGGAGCTCCCACGAAGGTGTGCACCACATAGGGACTTCGCAAATCGCCGTAGAGGCTGCTGCGCGAGCCGGGCATCAGTCGCACATGCGTCAGGGGATTCGCCTCGGACTCGTAGATGCAGATGCGGCTCAACGGCTCCTCGGGCAGAGGCGGTCGTGCCGCAAAGCGGCAATCGCCGAACTGCATGCCGGGCTCCCCCTCCTCGGAAAGCTGTGCGAACAAGGTCCGGAGCGTCTGCAGGGGGCGGCGTATCGTCCACGAGGCATCCATACCGGGCAGCAGACGTCCCGAATCCTGCGAATAGAGCTCGAAGTTCCACCACACCCCGCGATCATCGGCATAGGGCAGCGACATCACCGCGCGGCGCAGGCGCGACAAGTCGTGCAGCGCTCCCTGCTGTTCGCTCAGCTCGGGCGGCAAAGCCTCCGCAGGCTGCAGGTCGAAATCGCGTTGCAACAGCCTCGGGCGGCTGTAGTCCGCGCCTGTCCGCGTCACCTCCTCCGGGCGCATGACCGAGCGCAGATCCAGAGGCCGGAGGTTGAGCTGCAACAACTGCCGCCCCTCCTCGGGATAAAAATCGTAGCGCCGCAACTCCGGGAACTCCTGCAGCGCCTTCTCCAGGCGTTGCAGAGCCGGCGGCGCATCGGTCGCATCCGGCGCAGCAATCACATCCTCCGCCGCGCCCTCCTGCTTACAGAGCCAGTTAAAACGCCCGGCCAGAGCCTCGCGCTGAGCCTCCGTCAGCTGCGACCAGCCCTGCGCGGGCGCGCGCAGCACATTCCACAGCCCCGGCTCGCGGTTACGGAACTCGTGCTCACCGGCCATTGCATAACTCCAACCCTGCTCCAGACGGCGCGACTCGCTCGGCACCAGCGCGTCGACAAAGGTCGGGAAGAGAGGATCCGCCGACAGCTTCTCCCCCTCGTTCTCCGCCCGCTTCCACTGCTCAGCAAAGGGCAGGAACTCCCGCATCTCCTCCACCGTATGCCGCAACGTTCGCCGCAGCCCCTGCGTCGCATCGTGGCGCCCCATGCGTCCGCCGGGCGCTTGGAGCGAGGAGCCTCGCCCTTCCATCGGGCGGGCAAAGGCCGACACCCCGAACCACTCGCGCACAGACTCCGGCAAAGGCAGCTCCTGCAAATGATTGAGCAAGTAGCCCATCGAGCAGCGGCTCAGATGCTCGGCCAATTGGCGATCTCGAACTGCCGAAAAGCGGAAAAAGCGCTGCGGCCACCACTCATTCACGGCATCGAGATAGTCCGACTCCGTGCGATAATCCTCGCGCACGGGAGCCTTGCGTTTGTGCCAAGCCCCGTTGCGCATGATAAAGTTCGCCTTCTTCTGTGTCACAACCCCCTGCCGCAGCAAAAAGTCGACAGCCTCCCGGGGGGTCACCCTCCCGGACTGAATGGCATCGAGCCAATGCGCCGTCAAGCGCCCCCGGAAATAGGCAAAGGGATTGCTCACGGCGCGCTCCTCTATCCGCAGGTGGTCATAGACATCGGGACTGCTCTTAATCAGCTGTTGCTCCGAACGCTTTTTGAGCCTTAAGTTCACACGCAGCGGACCGATACCCACCCCGGGCTCCGTCAGCGACACATTCTCGTGCCACAGCTGTTGCAAATCGTTGGTCGCCATCGCCGTCAAGCGGTCGAAATAGGAATATTGGCGCTCTTGCCCCAACGAGAAGGCATTGGCGTCGAAGCCTTCCGGACCGCGCGCCGCATTGTAATCGCGCATCAGCGAGTGGTCGAGATTCAGGAAGCGCAGTCGCATGCCCGCAGCCAAATCGTTCACCGCCTGCTCGCGCGTGCTGTGCCAGCGGGTGTAGCGGCCGTCGGGAGTCCGCACGCGCCAGTAGCTCAGCCCGTCATCGCCGAGTCGCTGCTCGGGTTCCACCCCGCACAGGTAGTGATAGCGCTGCATCATCTCCTCGTTCTGGCGAGCATACTCCGCACGATCCGTCGCATCGACCTCGGGAAGCTTGGGCATCCACGAATCCCCGGGAAGCCTGTTGCCCAACTCTCGATGCAGCAGATGTGCCATCGACTCCTGCGGCGACATTCCGCGCGCAATACCCGTCTGGAAATCGGGATGATACAGCAACAGCGAGCAAAGCGAATCCGCCACGGCTCGCGAATTGCGCACCAGCTCAATGGCATCATAGTACTCTTGCGGGCGATTGTTGTGCATCGGGTCTCGGCGCTCCATCGCCAGCGGAAAAATCTTCGTCAAGCTCCTGGGTTTCACGCGGTACTGCCAAGCGTGCACCCCCATCGAGCGAAAGTTGTCGAGATGGTAGCGCGTCACGAAATCGCCGATGACGGAGGTCATGCCCTCCACCGGCGTGCCCAGCACACGCTCCAGCACCGCCTCGGCCAGCTTGCCGATGTAGCGACGGCGCAGCGCCTCGCCCTCGCGCAGCGTAGCGTGCACATCTTTGCCGCGGTACAACATCGTTTCCACCGATGTCGTGTTGAGCAAAAAGCGGTACGACAAGCTGTCCGCCAGACGAATCACCTCGCCGATGGCGCGGCGGCGCTCGGCCGCCGTCTCGGGCGTGAAATCACCGAGCACCCGCAATTTGGGATCCAGCAAATCCTCTGTCCGCACCCTGCCCTGCGGCAAATCCTTCGGGAAAGCCTTTTGGTGCCAGGCATCAGCCAGTTGCAGGTAGGGCAGCGTCTCCTTGGTCACAGGTTGCCCCTCCGCAAAACGCTGCGTCAACGACTCCACCACCTCGGGCTTGCTGATATCCGCCGGCGCAAACGACTCGGGCTTTTGGCTCGTCTCCGCCGGGAGCTGCAGGAAATCGCGCACCGTCTCTTCCTTCTCAAACACGCGGCACTCGGGCGTCTGCAACAGTTTGAGCGCACGCAGCGCCTCCGCCAGGAATCCCGCGCCGCCCCAGCGCTTGCTGCTGTGAATCGCCTCGTAGAGCATGCGATCGCGGCGGTTGATGTCGGGCTCCGCAAGGATGCGCTGCCGCTCGGCCTCCCCCACACCCCACTCGCCCAAGGCCTCGCCCTGTGCCCCCAAAATAGCCTGCGGATAGCGGAAATGGCGCAGCGCCACCCGCCCCGAGCCGATGAGCACGAAGGGCAGCGTGCGCGCCGCCTCGCGCATATTCTGCTCCACATCAACCATGTTGCGACCATAGCTCTGCCAGTCGATGTTTGAAGCCGTGTCACTCAGGCGCGCGGCCAGCTCCTGCAAGCCCAAATCGGCCGTCTGCCCTACCTTGGACGCCATGAGCAGCTTCACATTCTCCGCCGTCAGGGAGCCCACGGATTTAAGCGCCGCCAGAGAATAGCCCTTGGCACCGTGCGCACGGGCAAACTCCCCCAGCGAATGGTTGAGCATCTGCCCGCCCACGCGGCTCATGCCGCAGAAAATCCCCGCCTGCACCGCCGCGCCCAGCACCCCGGCAGCCGTCTGCAAACGGCGATCCCCCTCCGGGGCGCGCTCGCGCGCCGCTGCCACAGCCTCGCCCATGCCCGAGAGGCTCAACAGCCCGAAACCCGCCCCGCCGCAGAAAGCCAGCGCCGCTCCGGGCGTCGCCTCGGCCGCATCCACCATCATCTGCTCGGCCAGAGAAGCATCCGGTGCCAGACGCACGGGATACGCCTCGCCCTGCGCGCGGCGGCGCAGCTCCTCAAACACCTGCAAGCGGGCATCCGTACCATCGGCCGCGCGGCTCAGCACCGGCGCGTTCAACGAGCGCCCCGCCTGATCCAGCGTAGCCGCTGCCGTATGACCCACCCCCTGCAGGAGCCCCCAATTCAGGTTGGCCACCCCGCGCTGAGTCGCTGCCCACATGGTCGGCAGCAGCGCAGAGCTCCCCCGCCCGCGCCGCCCCTCGGGCAGGCGCGTCATCGCCACGCGGTACAGCACGGCGCGCTGCTGCGGATCCGTCTCCGCCAGCGTATCCACCACCGACATCAGCTCGGGGACACGCGAATAAAAGCGGAGCATATCCGTCACCTTGCCCCCTTCCACCCCCTCCACAGCCGCCATCGCCTGCGCCACCCGATCCGCCAGGGGCAACAGCCGCTTGCGCTCGCGCACCCCCTCGGCATAGCCCAGCGCCGCCACGCGCGACTCCGGCGACTCCGTCTCCGGCTCAGCCTCCGCCCCCTCCAACGCCCGTTCATAAGCTCGGGTGTATAACTCGCGCGCCTGTCGCCGTCGCGGCTCATCCTGCGCCACCTGCGACAGCGAGGCAAAGAGCTCCGGCTCACTGTCCCCGCTGCCCAAGCTCTGCGCCAAACGCTGCCGCAACATCGGCCACTCCGCCGCCACCTGCGCACGCGGGCGCCCCGAGAAATCCGCCGCCCACGAACGATTCACCGCCGAAAGCAGCCGATATTCGCGCTCCTCGCCCGACAGCGTGGCATCCGCCGCACCGGCGCGCTGCTGCACCTCCGCGGGAATACTCGCCGCATCGCCCGTCAGCACGCGCTGCCAATACGCCCTCAGGGGCGTATCGAGCGAGACCGCGGCGGGCTCTGCCGCAGCACGCTCCCGCGGCGGCTCCGCGCCCGCCACTTCGCTCACAGGGTCTGTCGGCTGCGGCTCCGCGCCCGCCATGGCAGGCACAAGGGCTGTCGGTCGCCGCTCCTCCCCGCTCTCACCGCTTTCCCCGGCGGCAGGCAGGGGTTGCGCCTGCTGCGACAACTCGGGCTGCACGCCCGCTTCCGGCGCATCCTGCGGCACCGCCTCAACAATAGGTTTTGCTATCATAAAAACATTTCTCAAGCCTGTTGCGCCTCGAAGCACACCCAACCCGATGCGGCAGAGCGGCAATCGAGCAACCACGCATGCAGCTCCTCATCGCTCTGCGCCGCCAGACGCTGCTGCGCCTCCTGCTGCATCCGCGCCAGGCGCTGCTGCGGCACGGCATCCTCCGGGCATCCCCAGCACCCCGAAAGGTACACATTCCACAAAGCCTCCCCCACGCGGCGGCGATGCACCGGCGGCAAGGTCGCGCTGCGCTCCAAATAACCGAGCAACGCGCGACGCTGCGCTGCGGGCGCCCGCAACGCGGCAATCTCCACGCGCAGCGCATCCGCCGCCGCCTCACCATCCTCGCGCGCATCCACACGGTGCTGCCACGCAGCGTATTCCCGCGCTGTCCACGGCTGCGCCCCGGCAGGCGAAGCCTCCACGACTCCCGCCTCGGCCGCCCTCTGCAACTCCTGCGGGGTCGGCTCGCCCCCCTCCGCCAAACGCTGCGCCCACTCCTGCCCCAAGTCGCGCTGCAAGCCACGGCGCGCCTGCGACACCGCCAGCTCCACCTGCTCACGCTGCGCTGCACCGCCGGGGCGGACAGCATCCTCGCGCCGCCAGTCGCGCAGAGCCTCGCGGGGCGACTCCTGCAACGCCCGCGTCCAGCGCGCCGCGCAGCAGCGGCTCTCCACCTCGCGGCGGCACTCCTCCATCTGCCCCTCGGGCACAAACACCCCGCGCCCCATCTCCAACTGCTGCAGGGCCATCTGCGGCTCTCCGCGCGACACCTCGCTCTCCAACACCTCCTGCCAGCGGTGCCGCGAATGAGCAATGCTCTCTAATTCATACCGCCTCTTCGCCAAAAGCGAAGCCCGCTGCACCATCGCCCCCGCCGCCTCCCGCCACTCCGGCGGCAAGACCGCCGCCGTCTCCGCCACCACGGGAGCCCCCGACCGCCGCCATACGGACTGCCAATCCCCCGGCTCGTCCCCCTCCGACGAATCGCCTGCCGCGCCCATCTCCTCCGCCAGGCGCGCCTGCATCTGCGAGACCACGCCCACCGTATTCACCCGCCGCTTCGCCTCGTCCAGCGCGACGTCGTCGCTCTTCTTCTCCTCCGGCTTATTCTGCTCATTCACCGCCTCGGCCAGCTCGGAGCCACCGGTCACCGCGTCCACCCATCCCTGACCCCATTGAGCCGCAGCCTGACTCATCCCCTCAATCCCGGCTGTCGGCACCCGAAGCCCCGCCCCCGGATACGCCACCAACGCCCACTCTTTCATTCGAATCGCCATGGCGCCAGCATCGCAAAGCGCCTCCGGGCGCGCAAGACGGCAGCGCCCGTCCGCATGCGGTGCCCACCCCCGGAACAAGAGCCCGCCAAGCATCAAAAAAGCTCTTCCCCTATGCAGAGGAAGAGCCATGTCTCTCTACCACCCTCCGGCGAGTGGCACTCAGTCGAGCTCCCACACAATCGTGCGCGTGCTCAGCACACCCGGTCGCAGCACAATCGAGGGGAAATGCGCGTGGTGAGGCGCATCCGGATAGCATTGCGCCTCCAGCGCCACCCCGCCGCGCGGCAGGGGCAGGTAATCCCCCGTATACACCTGCATGCCGGGCGCATCCGTGCTCACGCGCAGCGTGCGTCGCCCGTTGGTCAGCAGCGCCGCTCGGCGCAAACCCGGCGCGGCGCTCAGCACATAATTATCATCGAAGCCACCGGGCAGCGCCGCCGCCATGCGCTCCCCCAGCAACACCGGACGAAGCAAATCATAGGGCGTACCCGACACCGCCGCCACCTCCCCCGTGGGGATATTCGCCACCATCGGGGTCATCTGCTCGGCATCCACCTGCAGGCAGTGATGCTCCACCGTACCCCGACCATCGAGATTCCAATACGCATGATTGGTCAAATTCAACAGCGTGGGAGCATCCGTCTCGGCAACGAGCTCCAAGCGCAGCGCACGCCCCTCCAGCGTGTACGTTGCGTGCACGCGCACCGTGCCGGGGTAGTGTTCCTCCCCCGCCGGAGACACCAGCGAAAGCACCACCCGCGACGGCTCCGCCAGCTCCGTCCGCCACAGGCGGTCGCTGAACCCCACCGAACCGCCGTGCAAGTGATTTACCCCATTGTTGCAAGCCAGCTGATAGCTCACCCCATCCAGCTCGAAACGCCCGCCGGCAATGCGGTTGGCCACCCGACCGCACACACTGCCGCAGTAGCAGGCATCCGCCCGCAACTCCTCCTCCGTCTTGGGGCCGTACAAGCAATCCACCCCCTGGTAGCACACGGAAAGCAAGCGCGCGCCCCAATTCGTCAGCCGCACGGAAAGCTCCGGCGACTCCAGCGTCAGAAACATCAGTTCATCCGTCATAAGAAAACTCAGCCATCAGCGGCGGCACTCCCAACGCGTCACCCGCCCATCCTCAAACGTCACCGAAGCCCGCTCCTCGGGCACATAGGCCGTCCCGCCCCAAGCATCGCAACACCCGTAACAGCCCCACGCGCGGTAGCCGCTGCCCGACATCATCACCGGGCGCAGGCTTGTGTACACCCAGCGCTCGTAACGGCGGCCGCCCTCCTGCCCCAGCACGGGAGCCTCGCTCGGCGAACCCCAGGCCAGCAGCACGGCCTCGCGGCTCATCCCCTCGCACAGCAGCCCCTGCCGAACCAAAGCCTGCTGCTGCGGCGACAGCGACTGAAACAACACGGGGTTCTGCGCAATACGATCAGCCGGACTCACACTGCCGCAGGCCACCAGCGACAAAGCCCCCGCCAAACAAGCCGATATGCGCGACAGCATCCCCATAGCGAGCATGACAATAGCACCTCATTTCCGACTTGCCAAGGAAAAAAAACAGTGCTAGAGTACAGGCGTTTCCATGAAATCGCACGTCTTATTTTGCACACTGCTGGCTGCTCCCCTCGCGGTCTGTTCCGCGACACAAGGCGCAGAATCTGCCGACCTTGTGACCTCCGTTCTGCCGACTGACGGCACCCTGAAGCAAGGAGCCGTGGTTCGCGTTGCCCCCTCCGAAGAATTCGCGGCCCTGCAAAAGGATGTGCTGGAGCGCTTCGCCAAGCTTCCCAAGGAAAAACAACAGGCCATCTCCGACCGCGCCGTTGAGATGACGCTGGCGGAATACACCCCCGACCTCTGGCCCAACAAGGCCGACTACGACGCCTACGCCGCCGCCTGGAAAAAAGCCACCCTCATCAAGGCCGCCGATGTCGGCATCGGGCTGCGCAAAAACGCCGACGGCACCTACCATGTCCTCTCCGCCACGCGCGTCTCCAACAACGACACCATGCCCATCACCATGGGCTCGCTGAGCTACGACGCCACCAAGCATGTGTGGCTCTCCAACAACGGCGAAATGACGGGCAAGGAGTTCCAGACCAACGAGAACCACCTGCTCGGTGCCCAGACCGGCATGGAGTGGAGCCTGACCAAGGAGGACAGCCTCTCCATCCTCAAGGAGCAGGTGCGCGTCACCAAGGCCACCGACGGCAAAGGCGCCTACATCTACTACAATCTCTCGGAAATCTCCGCCTACAGCAAGGCGCCCATCGCCAACCACGGCTACGTCATCTTCCTGCCCCACACCGCCGCCGCCGCCAACACCGGCCGCCCGGGGCAAAAGTAACCCCCGACCTTTCCTCCCGAGCGGGAGCCCGCGCAACGGCGGTCTCCCGCTTTTTGTTCCGAACCTCCATCCCCCGCCGCCGCCCGTGAGAATCATCGCCGGAGTCGCCAAAGGCATGCCGCTGCGCGTTCCCGACAGCGGCGTGCGCCCCACGCAGGATCGCGTCCGCGAAGCACTCTTCAGCATCCTCGGCGAGCTCATTCAGGGCGCCCGCGTGCTCGACCTCTTCTGCGGCAGCGGCTCCGTCGGCATCGAAGCGCTCAGCCGGGGTGCCGCCACGGCGCGCATGGTGGACGAGTCGCGCGCCTCCTGCGCCACCGCGCGGCAAAACCTCGAGCGCTCGCGGCTGCGCGGCGGCAGCATCACGCAAAGCGACTGCCTCACCTTTGTCCGCCGCGATCGCGGGTGCTACGACCTCATCTTTGCCGACCCGCCCTACTGCAAAGCCATCGGCGATCGGGACATGATTGCCGAGCTGCTCAACGATCGCACCGCCGAACTGCTCGCCCCCGGCGGCTACTTCATCGCCGAAGCCCAAATCGGCTACGGCATCGGCACCGAAGCAGGCTGCAACTTCGCAGGTTGGGAGCTCGTCGAGCAGCGCAGCTACGGCAAAAACACCATCCTCTTCTACCGGGTAGCCAGCTCATGAAACTCCTCCTCTTCCTCAGCATCTACAACCTCTTCTTCCCGATCTTCCTGCTCTTCTCGCTGCCGGGCTACCTCATCAAGATGAAGAAGCGCGGCGGCTTCGGCACCGGACTGCTCGAACGCTTCGGCATCTACCGCCGCCCCGCCGACCAAGAACCGCGCGGCGGACTCTACATCCATGCCGTCAGCGTGGGCGAGAGCTTCATCGCCCTCAAATTCATCCGCGAATGGCGCAAAACCCACAGCGAACCCGTCGTGCTCGCCGTCGGCACCGCCACGGGGCACCAAGTCGTGCGCCAAGCCGCCATCCCCGGCGTGCGCCCCCTCTACGCCCCCCTTGACCTGCCGGGGCTGCCCGGGCGCTGCCTCGACCGCTTCCGGCCGCGCGCCGTCGTGCTCATCGAGGCCGAACTCTGGCCCAACTTTGCCGAAGCCTGCCACCGCCGCAAGCTGCCCCTGCTCATGCTCAACGCCCGGCTCTCCCCCCGCAGCGAAAAGCGCTACGCCGCCGTGCGGGGGCTCACCGCCCTGCTCTTCTCGCGTCTCACCGCTCTGGCCGCCCAAAACGACCGCGATGCCCGGCGCTTTGCCGGCATCGGCGTGACGCCCGACATCATCCGCAGCGTCGGCAGCATCAAGTTCGACGTGTTGGGCGACACCCCTCAGGAACCCCGGAGCGACTTCCGCGACATTCTCCGCCGCCTGAGTCAAGGGCGCCCCGTCGTGCTCGCCGCCTCCACCCACGCGGGTGAGGAAGCCCTCATCGCCCGCGCCATCCGCGAAGTCGGCGCCTGCCCCCTCATCATCCCGCGCCACGCCGAGCGGCGCGATGCCGTCTGCAACGACCTGCGTGCCGCCGGATTCACCCCCCTGCTGCGCACCGCCGGTCCCCTGCCCGAGGAGCTGCCCGAGCAAGCCTGCTACGTAGCCGACACCACGGGTGAACTGCGCGACTGGACCGCGCTGGCGCAGGTTGCCGTCATCGGCAAGAGCTTTCTGGCACGCGGCGGGCAAAATCCCGTGGAAGCCATCGCCGCGCACGTCCCCGTCATCGTTGGTCCGGACATGAGCAACTTTGCCGACCTGGTCGCGCTGCTCCGCGACGCCGGCGGCATCCGCATCTGCACCGCCGAAGAACTCGCCGCCACCCTGCGCCAAGTACTGAGTGACCCCGCAGCCACCGCTGCGCAAACCGAGGCCGCCTACCGCGCCCTCAGTGTGCACAGCGGCTCCACGACACGCAGCGTCGCGCTGGTCAGCGAGTATTGCTGCCGGAGCTGACTCCCACTCATTCCCTCACCCGCACCTGCAACACGCACTGCTCTGCGGGCGGCACATCCGTCTCCCAACAGCGGCGATACTGCAAGCGCAGCAGCTCCGTCCCCGGCTGCAAACCGCGCAGGCACACCCGCATCACCCCCGGAGCCCCGCACAGCGGCTCCTCCCCCTCCGGCGGCAAAGGCGGCGCCTCAAAAGAAAGCTCCACCGCCAACACCGCCGAACGCCATGGCGCCACCAACTCCCACTGAAACCCGGTGCTCGGATTGCTCGGCAGCTCCAACACCCGCTCCTCCCCCACCGCCACATCCAGCACAACCGACGACTCCGCGGGCGCGCACAGCGCCGGCAAAGCCCCGACCAACATCAGCATCCGAAACAGCATACCCCACTACCCCAACGCAAAAACATCCCCCATGCAAGCGCGAAATGCTCACGGCGCCAAACACTCCGTCAGCGCATCCCAACGCCGCTTAGCCTCCCGAATTTCCTCGCGACCCACCGACGGTGACAACTCCCAGGTCAGGGGCATCTCCCGGCGGAAAAAGCGCGGCAACAAACGCTCGAAATCCACATCGCCGCCGCCGAAGGGCGCGCGGTGATCCCGCTGCGGCCACTGCACATCATTCACATGCGCCCCGAACAAATAGGGCTGCATGCGCTCCAAAAACTGCTCGTGATCCAGCAGCAGGAGATTGTGCTTGCGCTGAATGTGACCGAAATCATGCCAGTAGGCCACCGCCGGGTCATCGCGAAACGCCTCCATCAGAGCGGGGAACTCCACATCACCCGGCACCTGCTCAAAATGGCTGCGCCCCTCCACCGCCAGCACCAAATCCAGCGGGCGCGCCAGCTCGGCCAGCTCCTGCAGCGCCTCCCGCGCACGCGCCTCGTACAGCGGAGCTTTCCTCTGCCGCTCCCGCACCAGCTGCCCCTTCAACGCCGCATACTCCCGCGTCCCCCGATAGCCGTGGCGCACCATGCGCTGCAAGCGGCTCGTAGCATGCGCGCGCGCCATCAGCTCCACCATCCCCATATGCAGCACCACATAACGCGCGCCCAGCGCAGCCGCCGTCTGCAACGTCTCACGCGTCAGGCGCATAGCCCGCGCCCGCTCCTCCGCGCGATACGACGTCAAGCGGTACACATCCGGCGCATCGCCCTTCACCTCCATCGGCGCCGGGCAAAAATTGTGCACCCCCGCCACGCGAATGCGCCCCTCCTCCACCGACTGCACGATCCCCGGCAGCAGCGACAGGGGCAAGCCGTGCGATGCCTCAATCGTGTCAAAGCCCAGCTCGCGGATCGCATCGCACAAGCGATTTCCATCCGTGAACTGCTTGCTGTTCCAGCAGGTGGAAAAAACATTCACGCCCCCATCCTAACACCCCCACCACGCCCTGTAAACCCCTTTCCTTGCCGTGGTTTCTTTCTGCTGCCATTTCCGTAGGGAGATTCAGCTTGCAGCGCATGGCTCGGCAAGCCATAGAAAGACACCTGAAAGCCCGGGAAGAAGCCCGGGGGGGGTATGTTCCTATCTGGTACATCACGGACACGGGTAACACTTTAGTTCAAGCACATGGGTTACACAATG
>JBJEVK010000061.1:0-3745 GCA_051884295.1 Akkermansia sp.
CAAGGTGTTCTGCAACGGCTTTTCGGTGTCGCATTTGATTTTGCAACTTACACCCCGAATAGGAGAGCGACTCTGCGTTGGCGAGACCGGCAAGGATGCCGAAAAGAAATACGTGTTTTTTCATGACGATTAATGGAATGATGATGGGAGTTGTTCCCCTCCCGCGCAGGGATGATATAGCATTGCGAATGCTGTTTCTGCCGTAAGTGCGGATTACCATGGGGTTTAGCCATTGGGGGCGTGGGCGGCGCAGGCGTTCCATGCGGAAAAAACGATGAAAAATGAATAATTTTCTTGCTACAGCATTCGCAATGCTGTAGTTCTGCGTCTCCCGAGTGGGGTCGCAGAACGCAAAGCCCCCCTCTTCCGCAGGGAAGAGGGGGGGGCTGTCCGAAGCGCGGTGTGCGGGATCTCAGGGGTTGCCGCCGTGGAACTCCTGCAGCGAGCGCACCTGCGGCACCTTGTTCTTGTTGTGCAGAATGGCATCCGCACAGGCGGCGGCGCTGGAGAGATCCGTGCAATAGGGGATGTTGTTGTTGACCACGGCAGCGCGGATGGCCACCTCGTCGGCGCGGGCATCGTGCGAGCCCGGGCTGTTGATGGCAAAGACGATTTCGCCGTTCTTGATGCGGTCGACAATGTGCGGGCGGCGCCCCTCCAGCACCTTGTAGGCGCGATCGCACTCAATGCCGTTCTGCAGCAGGTGAATCATCGTGCCCTTGGTGGCGCAGATGTCGAAGCCCGCCTTGGCGAGCTTGCGCGCGATGGGGGCGATGATGGCCTTGTCGCGGTCGTTGACGGAGATGAAGATGAGCCCCGACTTGGGCAGGGGATTGAAGGCGGAAATCTGGCTCTTCATGTAGGCAATTTCCGGGTCGGCATCAATGCCCATCACCTCGCCCGTGGAGTGCATCTCCGGCCCCAGCACGACGTCGATGCCGGGGAAGCGGTTCCAGGGGAACACGGCCTCCTTCACCGTGTAGTAGGACGGCACCACCTCCTTGGTGAAGCCCAGCTCAGCGAGGGTCATGCCGCTCATGACCTTGGCGGCGAGCTTGGCCAGCGGCACGCCGATGGACTTGGAGACAAAGGGCACGGTGCGCGAGGCGCGCGGGTTCACCTCGATGACGTAGAGCTCCTCGTCCTTGATGGCGAACTGGCAGTTCATGAGCCCCTTGACATTCAGGCGGGCGGCCAGCTCCTTGGCGGCGCGCATCATCTCCTTGTGCATGCCCATGGAGACGCGGTTGGGCGGGATCATGCAGGCCGAGTCGCCGGAGTGGATGCCCGCGGGCTCCACATGCTGCATGATGGCACCCACCACGCTGATATGGCCGTCGGCGATGACATCCACATCAATCTCCATGGCGTGTTGCAGGAAGCGGTCGACCAGCACGGGGCGCTCGGGCGAGGCATCGACCGCCTCGCGCATGTAGGTGCGCAGCTCCTGCTCATCGTACACAATCATCATGGCGCGACCGCCCAGCACAAAGGAGGGACGCACCAGCACGGGGAAGCCGATGCGCTTGGCGACTTCCACCGCTTCCTCTTCGTTGGTGGCGGTGCCGGCCTCGGCCTGCTTGAGGCCGATTTCATCCAGCAGGGCGGAGAAGTACTTGCGATCCTCGGCCAGCTCGATGCTGCGCGGGCTCGTGCCGATGATGGGAACGCCGTGCGCCTGCAGCGCGGCAGCGAGGTTCAGCGGGGTTTGCCCGCCGAACTGGACAATGACGCCCGTGGGCTGCTCCTGGTCGCAGATGTTGAGCACATCTTCCAGCGTCAGCGGCTCGAAGAAGAGCTTGTCGCTGGTGTCGTAGTCGGTGGAGACGGTCTCGGGGTTGCAGTTGACCATGATGGTCTCATAGCCCAGCTCCTTGAGCGCGAAGGAGGCATGCACGCAGCAGTAGTCAAACTCGATACCCTGGCCGATGCGGTTGGGCCCGCCGCCCAGGATGATGATTTTCTTCTTGTCGTTGGGGCGTGCCTCGTTCTCCTCGCCGTAGGTGGAGTAGTAGTAGGGGGTGTAGGCCTCGAACTCGGCCGCGCAGGTGTCGACCAGGCGGTAGGTCGGCAGGATGCCCTTGGCCTTGCGCTCGCTGCGGATGTCGTCTTCGCTGCAGCCGCGGGCGAGGGCGATTTGACGGTCGCTGAAGCCCAGGCGCTTGGCCTCGCGCAGGTCGAGGGTCTTGAGCCGCATGCCTGCCTCTGCCAGCTGCTGCATCTGGTCGAGGAACCAGGGGTCGATCTGGGTGAGGTCATGCACCTCGTCCAGCGTGAAGCCGTGGGTAAAGGCGGTTTGCAGCCAGAAGATGCGCTCGGCGGTCGGCACGGCAATCTTGGCGGCGATTTCATCGCGGGTGGGGTTCTTCGGGTCCTTGAGATCGAAGCCGAAGCCCCAGCGCCCGGTTTCGAGCGAGCGCAGCGCTTTTTGGAGGGATTCTTTGAAGGTGCGGCCGATGCTCATCACCTCGCCCACGCTCTTCATGCTGGTGGTCAGGCGCTCATCGGCTTTCTTGAATTTCTCGAAGGTGAAGCGCGGCACCTTGGTGACCACGTAGTCGATGGAGGGCTCGAAGGAGGCGGGTGTTTCGCGGGTGATGTCGTTGCGCAGCTCGTCGAGTGTGTAGCCGATGGCGAGCTTGGCGGCGAGCTTGGCGATGGGGAAACCCGTGGCTTTGGAAGCCAGCGCCGAGGAGCGGCTGACGCGCGGGTTCATCTCGATGACAATCATGCGCCCTGTTTTGGGGTCGACGGCGAACTGGATGTTCGAGCCGCCGGTCTCTACGCCGATTTCGCGGATGACGGCGAAGGAGGCGTCGCGCATGATTTGGTACTCGCGGTCGCTGAGGGTTTGGATGGGCGCCACGGTGATGGAGTCGCCCGTGTGCACGCCCATCGGGTCGACGTTTTCGATAGAGCAGACCACGACGCAGTTGTCCTTGCGGTCGCGCATGACCTCCATCTCGTACTCCTTCCAGCCGAGCAGGGATTCCTCGATGAGCACCTCGCTGACGGGGGAGAGGTCAAGCCCGCGCAGCACGATTTCCTCGAACTCGGCCTTGTTGTAGGCAATGCCGCCGCCCGTGCCGCCCAGCGTGAAGGCGGGGCGGATGATGACGGGGTAGCCGCCGATGGTGTCCTTCTGCACCTCCCATGCCTCGGCCAGACTGTGCGCGGTGCCGGAGGCAGGCACATCGAGCCCGATGCGGATCATGGCGTCCTTGAAGCGCTGGCGATCCTCGCCCTTGTCGATGGCGTCGGCATTGGCGCCGATCATGCGTACACCGTGCTTCTCCAACACCCCGGACTTGTGCAGCGCCATCGCGCAGTTGAGCGCCGTTTGCCCGCCGAGGGTGGGCAGCAGGGCATCGGGCTGCTCCCGCACGATGATTTTCTCCACATACTCGGGCGTGATGGGCTCGATGTAGGTGTGGGGCGCTGTCTCGGGGTCGGTCATGATGGTGGCGGGGTTGCTGTTGACGAGCACCACCTCGTACCCCTCCTCGCGGAGCGCCTTGCAGGCTTGGGTTCCCGAGTAGTCGAACTCGCACCCCTGACCGATGACAATGGGGCCGGAGCCAATGACGAGAATCTTGCGGATGGACGTGTCTTTAGGCATGGTCAGTGTAAACTTGCAGATATATGCCACAGCGCCGCCTAAAATGCAAGACTAATCTCACGCCGCTCTGCACAATGTAAGTTGCAAAATCAAATGCGACACCGAAAAGCCGTTGCAGAACACCTT
>JBJEVK010000062.1:0-3716 GCA_051884295.1 Akkermansia sp.
AGTGCCTAAAATGAAGTTGTTTTCGCTTTGTCGCATTTAGTCTTGCAATTCAGCTGCATCAGGTGCGAGTGGGCGGTGCGCGGCGCTCAATCCCGGCTGCCGTGGTTCTTCTCAAAGAGCGGCTGGTACGAAGGCGCGCGCCAGTTGAGCCAGACCGCCGTCATTCGGGTGGCAAAGACCACCAGCGTGCCGATGATGAACGAGAGCTCCAGCGAGCCCCCGAGGGAGAGGGGGATGAAGAAGGTGATGCAGCCCGCCGCGCTGGCCAAGGCATAAATCTCCTTGGAGCGGAACACATAGGGCACATTGCCCGTCAGCACATCGCGCAGCACGCCGCCCGCCACCCCCGTCGTGACCCCCATGCAGACGCAGACAATGGGCGGGCACCCCAAGCAGTAACACTTGGCCGTGCCCAACAGGGAGAAAAAGGCCATGGAAAACGCGTCGGATACACGGATGGTCCCCGCCGGGAGCGCCCTCGTGTAGCGCGCGAGGATGAAAATGACCAGCGAGGTGCCCAAAGCCTCCCAAAGCAGCTCCGTGTCCGCCCCGCGCATCCAGTAGACCGTCACGGGCTGCCCCTCGGCATTGACAAAACCACTCAGCAGAATGTCGCGCACCGTGCCGCCGCCCAGCGAGGCGATGGTGCCGCAGGCCAAAATGCCCACCACATCCATGCGCTGGCGGCTGAACGCCGTCGCCCCGGCCACGGCGCCGACCACCGTGGCAAAAACCGTGCAGAGGTAACAGAGTAAACTTTGATCGTAAGTGGTGGGTGCAACAGCCGCAGCGAGGGTGAACATAGCAAGTAATCAGAGGAAAAGGAACATCAGCGCAGCGCCTTGCCGAAGAGCCACACGATGAAGATGACCAGCAGCACGGGCCAGAACACCCGCACCACACCGGCCGCCAGCAGAATAAACACCACCGCGCCCAGCGCCAGCAGCACCAGCGGCCCCAGCAGACCGCTGCGCAGCAGCAGCGCCCACAGCGAGGGATTGGCGGCCTCCGCCTCCTCGCGGCTCAGGTCGACCGTGCGCAGGGGGCGCCACGTGCCGTTGTCCTCGCGGCGCACCCAAGTGTCACCGCTCAGCGTACCCTCCGCGCGCAGGCGCAGCAGCTCCTCCCCGCTCACGGGGCCGATTTTCTCCGTTCCGGTGTCGTAGTAATAGCGGCGGGACATGGTCAGCAGGCTCTCAGGCGTGGATGGCAATACCGTCGGCGGCCAGCACCGCCTCGTGGATCGACTCGGCCAGCGTCGGGTGCGCGTAAATCATGGCATGCAGGTCGGCATCCGTCAGCTCGGCATTGAGCGCCAAGCCCGGCACGGCAACGAGCTCCGTCGCATTCGCCCCCACGAGGTGCGCCCCCAGCAGCTCGCCGTCCTCGCTGCCGAACAGCAGCTTGACAAAACCCTCCGTCTCGCCCGCCGCGACCGCGCGACCGCTGGCCTGCAACGGGAAGCGCCCCACCTTGTACGCCACCCCCTCCGCGCGCAGCTCGCGCTCGCGCTTGCCCACGCTCGCCACCTGCGGGTGGCAGTAGGTGCAGCCCGGGATGTGCTCGGGACGGCGCGGCGTGTAGGCGGGGTTGAACATGCCCTCCACCGCCTGCACCGCCTCGAAGCTCGCGCTGTGCGCCAGCATCACGCCACCGATGCAGTCCCCCGCGGCATAAACGCCGGGCAGGGAGGTGCGGTAGCGCTCATCGACCTTGATAAACCCGCGCTCCGTCAGCTCTAGACCGGGAGCCTCCGGCACCACGGGCACCACCCCCACCGCCACCAGGCAGACATCCGCCTGCAGCTGCTGCGACTGCCCCTCGGCCGTGCTCAGCGTCGCCGTCACCGCGCCGCCCGACTCTTCCAGCGATTGCACCTTGGCGCCCGTCAGACAATGGATACCCTGCGCGCGGAACGAGCGCTCCAGCGCCACGGACACCTCCTCATCCTCCTGCGGCAGCAGGTGGGGCAGCGCCTCCACCAGCGTCACCTGCGAGCCGAAGCAGTGGTAAATGTACGAAATCTCCGTGCCGATGGCTCCGCTGCCGATGACCAGCAGCCGCTTGGGCAGCTCCGGCAGGTTTAGCGCATCCGTACTGTTGATGATGGTCCGACCGTTGAAGGGGAACGCGGGAATCTCGCGCGAGCGCGCGCCCGTCGCGAGCAGAATGTGCTCGCCCTCGAAGGTCTCCGTTGTGCCGTCCTCGCGGCGCAGCTCCACCCGACCCGCCGCCGCGAGCCGCGCCTCGCCCGTCGCTAGCGCCACCTTGTGCTTGCGGAACAGGAAGGCAATACCGTTGGACAAGCGCTCGCTGATTCCGCGGGCGCGGGCAATCACCTGCTGCCAGTCGACGCTCAGCTCTCCCGTGCGGATGCCGAACTCCGCCGCGCGCTTGCTCAGCGTGCGGAACAACTCCGCATTCGTCAGCAGTGCCTTCGTCGGAATACAGCCTCGGTTGAGACAAGTGCCGCCCACGCGCCCGCGCTCGATGCACAGCACCGACTTGCCGAGTTGCGCAGCGCGAATGGCGGCCACATAGCCCGCCGGACCCCCGCCGATGACAATCAGGTCGTACTTCATGCCCCCATTCTACCCCCCGCCGCGCGCGCTGACAATGCCAAAGAATGCCCGCACACGCAAAAGACAGCGCGATGCACGCCGACAAACAAGGGAGGGCGTGATTTGACAATCACGCCCTCCCTCGAAGATCCTCCGGCGGTTGGGATCGAACCAACGGCCTAGTGATTAACAGTCACCCGCTCTTCCGCTGAGCTACGCCGGATTTGCCAACCCCTCACGGGGTGCGGGGCGAATTTACTCCCTAGCGCCACCCAATGCAAGCTTTTTTTGCGAAAAAAAGCAATTTTCTTGGCAGAACACAGCCCGAAAGCGTAAAATAAGCACATGAACACCACCCGCCCCGGCACATGGACCCTGCACCTAAACCTGCTGGGCATCCCCGTGCACATCCACCCCCTCTCCTGGATCGTCCTCGCCATCATCGGCGGCGGACTCGGCATCAGCGACCGCGACGGACTCGTGCAGACTCTCCTCTTTGTCGCCGCCGGCATGCTCGCCCTCATCGGGCACGAAATGGGACACGCCCTCACCGCGCGACGACTCGGCGGCGGACAACCCAACATCATCATCGCCGGCATCGGCGGCGTCACCTACACCCCCGTGCTGCCGCCCACGCGCCTCGGCTACACCGCCATGGTCGCCGCCGGGCCCCTCGCCGGTTTCGCCCTTGGCGCCCTGACCGGACTCGCCCTCGGCGCGCTGCTCGGCTGCCCCGGGGCAGGACTCAAAGCCGCCTTCCTCCTCCCGCTCCCCATCAGCCTCCCCGGAGAAGAAAGCGTCCTCATCGCCCTGCGCGCCGGCATGCTCGCGCACGCCCTGCCGCAGGTCGTCCTCCACTTCGCGCTCATGCTCATGCAAATCTGCTTCTGGTGGAGCGTCTTCAACCTCCTGCCCATCTTCCCGCTCGACGGCGGCAAACTCCTCGGCACCCTCCTGCACAACGATCGCCTCGCCTGCATCATCGGGCTGGGCACCTCGCTGCTCCTCGTCGGGTTCAGCATCAGCACCCGCAATTGGTTCAACATCCTGCTCACGGGCTACCTGGCCTACATCAACTACCAGTGCCTGCGCTCCGTCGGGTGCTGAATTGCAAGACTAAATGCGACAAAGCGAAAACAACTTCATTTTAGGCAC
>JBJEVK010000063.1:0-59620 GCA_051884295.1 Akkermansia sp.
TGTTCTCCTTGGCGATGGCGGCGCCGATGCGGCGATCCTGCTGCGTGACGCCCGCCGCCATGTCGATGACCAGCAGGCAGATGTCGGAGCGGCGGATGGCTTTCTCGCTGCGCATGGCGGAAAAGACCTCGACGGATGTGTCGCGCTTGCTGCGGGGGCGCATGCCGGCGGTGTCGATGAGTACATAGTCCTGCTCGCCGCGGCGGTAGGGGATGTCGATGGCGTCGCGCGTGGTGCCTGCGATGTCGGAGACGATGGTGCGGCGGTCGTTGAGAATGGCGTTGATGAGGGAGCTTTTCCCCGCGTTGGGGCGCCCGACGATGGCGACGCGCACGGGGGCATCGGCGCTCACTTCTTCGCGCTCGGCCTCCTCCTCGGGGGCGGCATCGGGCGCGAGCTCGGCGGCCTTGGGCGTGGCGCCCAGAGCCTTGAGGGCGGCGTTGAGCTTGGCGGTCAGCTCGGGGAACCCGCGTCCGTGGGCGGCGCTGGTGAACACGTAGTCGTCGAAACCGAGTGCGGTGAACTCGCCCAGCGCCAGCTCCTGCTTCTCCGTGTCGGCCTTGTTGAGGACGAGCAGGACGGGGACGGAGCTTTTGTGCAGCTGTGCGGCGATGCTGCGGTCGATGGGGGTCAGGTGGTCTCGGCAGTCGCAGACGAAGAGGATGTAGTCCGCCGCCGCCATGGCGATGTCGGCCTCCTGCTGCACGCGGGCGGCAAAGCCGTCGTCGAGGCTGGAGCCGATGCCGCCGGTGTCGACGAGCAGGGCGGCGTAGTCGGTGATGCGGGCGGGGGCGCAGAGTCGGTCACGCGTCACACCGGGTTGGTCGTGGACGATGGCGATGCGCCGCCCGACCATGCGGTTGAAGATGGCCGATTTGCCCACGTTGGGGCGCCCGACAATGGCGATGGTGGGTGTACTCATGGGGAAATCAGAAGGGGCGGTCAGAGGTGCGGTGGATGTTCTGCTCGTCGGCCTTGGGCTTGACGTAGGGGATGACCCCCACGGGCACAACGCCCTTGCCGGTGCTTTGCAGATCCACGGGGCCGACGGCGCGGCGGTAGAGCTGGTAGTGGGCGCGCTCGCCGCGGGTGTTCATGACGGCGTAGGTGTAGAAGTCCGGGGTGGATTGGCAGAGGATGTGGAGGTTTTGCGCGGCATCCAGCATGATGCGCGGCTGCATGAAGTTGAGGTAGCGGCCGAGGAAGCAGGCGCCGACGACGCGTTTGGTGTCGTTGTTGATGACTTGGCCGAAGAGGGCATCATGCCCGTCAGCCGGGGCGAGCCGCACGCTCAGCTCCAGATTTTTGCCGCCCGCGCGCACGTTGAAGGCGCGCATTTTGCCGCCGTTGGTGAGCACGAAGAGGGCGCGGTTGGAGTTGAAGGTGTCGTGTGCATTGGGCTGGCGGATGACGGCGACGGCGTTGTAGCTGCCCGAGACATCGAGCCGATAGAAATTCTTGAGGTCGACATGGAAGGAGCGTGTGGCTCCCGGCGCGAGGGTGACATCGGGGAACTTGGGCGCAGCGGTGGGCGAGACGGGGGAGCTCTCGCCCCGTTTGGTGATGACGAAGTTGAGCCAGGGGCGCTCCGGGCGGTTGCTCAGGGAGATTCGCCCGTCCGTGTGGTTGGTGAGGGTGAGCTTGAGCGCGACATGTTCGCCGACGATGAAGTCGTGGCGCACGGGCTCGAGGCGCACATCGATTTGAGCCGCAGCGGTGCCGAGGAGCGCCGCAAGGGTGCACAGGAGAAGGAGGAGGAGTTGCTTCATGATGCTTCGGGAGGGGGAGGGGGGATTAAGGATGATGGGGGGTGGCGATGCGGAACGAGGCGCGTTCCGCATCGGGAAGGGGGGGATAGGGGGCGGTGGGGGCGATGGCGATGGGGCTGTCGCCCTGCGGCAGCCCCGGCAGCAGCTCGCCGAGGCGGGTGGAGCTCCACTCGACCACGGCAGCCGAGCCCTTGGGGGCGGCGGCAAACAAAGCTTGCAGACAGGCAGCGGGGGGCAGGACGGCGCCGTGTGCACGGGCATAGGCCTCGGCTTGTGCATGGCTGATGCCTGTCACGGGCGCCTGCTCCTGCTGCCGCTGCTCCGACCAGTTTTCGGGGTAGAGCTCCCAGTGGGGGGCGTCTTCCTCCTGCTCATCGAGGTACTGCGCATACTCGGCGACCGTGACGGGCTGGGACTGCACGAGCAGCTCCGTCTCTGCGCTGCGGCAGAGGATGTCCCCGCTGCTTTGGGCGGCGCGCAGCAGTAGCCCGGCACCCAGCGCGAGGACGAAGATGCCCGGCAGCATGACGCGGGCGGACACGAGGCAGCGCCGCATCCGGGGCAGCAGGGGCGCGAACTGTCGGCTCAGGCAGTGGGCGTGGTCGGCGATGTCCTGCCAAGAGAGCTCGGGGGCCTCGCACAGTTGCACCAGCAGGAGCTGCAGTTCCGCTGTGCCGCGCCCGCGTGTGGGAAGAAGTGCACGCGCGATGTCGGCCAGCGCCGCCCGCGCAGTGGCGGAATCCCCCGCAGCACCGGGCACCAGGGGAGAGAGGAAGCGGGGGCTACCCGTCGCCGGCAGAAACACGCCCGAGGCTTGCAGGGGCAGTGTGGCGGCGGCGCTCGCCTCGGCTGCGGCATAGAGTTCTGCCGCAGCGGCGATGAGTTCGGTACAGCGCGCGGGGGGCAGGCTCTCGCGCTGCTCAATGAGCTGCGCTGCTGTGGCACCCTCGGGAAGCTCCAGCGTCAGGAACCAGAGTCCCTCGGCCTGCAACGCCTCAAACACCGCTGCCGTGTGCGGCAGGGGGTGCAGGGCGCGCGCCCGGGCGCAGGCGAGAAAGCGCTTCGCTCCGCCGGGCGCCTCGGTCGGGCGCATGAGCTCAATGAGCACCTCTCTGCCCGTATGCCCCTGAGCGGCGGCGTAGAGCTCGCTCTCCCCGCTCTGCATCAGCAGGCGGGTGAGGGTGTAGACACCCAGCGGGTGCGGCAGATCGGGGAAGATGGGCGTCACGGGGCGGGAGTGTCGAGTTGGTCGAGGATATCGGACATGGGCAGTGCTTCCTCATAGCCGGGATCGAGCCCGTCATCCGGCAGCAGTCCGTTGTTGTAGCTGTTGGTACGTCGGGCGCGGCGGCTGTTGAGGCGCTGCTCTTGGAGAATGAGCGCGGAGGGCGAGCTGAGGCAGTCCAGCGGTTCTCCCTTGTAGTAAAGCTTGGCGGTGAAGCCGTAGTATTTGAGCTCGCCGTAGGCATCGAGCTCCTCCTGCGAGAGCGCGGGGACGGAGTAGGTGATGAGCAGATTCTCCTCCCACTCCTGCCAGGTCGGTTTTTCGCTCTGCCAGGCCAGTTTGGGCGAGGCGAGCCGCGAGAACTCGATTTTGCGCCCGTTGACCAGGTCGAAGAACTGGATGCTGATGTAGATGTCATCGGGGCGGACCTCCTCGCCGGGTGCCAGCAGCACGGGCAGGAGAATTTCCACGCGCTCGCCCTGCTCGGGCTCATCGCTGTGCTTGAGCTGGAAGGGCCCGAAGGAGAGCTTGCCGCGCAGGGCGCCGGCCTGCTCAAAGCCGTAGGTCAGCCGTCGGGAGGCACGCGCGAAGTAAACCCCCGCCGCATCGCGCATGCGGAACACGCGGGTGAAGTACTCGCGCGCTTTGCCGGGGTTGAGCAGCTTGTCGTAGGCCATGCCGCGGTAGTACAGCGCGGCCGGGTGGTCGGGGGAAATGCGCTCGGCCTCCTCCAGCGCGAGAATGCACTGCCGGATGTCGCCCGCCACCAGCGCACTGACACCCTTGCGGATGAGCAGGTCGAGTTCCTCCCGATCTTCGGGGCTCAGGGAGCGCCCGGCAACGCTTTGCGCGGCCTCGGTGGCGGCGCTGGCGATGGCACTTTCCTCCGGGGCGACCTCGGCGGGCGTCTCCTCGGTAGCTGCTTCAGGAAGCTCGGGGGCGCCCCCCTCCTGGCTGAGAATGGTATCGACATCGCGCGGCCGCAGCGGCGGCGGGGCATCGGGATCGCTCTCCCCCTGCGTGGCGACAATGCCGGCGGAGCCGGGGCTCATGTCATCGCGTTCGGCCTCGATGACGGCCAGTTGCGCGCGAGAAACCTCCAGTGCATGCTCATTGGCCAGCTCCAAACGGCGCACCAACCCCAGCCCCAGGAGACAGAGCTCCAGCGCCACGAGGCACAGCAGCGCGGGGAGAACGACCTGCCGCGCCACCACAGCACGCCCGAGAGCGCTGAGCAGGCGGTTAATGCGTATCGGGCTTTTCATACTCCAGAATCTCCCCCTCGTAGCGGGCCAGCAGCGCCTGCATCCAGCGCTCGGCGGGTGCGCCCTTGGCCTCGGCAAAGCCGCCGTAGGTCATGCCGTCGAGCCGAATGCGCCGCCCCTGCACCGTGGCATAGGCCACGCCCTTGAAGCCCGGCCCCCACTGGCGCAGGTCGAGGCGGGTGATGTCCCGCACACGGAACTGCCGCCCCGCCGCCGTCACGCGGTCGCCCTCCAGCGCCAGCACGCGCCGCCGCGTGCGCAGCGCCAACCCGAGCAGCAGCAGCGACACCGCCACGCACAGCACCCCGGCAATCCACTGCTCGCGGATGGCTCCCCGGTCGAAGCCGTGCTCGGCGGGCTTGACGGGGAAGTGCCGCCGCCCGGTGTACGCCACCCAGCAATCGTTCCAGCTGCGGCGCATGGCCTCGTAGTCAAGAGCCTCGGGGGGCATCGCCTCCGCGGCGGCGCAGTGGGGGGGCAGGGGGAGCGGCTCGCCCCCCTCCTGCAGACCCGTCAGCGCCCGGCCTGTTCCCTCCGTACGCAGCAGCGGCGTATCGGCGCGGTAGCGCTGCTGCCATTGCTCGCGCGTGAGGGCAGTGGCCTCCTGACCGAGGGCAGCAAAGGCCTTTCGGCTCAGGAACACCTCGTTGGCTTGGCGGTAGCCTACGGCGCCGTCGTAAAAAAAGTACAGCCCGAAGCCCAAAAAAGCCGCCCAGACAATCGCGAGGCGCACGAAGGTGTCGAGCGTGGGTTTGCAGATGATGGGTTCGGTGCTCACGCAGCGCATTCTACCACAGCTTTGCGGGAAGCTCCAAGCAAATTCCATACCCGCAGCTTCGGGAATATGGGCTTGCCATCGGTGCGGGGCTCTGTTACCATGGGGCTCCGCATGAAAACGTATTTGCTGCTGCCGCTGCTCATGCTCTGGGTTCTGCTGCGCGCGGGAGCCGCCGAGCTGCCCATTCTCAACCCCGACCCCTTGGAGGCATCGGCCGGGGCGGCGCCCCTTGCGCCCGCCAAGTCGGCAGAACTGCCGGCGGGCAAGCTCGTGCCGCGCGATCATACGCGGGTGGCGGTGCTGGGCTACCACAATTTCAGCGAGACCAAGCCCGTGACGGAGATGTGCATGCGCAGCTCCGAGTTTCGGCAGCAGATGGAGACCATCCGCCGCAGCGGCTACACCGTCATCAGCATGCGTGAATTTCTCGAATGGTTGCTGGGCTCGCGCGAGCTGCCCGCCCGCTGCGTGCTCATCACGCTGGATGACGGCTGGAAAAGCGTCTACACCGATGCCTACCCCATTCTGAAAGAATACGGATACCCCTTCCACCTTTTCCTCTACACCTCCTACCTCACCGGGCGGGGCGACAGCATGACCCCGGCGCAAATTCGGGAAATGATGGCTCACGGGGCCTCGGTGGGCAGCCACTCCGTCACGCACGACTACCCCAAGGTGTGGAAAGCGCACGAGGCGCAGGGAGCCGAGGCCTATGCCCGGCACATCGACGAGGAAATCGGCGGTTCGTTCACCAAACTCAGCGAGCTGTTCGGATCCATCGACACCTACTGCTTCCCCGGGGGCTACATCACTCCCCCCATGCTGGAGCGCTTGCCGGGCTACGGCTACCGCGCGGCCTTTACCGTCGTGCCCGGCAAGGTGGGCATCGGCGAGGATCCCTTCCAGATTCATCGCTACATGATTTTCGGCAACGACCCCTCCATTTTCCGCCACGCGATGGATTTCCGACCGACCGCCTCGGCATCGGCGACCGGTCGCGAGCCGGGCACCCTGCCGAGCAGCACACCCTTGCCCCCTTTCCGTGTTTCCCCCAAGCCGCAGGAGACTGTCGGCTGCGACATCCCCGCCATCACCGCCTCCATGGGCGAGTTGAGCGGGGTGGATTTCTCTTCCGTCCGCATGGTTGTCAGCGGCTTCGGCCGCGTTCCCGCCAAGCTGGACGCGAACACCCGAACGGTGCAGTGGACGCCGCCCATGAGCATCTACATGCCCCATCTTTCGGTGCACATCAGCTGGAATGACAGCGACGGCACGGCGCACAAAGCCGAGTGGTCTTTCGCGATCGATTCCGCTGCCGCACCGAAACAACCCTGATACCAACCTGATTGACAATGGCTGAAGAACCGCAACAACACGCCGAGGTGAGCCCCGAGCCTGCGAAGAAGACCCGCGCACCGCGCAAGTCTGTCCGCAAGACCGCCACCCCCGCTGTCGAGGAAGCCGGCGCCGCCGCCCCCGACAAACCCAAGAAAACCAACACGCGCATCGCTACGCGCAAGCGCAGCACCAAGACAGCCGAGGCTCCTGCGCCCGCTGCTCAGCCCGAGGCGGCTCCCGCGCCTGTGCCGACTCCCGAGCCGGCCCCGGTGTCCGATGCGCCGAGCCCCGCGCCTGCGGAGGATCATCGCAATGCCAAGCCGCTGAACACGAGCGATAACCGCGCCGACACGAGCTCCGAGGAGCGCCCGCTGGTGCGCCACATGGAGCAGAGCCCGCAGAAACCTGTTTCCGTGCCCGGCTTCGCCACGCCCGAGACCGTCGGGGGCGAGCAGGGCGGCGGCAACGGCCGCCGCAAGCGCCGCCGCAACCGCAACCGCCGCGGCGAGGGCGGCAACGCACCGCAGGGGCCCGCCCCGGTGCGCGTGGATGCGGAGGAGCTCAACCGCCGCGCGTGGAAGATTTTCCTGGGCGAAGTGACGGAGGAGGGCTTGGCGCTGATGGACGACCGCACCGCCTCCGAGGCCGCCCGCCGCGCCTTCCGCGTGGCCGAGCTCTTCCTGCAGGAAGCGGCGCGCCATCGCCCCGCGCAGACTCCCGAGCCGGTCGACGCCGTCGACCCGTCCGAGGATGAGCCGGAGGAGGGAGCCGAAGCCTGAGCCCCGCTGCTTTTCCGTGCCCGCGCCCGGTTTGCTGAGTGCAGACCGGGCGCGTGTCGTTCCTGCCATCGTCGTGATTGTGACTTGCCAGCGCGCGGGCTTTCTGCTAGAGTCAGTACCATCATGGTGCGCACGGTGATTTTCGACATGGACGGCACACTGGGGGACACGCTCCCGCTCTGTGTGGAGTCTTTCCGTGCCTGCGTGCAGGAGCGGACGGGGCGGCGCCCGAGCGAGGCGGAGGTGGTGCGCCACTTTGGCATTTCTGACCGCGGAGTGCTGGCGGCGCTGCTGGGGATGCAGCCCGACGACCCCGCGCTGCCCATCCGACGGCTGGTGCAAATCTACGAGCAGCTGCACCCCGTGCTGGCTCCCTCGCCCTTTCCGGGGGCGGTCGAGCTGCTGCGGACGCTGCGCGCCGAGGGCTATCGGCTGGCGCTGGTCACGGGCAAGGAGCCATACACCGCCGAGCCTACTCTGCGCGTTTTTGGCATGGAGGGGCTTTTCGATGAGCTGGCCTACGGCGTGCCCACGCACAACTGCAAGGCCGAGCAGCTCGCTGAGCTGCGGCAGCGCTGCGGAGGAGACGCACAGACGCTCATCTACGTGGGCGATGCGCCCTCGGACATCGAGCTGGCGCACCGCGCGGGCATCCGCATCATCAACGCCGCTTGGGCGGCAACGGCGGAGGGCATGGCCGCAGCTTGCACGGCTCTCCATCCTGATTATCGACTCACCGACTTTTCCGAACTGTTACCCCTGATTCATTCTCTATGATGTACCGAACCTGTTTGAGCGCGGCGCTGGCCGCCGCTGTTCCCGCTATGATCGCCCCCGCCCTTGCCGATACACCCGCTGTTTACCCCACGCCGCAGCAGGCGGAATTCAGCGGCAGCTATGTCCGTGCGACGCATGTCATCGTGCGCATGCGCGCCGAGGATGCCTCGGGCGAGCTCTGGCAGGGCATTCCCGCCGATGTGGAGGGTGCTTACGGCATCCGCATTGCGGCAGACGGCACCGTGGAGGTGTGTGCCAACGACGACGCCGCTGTGTTCTACGCCAAGCAGACGCTCAGCCAGCTGCTGCGCGGCGTGCCCGGCGCCCAGAATGCGCAGGCCGACCCTTTCCCCGACAAGGACATTGACGCCGTGGCGCGCTTGGGCGACCTGCCCGTGGGCACCATCCGCGACTGGCCCGACATCCGCTACCGCGGCACCGTCGAAGGCTACTACGGCATTCCCTGGAGCTACGAAGCCCGCCGCTCGCAGTTCGCGTTCTACGGGCGTAACAAGATGAACTTCTACATCTACGCGCCCAAGGACGACCCCTTGCATCACGGCGAGGGCTGCTACGCCCCCTACCCGGAGCAGAAGCGCTTTGAGATTGCCTCGCTGGTGCGTTTGGCGCGCGAGAATCATGTGCATTTTGTCTGGGCTATCCACCCCGCCAACACGGTGGACTGGAGCGACGACAACGGCAAACCCCGCCTGGATGCTCTCTGCGCCAAGTTGCAGATGATGTACGACCTGGGGGTGCGCGATTTCGGCGTGCTGGTGGATGATTCCATGGGGGAAATCGGCAAGGTGGAGCGGCAGGTGCAGCTGACCAACTACATCGTGGAGAACTTCATCCGCAAGCACCCCGATGTCAATCAGGAGATGATTATGTGCCCCACGGGCTACAACCGCAGCTGGACCAAGGAGCAGACGGTGCGGGCGCTGGGCGAGGGCTTGGCGGAGGGCGTCATGCCCATGTGGACGGGCAACACCGTGGTGTGCGACATTACCCTGTCGGGGCAGCAGTGGGTCACGGAGCGCCTGCAGCGCCCCAACTTCATCTGGTGGAACTGGCCCTGCAATGATATGAAGCCCTCGCGCCTGTCGATGGGCCGCACCTACGGCCTGGGGCAGGAGCCGGACATCAAAAAGACCTTCAGCGGCTTTGTGTCCAACCCCATGGAGCGCGCCGAGGCGAGCAAGGTCGCCCTCTTCGGCGTGGCCGACTACACCTGGAACATCGGCGCCTTCGATTCCGTCAGCTCGTGGAAAACGGGTATTCGCCGTCTCTACCCGCAGTGTGCGGCAGCCATGCAGCTCTTCTGCAACCACAATTCGGATCTGCTGCCCAACAACCACGGCTATGCCAAGGAGGAATCGGTGGATCTGATCGAGGCCTCTGCGAAATTCCGCGATGGCCTGGCCTCCGGCAAGGTGGAGGAAATTCTCTTGCTGCGCATGGAACACGAGTTCCGCAGCATCCGCGATGCGGGCAACACCCTGCGCGATGCTCGCGGACTGAGCGCCTTGCAGAGCGAGATTGCTCCCTGGCTGCGCGCGTTCACGCTCACGGGTGAGGCCGGTGTGGCCATGACCGATGCCCTGCAGACGGACGATTTGCAGACGGGGCTGGAGCTTTGCTTTGTCGCGGGCGAAAAGCAGGAGAAGATAGCGGCGCTGCTGCGCGATGCTTGGCAGGGCGACCGCATCGTCCAAATCAGCGATGTGCAGGTGGGCTCCAAGGCGGTGACGCCCGCGCTGCTCAGCGCGCAGCGCTTGGTCAACGCGCGCCTGTATGCTCAGCTGTCGGGGCATAGCCTGCGCTCGCACCACCCGGCGTTCAGCACCAATCACGGCGAAGCGTTTGTCGGCGTGGACAACATGCTCGATGTCGACGCCAGCACCGCGTGGCGCAGCGGGGTGGGGCAGCAGGCGGGGGATTGGGTGTGCATGGACCTCGGTGAGCGGGTGCCCCTGCGCCGCCTCTACATCCTCCTGGGCGGCGGTAAGGCGAACCTGCCTTATGCCGGGCAGGTGGAGCTCTCCGACAACGGCGAGAACTGGACCCCGCTGGGCGATGTGCAGACGGGGCGGAGCATCACCTTCGATATGCAGCATGCCCCGGCGCACGCGCGTTTTGTGCGCTACCGCATCACCGAGGCGAACCCGCAGGGCAAGCTGCAGATCCAGACTTTCAGCCTCAACGGGCATCTGCCCGCCTCCATCTCCGCCACGATGGAGGGGCTCAAAAATCTCTCCGCCTACAGCGACAGCGAGGAGATTGCCCTAGTGCGCGTGCTGGAGGTGGCCAAGGCGCAGCCGGGCAGCTATGTGCGTCTGAGCTTCCCCACGGCCGTGATGCCCAAGGGCTTTGAGTTGAATTTCAACAATGATCAGCTGGCCGAGTGGGGCGAGCTGAGCGTCATGCTGGAAGATGGCCGCACGCAGGTGTTGCCCATGAAGCTCGGCGTCTACGGCATCAATTTCAAGGTGGCTCCTGCGGATATGCCCAAGGAGCCCATCAAGGGTATCTGCCTGCGCAACAAGGGCAGCGAGACGCAGGAAATCCGCCTGAGCCGCATGGCCATTCTCCTGCCCGAGCAGGATCCGGAGATCGATGTGAACAAGCTGCGCGACGGCAACCTGAGCTCGGCCTACAACTGCGGCAAAGCCCCGCTGGATCTCGGACTCATCGTCCCCGAAGAGGCTCGTGAGCTGGTGATTATCGGCACGGCCGAGTGCACGCTGACGGGAGCCGAGCTGCTGTCGAGCGACGGTCCCATCCGTTGCTACCGCATCAAGCCTGATTGCCGTAAGGTGGAGGTGCACGCGGATCAGCAGAGTGACAAACGCCTCTACGAGTTCATATTCCGCTGAACGGGGAGTCAACGGAGCACTCTTATCCGGGGCGGGCGACCGAAGGGTTGCCCGCCTCGTCTGTTGCCGCCTCAGCGGAGCGGTGGACAGACACCCTCGCCGGCACCCAGACGGGGGTAGTTCCCATCCGTCGGCGCGGGAGAGGGGGCAGGAGAGCTCAAGGGAGACTTGCTAGGCGATGTGATTCCGCAAATACTTTTATCTGAAGACTAAGAAAAGATGCTCGCAGTTTTTACATTAAGCTGGTACCGTTTCTTCGACACGTTGGAGATAAATTTTAGCCCCCTCCTACATGCACATCAGGCGCGGCGGCTCGAGCGAAGCGAGAGCGCCGTAGCGCCGCGAGATGCGCCGGAGCGGAAAATTCGCGCCAAAATGGATTGCCATCAGGGAATACCAAAAGATATAAGGAACCTACGCGCCTGATGTTACACAAAAGAGAGGGCTTCAATTTTCCTCCGACGTGTCGAAGAAACGGTACCGGCTTATGCGGTACTTTGCTCAGCCTGTCGGATAGCGGCAAGAAGCTTTTTTTCCTGATTGCTGCGGGCTCGAATCCAGTCTGTCGACCAAATTCTGTATATCTTCCATCCCATATCTTCCAGAACTGTTTGTCTGAGTCGGTCTCGTTCTCTGGCTGTCTTTGCGCTATGGTAGGTGGCACCATCACATTCGATGCCCAGCACATACTTGCCCTCATCGGTCGGATGGTTGACGGCCAAATCAATTCGGTAACCGGAGCATCCTACCTGCGATGTAATTCTTCCCGCATAGCCATTTGATTCAAGGAAATCTCGCACGGAAGATTCAAAGGGAGACTCGTCCTCCGTCGAGTTATCTGCTTCGGAACTTTCTGCGTCCAGTGCAGACAATCCCAATTGAGCGAATTTAATATACGCTCGAAGCAATGCTACGCCTCTGGTTTCGCTTTTAATCTCCTCAGGTTCGATTGAGCCAACGAGTTTGACATTATACTTAGCTCGAGTGATGGCCACGTTGAGACGGCGCTCACCGCCTTTGCTGTTGAGCGGCCCAAAATTCATATACAGTTTACCCTCACTATTTCTAGCGTAGCAGAGACTGAAAATAATCGTGTCACGCTCATCACCCTGAATATTTTCAAGGTTCTTAATGAAAAACGGCTCATCGACATCTTCATCAAAGAAGCGCTCAAACGAACGATTGAGTCTTCTGCGGCGATTCAATGCCGAAGTAATGGCCTCCTGCTGAGAGGCACTGAAAGTTACAACACCCAAGGAACGTTTATTGGCGCCGTTGAATTTACGGCAGTGCTCAAATATCAGGTCCACCACACGTTCAGCCTCGCGTGCATTAATGCCGACCCTCTTCTCGTACACGCCGTCCTCAACCTTGAGATATTCGACACCAACATCGGGGATCTTGTCCTGCGCAGACGGGAATGTAATCAGCTTCCCCCCATACAACATAAGATTGGAGAACGCAATCAAATGCTCATGACGGCTGCGGTAATGCCAAAGAAGAGAATGTTCCTTAAAGCCTTTCCCCCTCGCTTCCGAGAGAATGGATTCAAAGGAACCCCCATCGTAATAATCATCCATGGCCGGGTCATCCTCCTGATCACTCAGCGTTGTGCGGAAGAAGTTTGTTGGGGGTAGCTGTTTATCATCACCAACGATAATGACTTGCTTCCCTCGCATAATAGCTCCGACCGCATCTTCTGTTCTGACTTGTGAGGCCTCGTCAAAAACGACCAAATCAAAGTGGTTGTATGCGGAAGAACCAAGGAAAATACTTACCGAAAGAGGGGACATCATGAAGCACGGCTTCAGTAATAGCGCAAGCTGTGGAATTTCCCCCAAAAGACGCCTCATCGGCATCAGACGGGATTTTTTATGTAACTCTCTTCTCAGTGTTCTGATTTCTTGATTCAGAGTCAGAGGATTCTCCTCTATGTATTTCTTTTTGCCGGCCAAGAGGATGCGCCGGATTCGGTTTTGCGCAATTTGGAATTGGGCTACATCCAGTTCCCTGAATTGATCTATAGCCGATTGTCTTGATTCTGCTCGGAAGTCGTGAATGGCATCAAAATGAGCCATGGCAGAATCCAGCCACAGGGTGAAGAAACGTTTTCTATAGGCTGTAGACAAATCCCTCGAGGGAAGATTTTGCTGTTCCGCTTGATTAATGAAATCATCCAAGTCAGCGTCTTTACATGCCTGTTTTGCCCGCTGATAATCTATCCATTGTTGCAACTGCTGCTTGTTGTCGCTGCATTGAGCAATTCGATCGGATAACTTATTAAGAGGCATATTCCTGAACATGCCTTGAACATGGAACAGGCCGGTGAACCATATGATGTCTTGTCCTATACGCTGCTCAAGAGCGTCCATTTCCTGCAGTGCAGCATGGCATTCCGTTTTAACGGCGGTGTCCGTACAGATGCCGGCTACAAAATCAGAGGGCAACGAGTATTTAGTGGCCATCTCCGCGATGTTACGCGCATAGGCTGCCGCTTCGTGGATAGAATCCCAATCTGTATCAATGCCCGCATAATATTGAGCATACCGGGCTCGTAACTGAGAATCGTCAGCTTCGAGTTTTGCCTTGAAGGTTTGCATATTGACCAGCTGATGCAGGTCGCTGATCAGATTCGTATATGAGAGCGGATGTAACGTATAGCCTGATAGCGTGCATAATGTCTCGCTACACTCCTTTACCGTCTTTGCGAGGGCGCGACAGTTCTCCCTGATATCAGAGAATGCTGAATCTTGTCTATATCCGTCAATCAGGGTATTATTTAAGGAATTGTATTGCTCAACAGGGAGGATGTTTTTCCACTTCTTGTTCAGTACAGACAGCTCTCCTAAAGGTAAGCCACCATGTTCCAGTAGGGCTTGGAACCCCGAAGAGATATCGGTATATATGTGGGTGATTTTGATCATTCGCTCGAGCCGGGATTTGAGGTCATCCCATTGCGTATCCATCCCCTCGTAAAGGTGTCCGAAAAGCGTCTCCAGATGCTTTCTGTTGTCTTGGATTGTCTCACGAATATCGGAACGTTTCTTGAGTTGATTCAAGACCGAAAGGATATCACTGAATTTCAAACCGCATTCACCGTGGTAATAGCCTCTGATAGTCCTGACATCTCTATGATAGTCGGATTTGAAAACCCTCCAAAACGATGTATATTCTCTTCTGAATCTGCGTAGTATCGGCATGAAGTCCAGAGTCAGAATTTCTTTATCGAAAGACTCTAGGATTGAGCTCTCCAGACGATTTGCCTCGTCATGCGTCTTTCTCCAAGTTACTAATTCTCCGGAAGCCTCTTTTCGGATATCGGGGTCAAGCCAATTTTGGGGAATGTAAATATCCTCAGTCAGAATCTCGCTAACTTCAAATAAATCCAACAGCTCTTTTCGCGTAGTCGGCACAGGCAAGGACATTTCGGGTGCAATTTGCGCGGCGAAAACGAAAATGTCCTCCAGTTGATTTACAGCATGCTGTAGAGTTGAGTAGTGAGTCTCCAGCTGTTCGGCAAGCTCATTAGGACTATTCGCTTTAATCTTCTTCTGAAGATAGGTCATAGCCTCAAGGAGATACTTCTCATAGGCAGAGCCGACTAGGCCAAGATACTCGCGGACATAGTGAGTTGCAAGATGAGCAACAGAGGAGCGGTATTCACCGGCTCGTTCGCCCCATTGTGTGGCCAACATATCTAACTCGTTGCAGTGAGCCGAACTTTTAACCCAGTGAGCAGGAATGAAGGTTTCTTTTGAAGCTAACGAGCAAATTTCTTTATACTGAAGTAGCCCTTCGAGTGTATGAGGACAACTAATCCCGTGACGCAATGAAAATGCCTGTATGGTCTTGTGCAACGAGTTTACCGTGCGACTCAAAGCCGGGAGTTTGGAATCGATATCCTGAGCAAGAGCCTGCGTATACAGCATCACCTTAGAACCGTGCCATGCGTTCTTTTGGTAATCTAAGCAGCACTCCCCCATATGGGATGCGAGCGCGTTGAGTAACGCACATTTAGAATTTAATTGCTCTTGTTTCCAGCCTGAGGGATTCGGAATATCGCAAAGGATGTCTGCAACAGCCGCAAGTTGAGACAACTTTCCGATGATTGAATACACCGATTCGTTTAAGCCCGATGTCTCCGTGTGCAGTTCCTGAGGATACCGGTTAAGCTCCGTCCTCTGCCTGAGAAGCTGCTCCAAATCTTTCATGCTGCTCCTCGGAACAGAGGGCACCGACATATCGAGAACCTTCTCAAGTTGTTCTAATACCTCTCGACGGTTTGTTCTGTAATTATGGAGGGAAAGACAGAAATCGCTGAGTTGGGCATTCTGTAAACGCTTATACACAACTTCAAGGGCAGCTCTCTTTTCTGAAACGAACAGGATTTTCTTACCATCAGCCAGAGCCTCAGAAATGATATTAGCAATCGTTTGACTCTTGCCGGTTCCGGGAGGGCCTTGCAAAACGAAGCTCTCTCCCTGCTTTGAGGCCTGAATGGCTTCCATTTGGCTTGAATCAGCATCCAGAACCTGATAAACGGCTGAAGGTTTAATCTCATCGTAGGCAACATCTGTTCGGAAGGCCATTCGCTCCTCATCAATCTCATCTCCTGAAATCTGCCTGATGACGGGATGTTCAGAGAGGATATCAGCATTATTGCTGATATCCTCGTACATACTCATCTTAGAAAAGGAGAGGATGGACAGATACAGCACTTCCTCCACATGGCCGATAGAAGCCACCGCCTCATTCACTGAGGTGATAAACGATTCCAGAGTATCTGCCTCATCATCAAATTCAGGAAGCGTGATATCTAGGTCGTGTCGGAATTTGTGACGAATGGTAGGATTAACGACGATTTCTTCACTATCGTGAAGTTTCATCTTCACGGGTGCCGTAATCGGTTTGCACTCAAGTTGAACCGGCACCAGGAGCAAAGGAGAACGAAGCTCGATATCACTACCCGAGCTTTCCTTCCATCGTATCATACCGACAATAAGGTACAGCACATGGATACCACGTTCCTCGGCGGCTGTTCGCGCAGTCTGTCGCAGGGCAAGGAGAGTCTTGCGTTCCTCAATAAGTCGCTGCCTTTCCTCCGGCTCCTCTTCCGTGAGTTGCGTCTCATTAGGAACGGTGAGATCATCATCGTCAAGATCAGATTCAGGTATGTTGGGAGGGAGCGGGAATTCTATGGTAGCATTCTCGTGAACGAACGCATTGAAATATCCATAGAAGTCATCAGTCTTGATTTTCAGACTTGAGCGCTTGGTTGTCGAAAAACTGTACAATCGGTTACGCTTGCTGAAATCAAGAAGGTTATTCTTCCATTCCTCAATTTTCTTTTCGACGTGTCTGTTCATGGGGTAGTAACAAGCATGCAGGGAGTGTTGAGATACGTGTAGTAATCCTGATACGCAACAGCCTAGCACATAATCTTTGCCGAGACAATCTTCTTCTGTTAGATGGAGACGAAAAGGGGGCTGTTTCAAATCCGCCGGCGCGGGAGAGGGAGGCAGGAGAGGCACATAGGGTGATGCAGGGGGAGATGTCCCGTTTCCACGCCCATGATGTATTTTTAATCTCGTGCGGATGCGGGCAACTGTCCTAAAAAATCTTCCAACGCAGCGAGCGACTCCACGCGCGCCAGTTGCGGGCGCAGGGGCTTGGTGCCGGGAATGCCCTTGGCATAGGCCAGCAGACGGCTGCGCATGGCGCGCATGGTGGGCAGCTCCCCGCCGTAGTGGCCGCTCTCCACGGCCAGTCGCGCGTGGCGCAGCACAAAATTGATGCGCTCGCGCACGGTCGGCTCGGGAGGGATGGTGCCGCTCTCCAAAAAGACGCGTGCGCGGCGGAAAATCCACGGCGCCGCCATTGCCGCGCGCCCGATCATCACCCCGAACACGGCGGTATGCTCGCGGGCGCGGCGCACATCCTGCGGGTCAGCAATGTCGCCGTTGCCGATGACGGGAATGCGTACGGCGCGCGCGCAGCGGTCGATGTGCTCCCAATCGGCGTGCCCGCCGTACTGTTGGGCACGCGTGCGACCGTGCACCGCCAGAGCGGTCACCCCCACCTCCTCCAAGCGCTGCGCCGCTTCCACGGCGCACAGGTGCTCGGCGTCCCAACCCAGGCGCATCTTGACCGTCACGGGGATACCGCCGGGCGCGAGCTCGCGCACCAGCGCCGCCGCACAGCGCTGCAAGAGCGGCAGATCGCGCAGCAGCGAGGAGCCCCCGTTCTTGCCCACCACCTTGGGGACGGGGCAGCCCGCGTTCAAATCGATGAAATCGGGCTGCTCGGCCTCGCAGATGATGCGCGCTGCCGCTGCCAAGTGCTCGGGGTTGGCGCCGAAGAGCTGGATGCCCAGCGGGCGGTGCTGCGGCTCAAAGCGCACATAGCGTCGATTGCGCTCCCATGCTTGCAACACCCCCTCGGCCGAGACAAACTCCGTCAGCATCACATCCGCCCCCTCCTGCTTGCAGAGCGTGCGGAAGATGGGATCCGTCACCCCCGCCATCGGCGCGAGATAGAGCGGAAAGCGCGTGAAATCAACGCCGCGAATCATGCGCCACCCCCTTGCTCGGCCAGCCAGTCGGCATACAGGGCGGGCGAAATCTCGCTGGGGCGGATTTCGGAGCGCTCGCTGCGGAAAATCGCCGTGTAGCGCACGCGGATGCCCGCCTCGGCCAAGTGCGCGTCAATTGCCGCCTTGTGCGCGCGCACCCCCTCGGCATCTGTCGCATGCGCCACCCCCATGATCTGCGCACCGCCGAAGCGCTCACCCCCGCGGCGCCAATAGCAGTGAGTCATGCAGATATGCCGTCCTACCTCGCCACCCGCGCGCTCCTCCGCCCCCGGCTCGACCGCCCAGAGAAAGAGCCCGGCGGCACCCGTGCCGCTGTGGCGGTCGGCGGGCGCCGTGTGATCCAAAAACGTGGCAAAGCGACCGATGACGCCGCGACGATCTAGCTCGGCAGCCACCGCGCAGTAGGCATCGGTGCTCATGCCCAGTTGTGCTGCCCGCGCTGACCAAGGGCAGGGGAGCGCAAACTCCTCCTCACGCAGACTCTCCTTCAGACTCAGCAGCACCGCCCATTCCTGCGGCGTGAGCACGGGCGATTCGGGGCGCTGCATGCGCGGCGCCTGCTCCAGCCGCTCCCCGGGGAGCAGCCCCGCGCGGCGCACATGGCCCACCCCCAGGCTGAACATGCCTACCACCGGCAGCAGAATCGACTCCTGCGCCCCCAGCCGCCGCGCGAGCAGCGCCGTGTGCTCCTGCAGCGAGCCGTAGCCGGTCGGCACCTTCAGCGTCGTCCACAGGCGGAAGTCCGCCCCCGGTGCGTCGGGGGATTCGGCGCGGCGCAGCACGATGTGCCCCGTGAAGGGATCATGCGCGCGCAGCCACTCAAAAGCGGCGCCGAGGCGTTCCTCGGGCAGTCGCCAGGCAACCAGCGCCCCCTGCGCCAGACTCGTGGACAGCAGGGTTTGGCGCACGCGGCGCACCACGCCCGAGCGCAGCAGATGCAGCAGGCGCTCGCGCACCTCGGCCTCCGGCAGTGCGCAGCGGCGGGCAATCTCCGCAAAGGGTGCGGCGTGAAAGCCCCGAATCTGATCCTCGGCCACCGCCAGCAGGCGGCGGTTGGCGGGATCCTGCATGCAAGTCGCGAGATTCATTGCGGGTTGACCGTGCCGCAGTAGGTGAAGAGGGACGCCCCCCATGCCTCGCGCGCCGCGCTCGCCACGGCCTGCGCCTGCTCCGGCGTCTCCGTCAGCGCAAAGAGCGCCGAGCCCGAGCCGCTCATCATCGCTGCGCGCACGCCCTCCTGCTCCGCCAGCCACATCTTCATGAGCCCCAGCACGGGGAACTTGGCAAATACGGGGCGCTCCAAATCATTGATGAGCGCGAGCCCGTCCACCCGCTGCACCCCGTAGTTCACCGTGCGGTGGCGGCGCGAGCAGGTCAGCGCCTTGTAGGCCGTGGGGGTCGAGACGCCGAACGCGGGCTTGAGCAACACCACGGGCGAGCTCCAGCCCGCCAGATCGGGCAGGGGAGTGACGATTTCCCCGCGCCCCGTGCAGCGGCTGATGACGGGGTTGAGGAAAAAGGGCACATCGCTGCCCAGCGCCGCCGCCATCTCCTGCAACTCCTCCCCGTCGTACTGCGTGCCCAGCTGCTCGTTGAGCGCCCGCAGCGTGACGGCTGCATCCGCCGAGCCGCCGCCCAGTCCCGCGCCGTGGGGAATGTGCTTGGTCAGGGTGATGCGCTGTTTGGCCTTGCGCCCGTAGTGCTTTTCAAACTCGCGCACCGCGCGCAGCACCAGATTGCTCTCGTCCGTCGGGATACCGGGAGTGTCGCACAACAGCGTCGTGGTGCGCGAATTGTGGAACTCCAGCGTATCGTGCAGATCCAGCGGAGCCATGAGAATATCCACCTCGTGGTAGCCGTCCTCGCGCAGCTTGTTGCGCACGCGCAGGGAGAGATTAATCTTGGCCGGTGCCGTGTACAGGGTGCTCATGGGGGCTATTCTACACGAAGGGTAGGCGCGCGTCAACGCACATGCCGCGCCGCAGGTCAAAATGGCGCTTGCGGCGGCGCACGGGGCTGTGTTATCATGCGAGCCATGAGAAGAGAGCTGCTTGCCCTTGTGTTCGCGGTGGTCGCGCTGCCCCTCGCCGCCCTGGATTTTGCGCCGCCGCTGGTCGATGGTTCCGGCTGGCAACAAAGCCGCCGGGATTGGGAGCGCACGCTTGCAGGCAGCCGCTATGCGCCCATCGATGCGCAGAGCGTCCGCCTGTTGGCCGAGCCGCAGCACGGCTTCGGCGCCCTGCGCCCGCGCGAAATGGAGCTTCAGTGGGCGGCAGACGGCAGCGCGCTCAGCAGCGTGCGCATCATCATCTACAACAAGGGCGATGACCTCCCCCTCGACAAAAAAGCCTTTGCCGCCAAGCTGAAAGACAGCGTGGCTGCCCTCAACGAGGCTCTGGGGATGCCGGGCAAGCAAAAATCCCTGCTCACTCGGGACACGGGGGTGAAAGTTAAGGCTACCGAGTGGCGCGGCGAGCACATCGCGGCACGGCTTGAAGCCTGTAACCAGGAATTCATCCGCCTGACGATGGCTCCCGATGCCGAGGGCTTGGGCGGCGGCGGGGCGGCCGATGCCGTCAGCAAGAAGAGCCTGCGGCAGAACGTCTGCCGGGAGGGCGGGGCGCTGTGGATCAAGGGCATCCCCATGGTCGACCAAGGGGAGAAGGGCTACTGTGTCCCCGCGACCCTCGCCCGCATCTTCAGCTACTACGGCATGAGCGGCATCGACCAGCACGCGATGGCTGCCCTCTGCGAATCCGGCGGCGCCACGGGCACCTCCGTCCTCGAGATGCAGCGGGCACTGGAGGCCATCAGCCACCGTTTTCATGTGCGCCTCAGCCAAATTGATGCCCGCATGCCGGATTTGTCGGACGTGTACGCCCGCTACAACCAAGTCGCGGCTGCCGCCGGGCAGCCGAGGCTGCTGCCCATGGGCGCCGGGCGCAACCTCAGCGAGGCCGACGGGAAGCTCATGCAGCAGGCGATGGGACTCCGCGATGCCGACATTGCCAAATGGCTCAAACCCATCCGCAAACCCCTGCAGGAGGGCATCCCCATCCTCTGGTGCGTGCCGGGACACATGCGCATGATTATCGGCTACGATACCGAGCGGCAGGAGCTCATCTACTCCGACTCCTGGGGGGCGCGCACGGCCGAGGAGCGCATGCCGCTGGCGGCGGCCTGCGCCATCTCCGTGTTCCGCTACATCCTCAAGCCCAGCCGCTGAGCGCGGCTCACAGCACGCTGACCCGCGTTCGCGGCGCAGCGGGAGCCAGCAGCCGCGCCATGAACGCGCTCATCTGCTCCGCCGTGACCGCGCGCAGCAGATCCGGCATCGCGTCATCGTAGTCCGCTCCCGCCCCCAGCAGCTCATTGACCGCCACGCTGCTGCTGCGTTTGGAGCAGGATTGCAGCGCCAGCAGCCGCGCCGCCAGCGCCGTCTCCCGCGCGCGCTGCAGCGCCGCCTCCGGCATCCCCTCGCGCCCCAGGCGCAGCAGTAGTTCCTCCAGCGCCTCGCGAGCCTCCGCCGCCCGCTCGGGAGCCGTGGCGATGTAGAAGGCCAAGAAGCCCGCATCCGTGCCCGGCAGCGAGGCCACCGAGCACTCGTAGGCCAGCGCGCGCTTCTCGCGCAGCTCGACAAAGAGCGGGCCGCTCATGTCCCGGCACCAGGTCTCCAACAACAGCTGCAGCGGCAACTCCGGCGACACTGCCGTGCAGGCGGGCAGCGCCGTCACCAGCACCGCCTGCTCCTTGCCGGCGTGCAGGGTCTCCTCCCCCGCCGCCTGCGGAGGCGTCGGCACCCCCACGGCAGGCAGTCCCGCGGGCAGGTCGGCAAACAGGCGCCCGACCACCGTGCGCACGGCGTCCTCATCAACATCGCCCGCCACCGACAGCACCGCATTGCGCCCGCAGAGCAGGCGCGCGTGCTGCGCCACCAGATGCTCGCGCGTCAGCGAGCGCAGGCTCTCCGGGGTGCCGTCGCGGTGGTTGCCGTAGGACAGCGCGCCGAAACAGGCGCGGCGCAGGCGGCGAAACGCCAGCGCCACCGGATCCTCCTGAGCATCGAGCACGTCGGCAATCATCGCCTCGCGCTCGCGCTCCAGCGCCGCCTCGGGAAACAGCGGGTGCAGCACCACATCCGCCAGCAGCTCCAACAGCCACTCCGCATCCTGCGCCAGCCCGCGCAGGGTGATGCTCAGCGTGTTATTGCCCGCTTCGCTGCCGATGCTCGCCCCAACATCCTCCACCGCCTCGGCCAGCTGCGCCGCGCTGCGCGAGCGCGTTCCCTTGAGCAGGCACTCACTCATCAGCGCGTTGAGCCCTGCCGTCTGCTCCGACTCCGTGCGGCTGCCCGCCGCGCAGCAAAAGGTGAGCGCCACCATCGGCACGCGAGTATCCGCCCGCGTCACCAGCCGCAAGCCGTTCGGCAGCACCCGGCAGTCGCTCGCCGCAGCGTCGGGGGTGCGCTCGGCGTCGGGCTCCTCCTCCCCGGCAGGCTGCAGGGGGTCAATGCTGACCTCCGTCAGGCGCTGCGGCGTCAGGTAAGCGGCCGCCACCCGCTGCAAATCCGCATCCGTTACCGCATCGAGCGCCGCCTCCCACTCCTCCGCACAATCGGCGTTGCGCGTCAGGTGCCACGACATGCCCAGCGTGGTCGCCATGCCCTGCACGGTGGACAGCGTGCGCAGGCGCGCCGTGCGCATCTGCCGCCGCGTGCGCTGCCGCGCCCGGCTCCACTCGGAGCGGGGCAGCGACTCCATGAAAGCCAGCAGCTCGCGGCGCGCCGCATCGCGGCGCTCCCGCTCCACATCGAGCTCCACCACCAAGGCGCCCTCCGAGCGCGCCTCGGGCAGCGCAAACACGCTCACATCGTGCACGAGCCCCAGCTCATCGTGCAGGTGCTTGTAGAGCCATGCCGAGCGCCCCTCGCCCAGCAGCGACACCAGCAGCGCCAGCGGAGCCGCATCCGCCGAATCGGCGGGGGGAATCCGCCACGCCAGCATCAGCGTGCTCGTCGGCTGCGCAAAGCTGCGGCGGCACAGGCGCGGGCCCCACTGGCGCGGCTCGGCCGGCAGGGGCGGCTCCGGCACCGCCCGCGGCGCGACATCAGCCACCGCCGCCTCCAGCGCCGCGAAAAACGACTCCGGCTCCACATCGCCCGCCGCGCAGATAAACATGTTCGCGGGGGCGTAGCGCCGCCGGTGGTAGGCCACCATGTCCTCGTAGCGCAGTGCATCGAAAGCCGCGCGCTCGCCGATGACGGGCAGGCGGCGCGGGTGGCGGCGGTAGAGCGTGCGGATGAGGGTGTTGTAGGCCACATCCTGCGGGTCGTCATCGCACATCGCCATCTCGCGGCGAATAACTTCGCGCTCGCGCTCAAACTCCTCGCGCGGGAAGGTCGGGTGCAGGCAGAGCTGCACCAGCAGCTCCAAAAAATCGCGCCAGGAGCCCGAGGGACCGTCGATGTAGAACACCGTGCGATCGGTGGAGGTGTAGGCATTCCACAGCCCGCCCAGCGCGGGCACCCGCTCGTTGAGTTCGCGTCCCGAGAAGCGCTCGGTGCCCTTGAACACCATGTGTTCGAGCAGGTGCGAGAGCCCGGAGCCCGCCCATTCCCCCTCCTGCGCCGAGCCCGTCTCCACCCACACTTGGAGCGAGACGAGGGGCAGGTCGCGCTGCGGCGCGACAAGCGCCGTCAGCCCGTTGGCACAACGATGAATCCGATGCTGCATGCACTCACTATAGCACAGCGCGCCTCGCGGCGAAAAGCGCGAATTGTGTCGCTGCAGCAACGGAGTGCTGCGGGGCTTTGGCCTTGACTCAGCAGCAGGCTTTCTGTACCATGTTGCGCAAAAAGGGATGAAGATTCTCGTCAGCTGTTATACATGCTCACCCGACCGCGGCAGTGAACCGGGGATGGGTTGGCGCTTCGTGCGTGAGCTTGCGAAGAACCATGAACTTTACGTCATTACGTCCTCGGATGTGGATGTCATTAAGCGCCGATTGGAGGACTGTTTGGGCGCATTGCCGCGTGTCCGATTCCGCTACATTCGCGGAATGGGGCATCATCCCTTGTACGGCATTTGGCCTCCGCTGTATTATTATCTCTATCGTCGGTGGCAGCAGCGGGTTTACCGCATGGCGCTGGAATGGGATGCCGAAGAGCATTTTGACGTGGTGCACCAGCTCAACATGGTGGGCTACCGCGAGCCGGGGTATTTGTGGCAAATGCCGCAACCCTTCGTTTGGGGACCCATCGGCGGGTTTAACATTGTTCCGTGGTGCATGATACCCTCCATGGGGCTGAGGGGCATGATTTACCAGACTGTCTACAATCTGCTGAATGCGTGGCAGATGCGCACCCTGCGCCGTGTGCGCAAGGCGATGAACAAGGCCGCTGTCCTCCTTGCCGCCACGACGGAGGTGCAGCAGGCCATCCGCCGCTTGTACGGGCGCGACAGCGAGCTCATGCCCGAGGTGGGTTTTGAGGGGGAGAATGCTGCTGCTCCCGCGCTGCGCGAGAAAGGCGAGCGTCTGCGCCTGTGCTGGAGCGGGCAACACACGCCGGGCAAGTCACTCCAACTGTTGTTGGAGGCGCTCGCCTTGCTGAAGCGCGATGATTGGGAGTTGCACGTTATTGGCGAGGGGGAGCGTACGACCGCATGGAAATGCTTGGCGCGCAGACTCGGCCTGAAGCAGATCATTTGGTATGGTTGGGTAGCACGTGAAAGAGCGCATGAGCTCATGCAGCAAGCTCATGTGTTTTGTATTACAAGTATGAAGGATTTGACCAGTACGGTGATTTTGGAGGCTTTGTCCTTCGGTCTACCTGTGATTGCTCCCGACCACTGCGGCTTCCGCAACGTGTTGCACGAAGGCTGCGGACGCAAGATCGCCATCCGCAGCAAGCGGCAATTTGTGGAAGATTACGCGGCTGCTATCGCCGAATGGGCGGATGACGAAGCCCTGCGCCGCCGCCTGTCGCAGGGAGCGGTGGCGCGTGCGCGAGAGTTCGATTGGACGAGCAAGGGGAAACGGCTGGCTGAGCTTTATCGGGACGCTGTCGCACAGGCTGTCGAGGCACCCGGGCGGCATCCATCCGATTTTGAGGGCTGAGGGGGCGGTGGGCATCTCAACGGGGTGAGAGCGATGGTGTTGCCCCTGTTGCTGCTGACGGCTTGCAGCGAGACGACGCGCCCCGTGCCGCTGGAGGCGGTGCCCATTCCCGGCGCGCTGCCTTATGTTCGGGCATGGAGCGGGGAGCGCGAACTGCGCATGGGCGCCGACAGCGGATCCGAACTGCCCGCCGTGCTTTTCCCGGAGGCGGCGGATGCCTTGGGAGCCCCGCCGCAGACGGATGCCGCCGTGCAGCCCTGCGCCGTGCCCATCCGCGTGGGGCAGCAAACGCCCGTGGCTCCCTGCTATGTGGCTCTCGCGGCGCATGCTCCCATGGATGGCTTGCTGGGCTGGCCCGTGCTGGGGTGTCGCCCCTGGCATCTGGACTGGGCGCGCGGCAGGCACGAGTTTGCCGATGCCGTCCCCCGCGAGGTGCAGCAGCAGTGGGAGAGCCTGGCGCTGGCGCCTAGGGCACACGCCGCCCCGCTCATCCCCGGCGTGGGAGCCTGCATGCTCGATACCGGCGCTCCCCACGACATCTACCTGCCCCCCGACTTGTGGAAGCAGGTGGCGGGGAGCCTGCCGCCGCACGCGATTCACTGTTACTACGGCGAGAGCCCCGCTGCGGGTGGGGCTTTCGTGGCCGAGTGCGCCCGCGTACGCTCCTTTCAGCTGGGGAACTTCCGGTGGCGCAATGTGCTCGTCTGCGAGAGTTTTTGCCCGGACTACCCCGACATCATCCTCGGCTGCGGTTTCCTGCGCCGCTGGGAGCTGTGGCTCGATGGGCGGCAGCGCCGCCTCTACTACCGCCCCTACGCCGAGTAGAGGGGAGGAGGGGCGTTTTGAGCGGGGGTTGACAGGGGAAGGGGGCGGGTGTATACTCGGCGGCACATGTTGCTGCACTCGCCGGAGCTCTCCCGCCGGTTGCGGTCGGAGATGGTCATGGGTTTCCTCATCTTCCTGTTGGTGATGGGGCTGTGGGGCTGGCGTGGGTCGTTTCCTCCTGCGCTTGAGTCGCTGTGGCGGCAGGCGGCGGCATATCTGTCGTGGGGCTATGCAGCTTGCGTGCTGCTCAGTGCGCTGCGGAACGCCCACGTGCGCTGCCCATGGGTGCCCTTAGTGGGCGTGGTTTTGCCGGCGGCCTGTGTGGTGGGGTGGAGCGTGCGGAGCGGTTGGGCGGAGCCTTGCCAGATGCTGGTGCTGGTGCCTTTTGTGCGCTCGCTGGCGCTCCTGCGCGAGCAGTGGGTGCAGCGCCACCGCCGCTTGGGCGGCGGCTCCCGCCCCGTGCCGATGGTGTTCTTTCTCTCGCTCGCGGGGCTGATTCTGCTGGGCGCGGCGCTGCTGATGACACCCGGAGCCACGCGGCGACCGCTCTCCCCCGTCGATGCGCTTTTCCTGAGCACCAGCGCCACCACGGTGACGGGGCTCTCGCCTGTGGATGTTGCGAGCTGTATGACAGGCTTCGGCCAGCTCATTTTGCTGTTGCTCATGCAGTGCGGTGCGCTCGGGGTGATGACCTTCAGCTACTTTGTGGCGCTGCTCATCGGCTCGGGGCTCAGCCTGCGCGACCGCACGGAGCTGGCGCAGGCGGTGGACAGCGAGCGCCTGAACGAAGCGCCCCGCATCGTGGCGCACATGGTGCTGGTCACCCTCCTGTTTGAGGCGCTGGGTGCCGCCGGGCTGTACCACGCGTGGCGCGACTGCCCCGCCGTGCCGCAGGGGCAGCTGCTGTGGTTCAGCATCTTTCACGCCGTCTCGGGCTTCTGCAATGCGGGCATTACCCTCTTCCCCGACAACATGGCCACGCCGGGTATCCGCCCCCTGTGGGGCGGGCACGCCTGCATGCTGCTGATGATGGCGGGCGGCAGTTTCGGCTTTGCCGTCTACCGCGAGGCGGGGCAGCGCCTGTGGCAGCGCTTGCGGGGCAAACGGCCCCGCCCGCACTGGAGCACGGCGACCTGGCTGTCGCTGCGCATGACCCTCATCATGGTGTTCGCGGGCACGCTGCTGCTCGCGCTCGTCTCGCTGCTGCCGGGGCAGAACCCCCACGGCTTTAGCCTGGCCGAGTCCTTCTACAACGGCATCTCCGCGCGAACCTCGGGTTTCAACATCAGCTCCTTTGCCGACCTCGGTCCGCTCTACCTGGTACTCATCTGCCTGCTGATGTTCATCGGCGGCAACCCCGGTGCCACATCCGGCGGGGTGATGACGGGGGCGGTGGCGCTGGCGCTTATGGAGCTGCGGCGCATTCTGGCGGGGCAGCGCGATGTCGTCCTGCACAATCGCCGCATTGCCCGCAGCAATGTGGAGCGCGCCGTGTGCAGCATCGCGCTGGCGCTGGGGTGGAACCTGCTGCTCTTTCTGTTGCTCTGCGCCGTGGAGAACGGACGGGGGCAGGGCTGCCTGAGCCTGCTGTTCGAGACGATTTCCTCCTTTGCCACCTGCGGCCTGTCCGTGGGGGTGACGGCGGGGCTCAGCACGGCGGGCAAGGGCATGATCATGCTCAACATGCTGGTGGGGCGGCTGGGGTTGTTCTCCTTCTTCCTGCTCATGCTGCCGCGCCCCGAGCCCGAGCTGCTGCGCTGTCCCGAGACGCGCATCCCCCTGTGAGTGTTGCCGCGATTCGCGCTTGAATGCCCGCTGCCCCCGCGCTATAATCCGCCGCGCTATGAAGACCTACGCTCAGCAGCTCCTGCGTTACCCCGAGATGGGTATTTCCTTGGATTTCTCCAAGCTTCCGCTCACTCACGATTTTTTGGCGGAGATGCAACCGCTCATCGACCGCGCCTACGGCGACATCGCGGCGCTGGAGGGCGGCGCCATCGCCAACCCCGATGAGCAGCGCATGGTCGGGCACTACTGGCTGCGCAACAGCGCGCTGGCACCCACCGCCGAGCTGCGGGCGAAGATTGAGGAACCCCTCGCCGACCTCAAGGCCTTCGCTGCCGAGGTGCTGAGCGGGCGGCTCACCGCGCCCAACGGCAAGCCCTACAGCACCTGCCTGGTCATCGGCATCGGCGGTTCCGCGCTCGGTCCGGAGCTCGTGGCGGATGCGCTTCCCGCCTCGGGGCTGCGCATGGCCTTCCTCGACAACACCGACCCCGACGGCATGTACCGCGTGCTCGACGTACTGCCTCTGGAGGAGACGCTCGCCGTGGTCATCTCTAAGTCGGGCGGCACGCCCGAGACGCGCAACGGCATGGTCTGCGCGCAGGACTACTTCCGCCGCAAGGGGCTTTCCTTTGCCAAGCAGGCTGTGGCGGTCACGGGCGTGGGCTCCAAGCTCGACAAGGTGGCCGTGGCCGAGGGCTGGGTCAAGCGCTTCCCGATGGAGGACTGGGTGGGCGGTCGCACCTCGGAGACGAGCGTGGTCGGGCTGGTGCCGGCCTCGCTGCAGGGGGCGGACATCGACAGCCTGCTGAAGGGTGCGGCGGACATGGATGCCAAGACCCGCATTCCCGACACGGCGACCAACGCCGCTATGAAGCTCGCGCTCGCCTGGTATGCCGTCGGTGAGGGACACGGCAAGAAAGACATGGTGGTGCTGCCCTACAAGGACAGCCTCGTGCTCTTCTCCAAGTATCTCCAGCAGCTGATTATGGAGTCGCTGGGCAAGGAGCTCGACCTCGACGGCAAGACGGTGCACCAGGGTATCTCTGTCTACGGCAACAAGGGCTCGACCGACCAGCATGCCTATGTGCAACAGCTGCGCGACGGGCTCAACAATTTCTTTGTCACCTTCATCGAGGTGCGCCAATCCCCGAGCGACAGCGTGCAGGTGGAGCCGGGATTCACAGCGGGCGACTACCTGCAGGGTTTCCTGCGCGGCACGCGCAAAGCGCTGGCCGAGAGCGGGCGCAGCAGCATCACCATCTCCATCCCCACGGTGAATGCCTACACGCTGGGCATGCTCATTGCGCTCTTCGAGCGCGCCGTGAGCTTCTACGCCTCGCTCATCCACATCAACGCCTACCACCAGCCGGGCGTGCAGGCCGGCAAGCTTGCCGCCAACGCCTTCCTCAAGCTGCTGGCGGCGGTCGAGGGCGCGCTGACGGCGGCGCCGACCACGGCGGGCGAGGTGGCGGCCAAGCTGGGCACGGATGCGGAGGACACCTACCACGCGCTGGTGCACATCGCCGAGAGCGGCAAGGCGCGCTGGGTGCTCGGCGATTGCCCCTGCGGCGATACCTTTGCCAAGTAAGCCCGGCGCATGCGCCTGTTCCGACCGCCGCTGTCCTCCGGGACCGCGGCGGTCGCGCGTGAAAAAGTGGGGCGGCGCCTCAGTTTAGTCTTGAACGCTCGCGGCGGCTGTGCTATAAACGCCGCGCTGCTTCGGCGGCACCTGCGTGGTCTCGTAGTGTAATGGTTAGCACCAGGGATTTTGATTCCCTTAGTCTTGGTTCGAATCCAGGCGAGACTATTTTCTTTGCTCTGCGCGCTGTCGTTCCCTTGCCCGTTCCGTTTTGTCTATGGATTATGCTCCGCTGATTGAGAAACGCCGCGCGCGCTTGGTCGAGCTGGAGCGGATGATGGCGCAGCCGGAGTTTTTTGCCGAGGCTCGCCGCGCGGGGGAGGCGCTGCGCGAGCGCCGACGCATTCAGGAGCTGCTGGCAGATTGGGAGCAGTGGGAGCAGGCGCAGCAGCAGCTGCGGGAGAATCGCGCCTTGCTGAGCGATGAGGATGCTGCGCTGGCGGAGCTGGCTGCCGCCGAGCTGGCCGAGCTGGAGCCCCGGGTGCAGACCTTGCAGGAGCGCGTGTGCTACGCCCTGCTGCCGCGCGATGCGACGGAGGATCGCGATGCGCTTTTGGAGCTGCGCGCGGGAACGGGCGGGGATGAGGCGGCGCTCTTTGCCGCCGATTTGCTGGAGATGTACCGACGCTATGCCGAGAGCCGCGGCTGGACGATGGAGATTTTAGATGCCGCGCCCAACGCCTTGGGCGGCTTTCGCGAGGTGACGGCGCGCATCACGGGGGAGGAGGTGTTCCGCTTTCTCAAGTATGAGAGCGGGGTGCACCGCGTGCAGCGTGTGCCCGCGACGGAGACGCAGGGGCGCATCCACACGTCGACGGCCACAGTGGCGGTGCTGCCCGAGGCGGAGGAGGTGGACGTGGAGATTCGCCCCGAAGACCTCCGCATCGAAACCTGCCGCAGCGGTGGGGCAGGGGGGCAGCATGTGAACCGCACGGAATCCGCTGTGCAGATTTTCCATCTGCCCACGGGTATCATGGTGCGCTGTGAGCAGGAGCGCTCGCAGATGAAGAACCGCGAGACGGGGATGCGCATTCTCCGCGCGCGGCTCTTCGAGATGAAGCAGCGCGAGGCGCAGCAGAGCTATTCGGCGCGGCGGCGCGCGCTCATCGGCAGCGGCGGGCGCGAGGAGAAGATTCGCACCTACAATTTCCCGCAGAACCGCATCACCGACCACCGCATCGGCTACACGGCCTACCATTTGGATCTGGTGGTGTCGACGGGGGCGCTGGATGAGCTGGTGGCGCACATGCAGCGCGCCGAGATGGAGGAGCGTTTGAACGAAGGGAGCTGAGGATGAAAGTGATTCGCGAAGTGTTGCAGGGCGGTATCGCCTATCTGGAGGCGCGGGGGATCGAGGGCGCGCGCCACTCGATGCAGAGTCTGCTGGTGCATGTGCTGGGCTGCAATCGCACCTGGCTCTACCTGCACTACGAGGATCCGCTGCCGGAGGAGAAGCTGGAGCCGCTCCGCGCGCTGCTGCGTCGCCGTGGCAAGGGCGAGCCGCTGCAACACCTGCTGGGCAGCACGGAGTTCTTCCGCCGCGCGTTCCGCACGGATGCCCGCGCCCTCATCCCCCGCCCGGAGACGGAGGAGCTGGTGGAGCTGGCGCTGCAGCGCCTGCCGCGGCGCCCGGGGCTGCGCCTGCTGGACATGGGCTGCGGCAGCGGGGTTATCGGGATTACGCTGGCGCTGGAGCTGGCGGACTGCCGCCCCACTGTGGTGATGGCGGATGTTTCGGAGGCGGCGCTGGCGCTGGCCTTGGAGAATGCCACGGCGCTGCGCGCTCGCGTGTCCACGCTGCACAGCGATCTGTTCGCGGCTTGGGATGCTCCCGCTGAGGGCTCGCTGCCCCCGGCGGAGGGCTGTTTTGATGCGCTGCTGGCCAACCTGCCCTATGTGCCGGAGGGGGAGAGCGTGTCGGTCGAGGTGCGGCATGACCCCGCCGGGGCGCTTTATGGCGGCGCCGATGGCTTGGATGTGGTGCGCCGTTTCCTGCGCGAGGCCTTGCCGCATGCGGCGTCGGGGGCGCTCGTGATGCTGGAGGTGGGGCACGACCAGGGCGAGACGGTGCGCGCGCTGATGGAGCAGCTGGGCTACGAGCGCACGGAGTTGCTGCGCGATTGCAGCGGCAAGGCGCGTTTCCCGCTGGGCTATGCGCCAATTCGCTCGGAGGAGGGGGCAGGGGATGCCTGAGGAGTGGGTTCTTTTCCCTCTGGTGAAGGGGGCGGTGGCGCGCGCGTCGCGCGTGGCGCGCTGGGTGCTTTGGGGCTCGGTGGCGGGCACGGCGCTTGAGTTGCTGCTGTCCTTGGCCGGGATGCCGCTGCCTGCCGTTGGTTTCGGTTTGCTGGCGGAGGCTCTGCAGGCTGTGTTGTTGTTGTTGCTGGTGCTGCTGGTGATGTGGTGCCAGCGCACGTTGGCGGCGCAGCGCGGTCTGCCGCTGACGCGTGTGGCGCTGTGGTTTGCGCTGCCCTTTGCGGGGGCGGATGTGGCGAATGCGCTGTTCGGGCTCGTCACGGGCAGGGGGCTGCTGGCGGGCGCGGCGCTGTTGCAGCCGGTGGTGCTGGTGGTGCTGCTGCTCACGCTGTTGCTCAACTTGCCCATGGTGAGCGCGGCACCGCTGCGCCTTCGCGCGGCGCTGGTGGGGGCGGGGCTGCTGCTGGTGGCAGTGTGGGCGTGCAACGCGCCCGGGCTCATGCTCTTGGTTCTGCTGCCGCTGAAGGTCGGCATGGCGCTGCTGCTGCACCGCTTGCTCGGTCTGCTGGCGGGGGTGGCTCCGCGCATCATTGCCCTGCCGCCCTGCGGGGACTCATGAGTTGCCTTTGCGTCCGCGGGGGTGGTAGCGCTGCACGATGCTCATCAGGCGCTTGCTGTCCACATGGGTGTAGATTTGGGTGGTGGACAGGTCGGCATGCCCCAGCATGTCCTGAATGGCGCGCAAATCGGCGCCGTTCTCCAGCAGGTGCGTGGCAAAGGAGTGCCGCAGGAGATGGGGGTAGACGTTTTCGGGCAGCCCGGCTTCGACGGCACGCTGCTTGATGATTTGCCGCACGCGCTCGCGGGTGAGCGCCGTGCCGCGCTCGGAGAGGAAGAGCTCATCGGCCCGCTTGCCGCGGCGCTGCAGCAGGGGGCGCGCCGCGCGCAGGTAGTACGCCAGCGCCTGAGCCGCTGCCTCACCGAAGGGGACGTAGCGCGTCTTGCTGCCCTTGCCCGTGACGCGCAGGAAACGCTCGTCCCAGTCCACGCGGTCGGCGTGCAGCGCCGTCAGCTCGCTGACGCGCAGCCCGCTGCCGTAGAGCAGCTCCAGCAGCGCCCGATCGCGCGCGCCGAAGGGCAGATCCTGCGGATCCACGGAATCCAGCAATTGCCCCACGTGCTCGGCCGACAGCGTCTCGGGCACGGAGCGCTCCGCGCGCGGGCTCGCCATGAGAGCCGCCGGGTCGGTGGGCAGCAAGCCCTCCGCCGCCAGATAACGGAAGAAAATCCGCAGGTGCACCATGGTCACACGCGCCGAGGAATCGGCGAAGGCGGCTTCGTGCATGTTGCGGCGGTAGGCGGACAAGTCCTCCGTGCGCACCCGTTCGAGAGTCAGTCCGCGGTCGGCGCACCACCGGCCGAAGCGCGTGAGCGATTGCGCCACCGACGCGCGGTAGTGCGCGCTGAGCCCCCGCTCGGCGCTCAGGTAGCGCAGGAAGGACTCCTGCGCATCGTGGAAGCTATCGGGCATCAGTGTCCGCTCCCGGCGGGTTCGGGCAACGGCTCGGAAGCGGGATCGGGCAGGGGGGCGGCAGGTACCTCACGCCCTTGCTGCAGCGCCTCCTTGCGCTGTTGGAATTCGCTGTTGCCCTCCGATTTCTTGCTGACGACCACCACCGTGCGTCCGGCTGCGTTGGTCATGAGGGTTTGGTTGGCATCCAGCTGCACCGTGTCGGGCTGGTTGGCGCCGTCCATCCAGCCCTCGGGACCGGGAGTCTCGCCCTCGGGCAGGGTGGAGACCAGCTTGACGGGGCTCACCAGATCGCTCTCGCGCAAAAAGCCCTTGCTGCCTTCGTCCAGCTTCACGAAGTAGTAGAGCCCCTCGCAGGAGATGATGGTCGCCTTCTCGCAGGCGACCATTTTGCCCGTGGCATCCGGGTTTTTGTCCGGGTTGCGGGTGAAGAGGTAGACCTTGCCCTCTTGCACCTCCAGCTCCTCGCCGGGGGCGTACAAACCCTCCTGCACCAGGCGGTTGCGCTGCGCTTCGCGCGCGGCTGCCATGCCCGGGGCATCCAGAGCGGAGGCCTCGTTGAGATACTCGGGATGGTACTCGCCCGGGGTGCAGCTGCACAGGAGAACCGGGACGAGGGCGGGGAGGAAGAAGAGAGCTTTCATGCTGCCCCTCACTCTACCGCAGATGTGCTGCCGATTCAAGGGTTATGCACGACATTGTGCTTCCTGAGATGGGGGTGGGGGATGTTTCTCCCGTCGCTTTCCGCCCTGATGGCGCAGAGCGGAAATGATACCCTTGGCGGGTAGGAAAAAGAAGAAGCGCGGAGGCGGGAAGAAAAAGTCGGCAGGCTTCCGGAATGAGTTTTGGGACGAGATTTCAGAACGGGCGCGTGACATCGAAGCATCGTTGGCGCAAAAGCGGAATCCGGAACCCGATTTCGAGCTGATTCGCGCCATTGAGCTGGCTTTCCGCGGAGTGACATGCCTTCGGGAGGAGAATGTTTTGCTGTGCACGGCCGCTCGGGAGGACGTTTGCTTCTGCGATTCACCGAGCCACATGCGAGCCGTCATGCAGGATCTGCAGAGGCGCGAGGAGCGCAGGGATTGGAGCCGGATTCCCCCGGCCTTGCTGCTGGCTTGTGAGGAGGGATTGCCGTACCTGGGGGCCGAGGCGTTCCGTTTCCTCATGCCTGCCTACATGATGCTCGATTTGAAGTATCATCCCGATGAGGTGTTGGGATCCATGCGGCTCGCCGGCATGAGCGGCATCCTCACCACCTCCTCCCCCGAAACCGTGGCGTTTTTCACGCAACGATTCGCCGATTTTTCCCCCCGGCAAAAAGAGGCGGCGTCCCTGTTCTGTTCTTGGTGGCGACACAAGCTGCGCGCCGAATATCCCGATGCGGACGGGGAGAGCGTCCTTTTTCTGCCTTGGGAGTACGAGGATTTTCGGAAGCGGGGGATGGCTTTTCCCCGTTTGAGTATTTCGGGCTTGCGCCGACAGCGGCGCAAGAAAGGCTTTAGCCCCGCGGGTACGCGCTGGGAGCTTGACAAGAGCTTGCGGCTTGTGCCACACTGCGGGCGTGTTGGATCTCTGTCTGCTCGGAACCGGCGGTACACTGCCGCTGGCGAATCGTTGGCTCACCTCCCTGCTGGTGCGCTACAAGGGGCATGCGGTGCTGATTGATTGCGGCGAGGGGACGCAGATTGCGGCGCAGAAGGCGGGGCAGAGTCTCAAGGCGGTGGATAAGCTGTTGCTGACGCATCTGCACGCTGATCACATTTCGGGCTTGCCCGGGCTGCTGCTCTCGATGGGGAACATGGGCAAGACGGAGCCGCTCTCCGTCATCGGCCCCGTGGGCACGGAGCGCGCCGTGACGGCGCTGTGCACCATCGCCCCCAATCTGCCTTTTGAGCTTCGGGTCAGCGAGCTGGAGACGGAGGAGGAGTTGATGTATTTTCTCGATTGCGACATCCGCGCGTTCCGCGTGCAGCACGGGGTCCCATGCTACGGCTACAGCATCTCGCTGGCGCGCGCGGGGCGTTTCGATGCGGCGCGGGCGCGGGAGCAGGGGGTGCCGCTGGCGCTGTGGTCCCGCCTGCAGCGCGGCGAGACGGTGGAGCAGGACGGTCGCACCTACTGCCCGGAGATGGTGCTGGGCGCGCCGCGCCGCGGGCTGAAGCTCACCTACTGCACCGACACGCGCCCGTTGCCTGCCATCGCGGCGGCGGCGGCGGACAGCGACCTCTTCATCTGCGAGGGAATGTACGGCGAGGACGAGATGCTGCCCAAGGCGCGCGAGAATCGCCACATGCTTTTTTCTGAGGCGGCGCAGCTGGCGGCGCAGGCGGGGGGCGTGCGCGAGCTGTGGCTCACTCATTTCAGCCCCTCCATGCCGAATCCCCGCGCGTATCGCGAGGCCGCCTGCGCGATTTTTCCCAACACGGTGATTCCGCGCGACGGTTGGTGCAAGGAGCTCCGTTTCCGCGAGGAGGAGGACGATTCTTCCCCCCGAGCATAATCGCAGCGCAAAAAAAATGTGCGTTTTTTTGAACGCATTGTTTGCGGCGGGTGTCTCTCCCCTATGAACCCGGTGATGGTGGCTTGCCATTCGGAGTCGGGTTTGTGTTTTTTTCATGTAGTTTTGAGTTGATTGCTGTTGGGAGTCGCTTCCGTTGTGGGAGCGGCTCCTTTCAGTATGGGGGAGGGGGACGCGGGCGGCATGCCACAGTGCTTGCTTGACGGCGGGGATGCTGCGGCTACAATGGCGGGTAACCAGAGGAGATTGCACTATGGAAAATCATCCGTTTCAAACAGAAGTACGCCAACTGCTCGATATCGTCATCCACGCGTTCTACAGCGACCGCGAGGTTTTCGTGCGCGAGCTCGTCTCGAATGCGTCCGATGCCTTGGAAAAGCTGCGTCTCAAGCAGCTGACGGAATCGTCCGTGTATCAGCCGGAGCGGGAGTTGCGCATCAGCATCGAGACCGATGAGGAGGGCAAGACGCTGACGATTGCGGACTCCGGCATCGGCATGACCCGCGAGGAGGTGGTGGAGTATCTGGGCACCATCGCCCACAGCGGCACCAAGAAATTCCTGGAGGCGGCCAAGGAGAGCGGCGATGCCAAGGATCTCATCGGCCAGTTCGGCGTGGGCTTTTACAGCGTGTTCATGGCCGCCGACAAGGTGGAGGTGACCACGCGCAGCTGGCAGCCGGAGGCGGCTCCCGTGCGCTGGGTGAGCGACGGGCAGGAGGGCTATGAGCTGGAGGACGCGCCCGAGGACACCCCGCGCGGCACGCGCATCCTCATCCGCCTGAAGGAGGACGCGGCGGACTTTGCCAAGCCCGATCGCCTGCGCTACGTGCTGGGCAAGTACAGCAACTTCGTCGGTTTCCCGATCGACTTCAACGGCGAGCACCTCAACACGGTGCAGGCTATCTGGATGAAGAATAAAAAGGAGGTCACGGAGGAGGAGTACACCGGCTTCTACCAGTTCATCGCACACACGGACGGCAAGCCGCTGACGCACATGCACTTCAGCGCTGAGGCACCCATCGTGCTCAATTCCGTGCTCTTTGTGCCGGAGCAGAATCCCGAGATGATGGGCTTCGGCCGCACGGAGCCCGAGGTGTCGCTCTATTGCCACAAGGTGCTGATTGACAGCAAGCCGGAGAAGCTGCTGCCCGAGTGGCTGCGCTTCCTGTCGGGCGTGGTGGACAGCGAGGATTTGCCGCTGAATATCAGCCGCGAGATGCTCCAGGATCATTCACTGTTGCACAAGATTTCCGGCATCATCACCAAGCGCTTCCTGAAACACCTGACCGACCTCGCCAAGAGCGATGCCGACACCTACGAGAAGTTCTGGCGCCAGTTCGGCCGCTTTGTCAAGGAGGGTGTGGTGACGAGCTGGGAGCACAAGGAGGCGCTGGGCAAGCTGCTGCGCTTCGAGTCGACCTTCACCGAGGCAGGCAAGCTGACGAGCTTCGAGGACTATGTGAGCCGCATGAAGGAGAACCAGAAGGACATTTATGTGCTCTACGGCGCCTCACGCACCCAGCTGGAGGACAGCCCCTACCTCGATGCGCTCAAGGCGCGCGGGTTTGAGGTGTGCTTCTTCACTGAGGGCGGCGATCCCTTCGTGGTCGACAGCCTGATGAAGTTCGGCGAGAGGGCGATCAAGTCCATTGACCGCGCGAATCTCGACCTGCCGCCGCTGGACAATGATACCCCGGACGCGCCGAGTCTGGAGGAATCTGCCGCCAAGTCGCTGACGGACTGGGTGGGCGGCCTGTTCAAGGAGCGCTTCAGCAAGGTGAGCATCAGCGATCGCGTGACCTCCGCCCCGGCGATTGCCCTGCAAGCAGAGCATGACTTCTCGCCCGAGGTGAAGGCCTACCTGCGCGCGATGGGGCAGGAGGTGCCCGAGACGCATCCCGAGATTGCCTTCAACCCGCGCCATCCCATCGTGCTCAAGCTCTCCGAGTTGCAGCAGCGCGATGCCGAGACGGCGCAGCTGCTGGCGACCCAGCTGATTGACACGGCGCTGCTGCGCGCGGGGCTGCTCGACAACCCCGCCGACTTGGCGGAGAACAGTCAAAAGCTGCTCGAAAAGCTGCTGGCGAAGTAAGCGCACTCGCCCGGTCTTTTGCAGTAGCCCCGCCGATCTGAGCGGTCGGCGGGGCTGTTTGCTCTCAAGAAGGCTTGCCCGGGCGCTGCGCTCTGCGTATCATGTCCCCATGTTGCGGAGTGATTGCCTGACTTTTGCGCACCGGCGCCTGTGGCTGCTGACGGATGCCACATCGATTCTCGGGCTGTGGTTTGAGGGACAGCGCTTCTTTGCCCGCCCCTACGGCACACTGCCTGCTCCCGCTTTCCGCCCCGAGGGGTTAGCCGCCGAGGTGGCGCAGTGGTTGCAGCGATACCGCTGCGGCGAGCGTCCCTCCGCAGCAGAGCTTCCGCTGCGCCCTCTCGGCACGCCTTTCTGCCGCCGCGTATGGAGCGCGTTGCAGCAGATACCCTACGGCAGCACGCTGAGCTACGGGCAGTTGGCCGCTCGCGTGGGCGGCTCTCCCCGAGCAGTGGGCGCGGCAGTGGCGCGCAACCCCATTCTCCTGCTCATCCCCTGTCATCGGGTCATCCGCCATGACGGGGCATCGGGCGGCTACGCAGCGGGGCAGGGCGTCAAAGAGCTGCTGTTGCGGCACGAGGGAGCCCTGCCCCCGGCGCCTGCGTGCGGGGTCTGAGCCTTGCCACCAGCGCCGTGTACATCCTCAGGCAGTGGCGGGAGCGCCGCCGCGCCGCCAGCAGCTCCAAACTGCGCTGCGGCGAGCCCCACTCCACCACCTCGATTTCGACGACGCGGCATCCCCATTCGCGCATTTTCGAGCGGGTCGGGTGGTACAAATCGATGGTGCCCGTTCCGACCAAAGCACCGCCGTAATCATCGACAATGTAGAGAGCGGGCTGTCCCTTGATGCGGAACTTGGTGCCGACGGGGTAGACGGACCAGTCCGCAGCGGCGCTGCGCAGGCTTTCGGAGAACTGCAAATCGCCGTTGGCGGCATTCTTGCACCCGTAAATCAGGTGATCGCTTTCGCTGTGCGTGTAGGCGGTTGTGCGCACGAAGCGCCGCCGCTGTTCCTGCGAGTAGAACGGCATGCCTTGGCGGTCCTTGCTCAGCAGGGGCGTACCGCCGCCCGGAGGCAGGGGTGAGCAGAAGTCCGCCCGCAGCCCGCTCGGCGCCTCCGCACCAAGCGCCGCTCCGGCGTAGCATCCGAAGCAGACGAGGAGACATACAAGGCTTGCCAAACGGGATAAGGTCATTAGTATCAAGGCGGAATACAATCAACAGCTTAGCTCGGGAGTCGTGCTGTGACAAGAATCTAGTTCTCCGACAGCCTCGCGCGAATACGCTGCCCGGGGGCGGTATCACAATCCTTGGGTGCGTTTGGCGCGCGGCGCATCTACATCTTGGAGCTGCCCTCCCCATCGCGCAAAAGAAAAAAAAGATGCCGCACGCGGCATCTTTGTCAAAAATTGATTCTGTTTTCCGAAAGAATCTGTCCGTTCAGCGGTGACGCTGCTGCTCCAGCAGGGCGGCATACATCTGCCGACAGTGCTTGTAGCGCTGCCGTGCGGTCAGCGTCTCCAAACTGCGCAGCGAGGAACCCCATTCCAGTACCTCGATCTCGACAATGCGCCGACCCCAAGCGCGCATGAGGCTGCGGCTGGGCTGGTAGATGTCGATGGTGCCGGTGCCGGTCAGCGCGGTGCCGTAGTCATCGACAACGTAGGTGTAGGGCTGCCCCTTGATGCGGAAGCGCGTTCCGAGCGGGTAGACAGACCAGTCCGCGGCGGCGCTGCGCACGGTGTCGGTGTAGCGCAGGGGTGTCCCCGCTGCACTCATGGCTCCGTAGCGGATGTGGTCGCTCTCGCTGTGGGTGTAGGCGGTGGTGCGCACAACGCGCCGCATCTGCCTGGGGTGGTAAAAGGGCATTCCCCATTGATCGCGACCGAGCTGCGGTAATTTTTTGGAAGGCATGGCACTGCGGCAGGGAGCCAGCGGCTGCACGAACCCGGTGCTGACGCCGCGCACTTCCTCTCCTGCCGCATGCGGAAGCAGCCCCGCGAGGAGCGCCGGAATGAAGGTGACAAGAGGAAGATATGTTTTGAACATAGGAACGCCGCCCAGCCTAGCACAAACAGCCATCCCCGGGCAAGTTCTTTTTGCGCCTGCATGTCGTCCGCGAAGGTGTTTGGGGCATCGCGGCGCGGGTGAGCAGGGGCGGGGGAGCGAAAAGCTGCCCCGGCGGGCTGTCCGACCGGGGTAGTCCAAGGCTCCGGTCAGGGGGGATTCCGGGTTCAGAAGAGCTGCTTCTCGCGCTCGGCTTCGCGCCCTTCGAGATAGCGGACATAGCGGCTGACTCCCGCGCCGTAGGGCGAGGCGAGTCGGGTGTCGGGCGCGGTGTTGCAGAGGGTGGCGGAGCGGCGGCGGATGAAGAACAGGTAGACGAAGAGCAAGGTGATGGGCGCGCCGATGCTCAGCGTGATGGTGAGTCCCTGTGGGGTGAACAGCCACGAGTGTTCCAACGAGCTGCGCAGGTTGTCTTTCCACGAGGGCTCTTCCTCGGGTTTGGGTTTGAAGCGGATGTCGACGCGGGGGATGTGGCGGCTCTCATCGGTGGCAAGGGGGGTGAAGCCCGCCGACAGGGGCGTGATGAGCTCGTTGATGGTGCGAAGGGCTGCGGCCAGCCCTTCGACGCCGTCGCCGGCTTCGGCAGCGGCGTTGCGGACGCGTTGCAGCCATTGGTGGCGGGTGTCGTCATCGAGCTTGATGTCGCGGTAGCCGATGTCGATGGCGGCGGTGTTGCCCAGCGGGTAGAGCAGCAGCACGGCGTAGTCGCAGCTCTGCTGAGCCACGGAGCCGACAAGCGTGGCGGCCGAGAGCTCGCCGGGAATGGCTTGACTGCCCTTGACGAGCGCCGTGCAGAGCCGGTAGCGCGCCTGAGCGTTCAGGTGGCGCAGCAGGTGGGTGATGTCCTCGGCTTCGGGGGAGCGGAGCAGGCGCTGCGGGTCAATGAGGGTGGCTTCGGGCGCGGGCCGCAGGTAGGCGTCGCAGTAGCGTCCGAGAATCCGGGTGTCGCTCTCGGCCGTTGTGTCGGCTGCTTTGGCTCCCTTGATAGCTTTGGGCGTTTTGTCGGCGGCTTTGTCGGTTGCGGGGGGAGCTGCCAGCAGCGCGGTGTAGCCGGTGTCGAGCTCGCCGGCCATGAGCAGGCGGTAGTGTTCGGGCTGCCAGCGGGGGATGCCGTTGTCCTGCGTGGGGGTGGTAGCATCGGGGGCAGCCTTGGCGTCGGGGGCGGTGGTCGGTTCGCTCGGGGCGGTCACGTCGGTCGCAGGGGCGGGAGCGGTCGGGGGCTCAGGCTCGGCGGGGGGGGCGGCAATCTCCTCGGCGGTGTCGTCGTTGCGCAGGGCGTCGATGGCGCTTGCCGGTTCGGCGGCGGTGCTCAGCAGGGCGGTGCCCAGCAGGGCAGCAGGCAGCAGGGCACGTGAGCCCCGCAGGAGCAGTCGGCGGTTGGTCTTGTGCGCCGAGCGTGCAATCTGGCGCGTGGCGGCACTCATGACCTTGCGCAGCCCGGCCACCATGGCGCGCTCGCGGAATTGCAGGCGTGCGCCGATGATGCAGCTGTTGATACTGTCGGGGTTGATGTAGGCATCGAGCATATAGCCCCAGGAGAAGCAGGCCATTTCGAGCTGCACATCGACCACGAGAATAAGCATCCACTCCTGCCGAACGGGGGCTGCGGGTGGGTGCAGGGTCTCGTGGACGGCACTGCACAGGCTGTTCCACAGGCGCACGGGGAGGGCGGGGGGGTGCTCCGGGATGCCTGCGGGCTGCTCGCCCGGGCGTCGCTCGCGCAGCTCGGCGTCCTCGATGGCCTTGCGTAGCTCGCGCTTGCCGAAGGAGGGGTGATGGATGCGCGCGTGGTTGAGAATCCAGTGCGCGTGGGTGCGCAGGTCAGCGGCGCGCCCGTCGTCGGTGATGTAGATGCAGAGGGCTGCCGGGGGAATCAGCCGCTCCATGTGCTCCAGGGCGCGGAGCAGCTCCAGCCGCTCCGGGTGCGTCAACGCTCCGGCGGCATCGACCACGCGGGTGAACTCCACCATGCCTTCCCCGAAAATCGCGTTGGCGCGCGCGAGACTGTAGCCGCAGGCGGGGCACTGGTCTTCAGCGCCGGGGTGAATGGTGGCAGAGCATCGCGGACAGATGGGCACGTCCTTCTTATAACCTTTTTTCGGGGGAGGGGGAAGCCTAATCAGCGTCACGCGCGACAATCCGCCACGCCCCGGGCTCAGAGTTCCCAGTCGACGGGGATTTTCTCGACTTCACCTTTTTTGTTCTCGTAGAGAACGTAGCCGTTGGCGGCGCCGAATTTGTACACCTCCATCGTCACCTTGACATCAAAACAGCAATAGCGGGCGATGAGCAGGAGCTTTTCCGGGTCCTTGGTCTGTTCGTACTCGGCCCACCAGCGCAGGGCGTCCGTGCCCTCGGCGGTTTTGGAGCAGCCGCCCAGCGTCACCTTGGCCACGGAATCGAGCTTGAGCCGATGCCCCAGCTTGGCGCTCAGCTCGGTGCAGATGTCGCAGTTGACGGTGCCGCCCGCCATGTCCCACAGCGTGAAGGCTTGCAGGACACCGTAGTCGAAGCCCAGGTGGTTGTAGCCGACGACTAAATCGGCGGCGCGCAGCTCGGCGATGAGCTCGCCGGCCTGCTCTTGGGTGTAGATGTGGTAGGCCTCATCCTTGGTGGAGTAGGTGACGCCTACGGACATGCCCATCTTTGCGGTTTCGTGCCAACCGCCCACCTGAGCGGCGGAGAGGCGGGTTTCCAGGTCGAAGTAGACGATGTTTCTCATCTTTCAGCAGGGTGTCGGGAGACTGCGGCGCAGCCCTTCGTAGAGCACGATGGCGATGGAGGTGGCGAGGTTGAGGGAGCGGGCGTGCTGCCCCGGCATGGGGATGCGCAGCGCGCTGTCGGGGTGGGCGTCAATCCACGCCTCGGGCAGTCCGCGGGTCTCGGGACCGAACACGAGGTAGTCCCCATCGCGCAGCGGCAATTCGGGCGCCCAGATGCTGCGGCGCGCCTTGGTGGAAAGATACCAAAAGTGCGCTCCCGGCGCAGCGGCAGCCTCCAGCTGCTCCATGCTGTCCCACAGGTGCAGATCCACATGCTGCCAGTAGTCGAGCCCGCAGCGGCGCAGGTGTTTTTCCTCCAGACTGAATCCCAGCGGGCGGATGAGGTGCAGCCGCGATTCCGTTGCGACAGCCAAACGCCCCGCTGCGCCCGTGTTGTGGGGAATCTCGGGATGGTAGAGGACAATGTGGAACATGAGGCGGGCGATTACTTGGCTCCCCGACCGATCAGAACGGCGGGGATGGTGCGCAGCAGGATGATCAGATCAACCCAAATGCTCCAGTTGTCGATGTAGCGGAGGTCCTTCTCGACCATCTTGGTGTAGCTGTCGCCGGTAGCGCTGCGGTCCTCGATTTGCCAGTAGCAGGTCATGCCCGGCTTGACGCTCATGCGGCGGCGGTGGGCAATGTCGGGGATTTGGTCGGTTTCGTAGACGGCCATCGGGCGGGGACCAACAAGGCTCATGTCGCCGCAAAGGACATTGAGCAGCTGGGGCAGTTCATCGATGCTCAGCTTGCGGAGAAGGCGCCCGAAGGGGAAGACGCGCGGGTCATTGGTCAGCTTGAACAGGGGACCCTTCATCTCATTGCCGCAACGCTGTTTGACCTCTGCCAGCCGTTGCTCGGCATCGCTGTACATGGAGCGGAACTTCCACATGCGAAAGGGTCTGCCGTGGAGCCCCGAGCGGAGCTGGCGGTAAAAGACGGGGCCTTTCGGGTCGCTGAGTTTGATGCCGATGGCGGCAAAGATCCACAGAGGCAGGGAGATGAGGATAAACAGAGGTGACAGAATGAGATCACAGGCCTGCTTGAACATGCGTCCCCAGGTGTAGGGCGGGACGGCGGTGAGGACAATCATGCGCACATCATCGACGGTGTTGACCTCCGTGGTGAAATCGAGGGTGTGGTGCTCGCTGCGGCACAGGTAGATGTCAATCCCCTGCAACTCACACATGTGGATGATTTGCTCATTGGGCAGGTAGGCCGACAGTCCCCCGAACACGAACAGGTGAGAAACGGCGTGCTGCTGGATCGTGCGCTGAACTTTGCTCAGATCGGTGTGATCGACGTAGAAACGCCCGACGACGTTCATGTACCGCTTCCAGTAATCCGGCAGTTTGTTCCAGCCTCCTTCCACCTGTTCGCGTGTTCCCGCCAAAATCACCTGACGCAGGTGCCCGGGGCGGCGCAGGATGTAGAGCTTGAACATGCGCACCATCAGAAAACGCAGGAAAATCACGCAGGGAACCCCCACCATGTTGACCAGCAGAACGTGGTTGAAGATGAGGGAGTGGCTTCGCAGCGTTTGGTAAAATGCCACGGCGCACAGGTAATAGGCGCAGAAGTGTGCCAGTTGGCGCAGTGCGGTGCTGATGCGCTGCAGTCCGGCGCGGTGGTAAAAACCGACGACATGAAGAATCAGCGGGACAAAGGCAATCGCCATGCCGGAGAGGAAAGGGCTCTGTCGCAGAATATCCGGCGTGAACTCGCTGTCCCAGCCGCAGTACGGCGCAATGAGATCGGTCAGATAAGGGGAATACGAAGCGAAAGCCAACACAAGCCCCAAATCAAGCACTGACAGGGGAGTAATGAAGTGGTTTTTGCTGTCGCGAAACATGTAGCGGATATTCTGTCACGAAAGAATATGTTAATCAAGTTGAAAGTTAGGCAATACAGATATGGGACTTTTTACTTGAAAGGAGGCAATCTTTTTGATAGGCTCAACCCCATATGAATTCGCTCAGAGAGATGATGCTGGCGTTGGCGGCGGTGTTGACGGCCGTTTCCGCCGCGCCGGCGGGAGCATACAGTCCCCATCCCGATTGGGAAAATCCGCAGAATCTGTCGCAGGGGCGCGAGGATGCCCGGGCATTTTTTGTCCCCTTTGCCGACCGAGCCGAGGCGTTGAAAGGGCGTCGCTCGGATTCCTCGAAGGTTCTTTCGCTCAACGGAAATTGGAAGTTCCATTGGTCCCCCGCGCCCGATCAGCGCCCTGCGGACTTCTTCAAGCCGGATTACGATGTGAGCGGGTGGAAGGACATCGATGTGCCGAGTAACTGGCAGATGCGCGGCTACGGCACGCCGATTTACAGCAACCAGCGCTACACCTTCGTGCGCAAGTGGCCTTTCGTGATGAGCGAGCCGCAAAATGCCTCCGAAAAGAAGTACACAACCCCGCAGACGGAGCCGAACGCGGTGGGCTCCTACCGCCGCGATTTCGAGCTTCCCGCCGCCTGGCAGGGGCAGCGCGTGTTCGTGCGCTTCAACGGGGTCGATTCCTTCTTCTACCTCTTTATTAACGGCGAGAAGGTGGGCTTCTCCAAAGACAGCCGCACGGCCGCCGTGTTTGATATCAGCAAGTACCTGCACCCCGGGCGCAACGTGATTGCCGCCGAGGTCTACCGCTACAGCGACGGCTCCTACCTGGAGTGTCAGGATATGTGGCGCCTCTCGGGCATTTTCCGCGATGTCTACCTGTACGCCACGCCCCACACCTTCGTCCGCGACTTCTTTGTGCATACCGATTTTGCCAAAACGGCCGACGGGCGAAGCGACTATACGCAGGGCAGGCTGAGCATCGAGGTCGATGTGGAGAACCGCAGCGACAACCCCGCCGCCACGCGGGTGGAGGGTGAGCTGATTGATGCGAGCGGCAAGACCATTGCGCTCATGGGCGGCAGCCCGGGCTCACTGCTGCCCGGGGAGGGCGGCAGCACCACCCTGCGCGCTGATGTGGGCAACCCCGCCCTGTGGAGCGCGGAGAAACCCAATCTCTACCGCCTGATCCTGACCCTCAAGGATGCCAACGGGAACATCATCGAAACCATCTCGCGCCGCATCGGCTTCCGCGAGGTGAAGCTGGAGGGCGGGCGCTTCCTCGTCAACGGCATGCCCGTGAAACTCAAGGGCGTCAACCGCCACGAGAGCCAGCACGCCAACGGCCACACGGTCACGGAAGAGGAGCTGCGCCAAGAGCTGCTGCTGATGAAGCAGAACAACATCAACCACATCCGCAATTCGCACTACCCGCAGCCCGGCTTCTTCTACGAGCTCTGCGATGAGTACGGCATCTACGTCTGCGACGAGGCGAACATCGAATCCCACGGCTACTACTACGGCGAGAAGTCTCTCTCCCACCCGCAGGAGTGGCGTGCGCAGCACGTCTGGCGCAACCGCAACATGGTCGAGCAGAGCAAGAATCACCCCTGCGTCGTCATCTGGTCCTACGGCAACGAAGCCGGCCCCGGTGCCAACTTTGCCGCCGTGCGCGACTGGATCAAGAGCCGCGACACCTCCCGCCCCACGCAGTACGAGCGCAACAACGACCTGGCGGATCTCTGCTCCAACCAGTACCCGAGCGTCAACTGGGCGCGCGAGGTGTCGGGGCGCAAGCTGCAGAAACCCTGGTACGTGTCGGAATACGCCCACATCCTCTGCAACTCCATGGGCAACCTCAAGGACTACTGGGATGCCATCGACTCCAGCGACTCCATCATCGGCGGCGGCATCTGGGAGTGGATTCACCAGAGCTATGACCAGCAGGTGATCCTGCCCGACGGGCGCACCGTCACCCGCCAGAGCTACGGCGGCGACCACAACGAATACCCCCACGACGGCATCTTCTGCATCAAGGGTGCCATCTACAGCGACCGCACCCCCACCCCCCTCATGGCCGAAATCCGCCGGGCTCATCAAAACGTAAACTTTGAGTACCGCGGGCTGAGCGAGGACGGGCAGAGCCTCATCATCGACCTGCGCAACAAGCACCTCTTCACCAATCTCAACGAGTTCGACGGCAGCTGGGAGCTGAGCGAGGAGGGGAACAAGGTCATCGCCTCCGGCTCCTTCGCCGCCGAAGCGCAACCCCTGCGCAGCACGCAGGTGCTGCTCCCCGTGGCGGCCATGAAACTCGGCGAGCTGCAGCACGACCGCAGCTACTACCTTACCCTGAACCTCCGGCTCCGCAGCGACAGCTCCTGGGCCAAGAAAGGCTACAGCATCGCAGCCGAGCAGTTTGAACTGCCCGGGGAGCTGACAGGCTACAACCACAAGGCCCGGCTCATCAGCGTGGAGAATTGCGGCAAACTGGAGGTGCGCAACCTCAACGGCCGCTTGGTCGTCATCGGCCCGAGCTTCAGCCTCACCATCGACAAGGCCACGGGCGGCCTCCGCAACTACATCGTGGACGGCAAGGAGCTCATCGGCGACAAGCCGACCCTCTTCCTCAACGCCTTCCGCGCGCCGCTGGCCAATGACAAATGGGCGATGAACCAATGGCTCAACAACGGCTTCCGCAACATGACCCACACGGCGCAGCCCATCATCGTCACCCGCGTGAGCGACGGCGTGGTGCGCATCGCCTGCGACATCATCAGCCAGGGCGTGCGCAAGGAAAGCCTCGACAGCCGCGAGTACGACAACGGGAAGTTCGAGGTGACCGACCTCGGTCCCATCAAGGAAGGGGATTTCAAGTTCACCACACAGATGATCTACACCATCCTGTCCAACGGCTATGTGAGCGTGCAGGCCGGCATCCAGCCCAGCGAGGAAAAAGTGGTGCTGCCCAAGCTGGGCTTCACCCTCAGCCTGCCCGAGCGCTACAACCGCGTGCGTTGGTTCGGGCGCGGCCCCGGGGAGAACTACCCCGACCGCAAGGCCGGAGCCTTCATGGGCATTTGGAACCGCAGCGTGGCCGACATGGTGGAGCGCTACCCCCGCCCCATGGAAATGGGCAACCGCATGGACACCCGCTGGGTCGCCGTCACCGATGAGCAGGGCGTCGGTCTCGTGGTCTGCGCCGGGCAGGGCAGCAGCTTCAACTTCTCGGCACTGCCCCACACCGCACAGGCGCTTTTCGCCGCTCCCCATCCGGAGGAGCTGGAGCCCGCGCATGCCACCATCCTGAGCCTCGACGCCGTCACGCTGGGGCTGGGCGGTGCCGCCTGCGGTCCCCGCCCGATGGACCGCGACATCCCGCTCTCCAAGCCCACCACCTTCACCATCTCGCTGCGCCCGGTGCGCATCAACCAGCAGCCCGAGGCCCTCGCTCGCGAGGTGCTGCCGCTCACGGGAGCCGTCACCCTCTCGCGCGACAGCCTCGGCTTCATGAACGCCACCTGCGCCAGCCCCGATGCCGAGATTACCATCACGCTGCCCAACGGCGACGAGCAGCGCTACACCGGCCCCTTCCTCCAGCGCGAGGAAGGCATCGTGCGCGCTGCAGCGACCAGCCCCGACTGCCTGCCCGCTGCCAATGTCTACCAGCATGTGGAGGAGTGGAAACCCGAGCGCATCATGCGTATCGTCTCCTGCAGCAGCAGCGCCGGCAAGAGCGAATCGCCCTGGAGCCTCATCGACGGCCGCCGCGACACCTTCTGGCACTCGCGCTGGCATACCCCGGCGGCAATCTACCCGCACGAGGTCGTCATCGACATGGGCACCCGGAGCGAGCTGCGCGGCTTTGAGCTCACCCCGCGGCAGGGTCGCGCCTCTTCGCGCGTCCGCAAGATAGCCTTCTACCTCTCCGACGACGGCACCTCCTGGGGCTCGGAGCCCCTGGTGATTGCCGAGCTGGCGGACGAGGACAACACGCAAAAGGTCATGTTGCCCGAGTTCTGCGAAGCCCGCTTCTTCAAGATGGTCTTCCTGGAGCCCATGACCCCCGGGGAGTCCTACGCATCGCTGGCCGAGGTGAAACCCATCGTCAACCGCGTGGTGGGCGAGTACCCGCCGCACGCCTTCTTCGCCATTGACTATGTGAGCTCCGAAGACCCCGAGGAGGGACCCGCCGTCAACGTGCTCGACGGCAACCCCGACACCTACTGGACCACCATGTCGGGCGTCACCGTGGCGAGCTTCCCGCACGACATCCGCATCAACCTGGGGGCGGATCTGGCGCTCAAGGGCATCGTCTACCAGGGCGCACCCACGGAGGATGGTCGCGTGAAGGACTACGAGGTCTACGTCAGCAACGACGGTCGCAACTGGGGCGAAGCCGTTGCCCGAGGCTCCTTCGCCGATAGCGCCGCGCGGCAGGAAATCATGTTCTTCCAGCCGACGCGCGCGCGCTACATCCGCCTGGTGGCGCAGTCCGCCTACGGCGACGGCGACATCGCCACTGTTAGCGAGCTCGACATCATCCCCGAGAAGCGCTGAGTGCCTACTTATCCCTGTTCCGCCCGCCCTGCCGCCCCGCGCAGGGCGGGCGTTTTGTCTGCCGTTGCGCCGTCAGCTCATTTGCATGAAGCCTGCTCTAAAAATCGGTTGCAATCGTCGGAGTAGACGCGTATAATAACCCCACATGGTGGAAAATATCCTTTCGATTCTGTTCGCCTACCTCTGCGGCGCCATTCCTTTCGGCTATCTGGCCGGGAAACTCAACGGCATTGACCTGCGCGAGCACGGTTCGCACAACATCGGCGCCACCAACGCCGTGCGCGTGTTGGGTAAGCGCTGGGGCATCCCCGTGTTCCTCTGCGATTTTCTCAAGGGTTTTCTCCCCGTCCTGCTCATGAAACAGCACTTGGGCGGCGATGCCACGGCGATGGATGCGGCGCAGATGGGCTGGCTGCTCGGGGTGATGGCCGCCGCGGTGCTGGGGCACACCTATACCTGTTTTCTGCACTTCCGCGGCGGCAAGGGCGTGGCGACCGGGGCAGGGGTGCTGCTGGCGCTCTCCGGCTTCATCGGCGGGGTGGCCGTGGGCGTCTGGTTGCTGAGCATGGTGCTCACGCGCTACGTGTCGCTCTCGAGCATGCTGGCGGGGGTGGCTGCGGTGGCGGCGGTGCTGTGGGAGTTCGCGGGCGACGGCTGCATCTCGGCGGCGGATGTCCCGGTGATTGCGGCCATCGTGCTGCTCTGCCTGCTGGTGATTGTCAAGCACCGCAGCAATGTGGTGCGCCTCTGCAAAGGCACCGAACCCAAAGCTTTCAGCAAGAATAACTGATGATTATGGAACACCGTTTTCGCAAAATCGCCGTGATCGGCGCGGGCGCCTGGGGCACCGCGCTGGCACTCACCGCCGCCTGCAACGGCGGGGAGGTCGTCCTCTGGACCTATTTGGAAAAAGAAGCCGCCGCCATCCGCGAAACCCGCCTGAGCCTGACTCCCGTGCCGGGCGCGCGCAAGCTGCCGCCGCAGGTCTGCGTCACGAGCGATTGGGGCGCCGTGGCCGGAGCCGACCTGGTGCTCGTGGTCGTGCCCAGCGTCGTCATGCGCAGCGTGGCCAAAAATCTGGCGGCGGTGGGGCTGGCGCCCGATGCTCTGGTCATCACCTGCTCCAAGGGCATTGAGAAAGACAGCAACCTGCTCATGAGCGAGATTCTCAGCTCCTGCGTGGAGCGTCCCGTGGGCGCACTCTCCGGCCCCAACCATGCGGAGGACATCGTGCTGGGGCTGCCGAGCCTCACCCTCATCGGCTTCGAGGACATCGAGCACGCCAACGCCGTGCAGCGCCACCTGAGCACGGATTTCCTGCGCATCTACACCACGACGGACGTGGTGGGCATGCAGATGGGCGGCGCCATCAAGAACGTCTACGCGCTGGCGGGCGGCATCTGCGCCGGGCTGGGGCTGGGCGACAACGCCCGCGCCGCGCTCGCCACCCGCGCGCTGGCGGAGATGACCCGCATGGGGCTGGCGCGCGGCGGGCGTATGGAAACCTTCATGGGGCTCTCCGGCATGGGCGATTTGGTCGTCACCTGCTACTCCGAGCACAGCCGCAACCTGACGGCCGGGCGACTCATCGCCAAGGGCGTGCCGGCCATGGAGTGCCAGCAGCGCATCGGTCAGGTGGTGGAGGGCATCCCCAACACGCTTTCCACCTACCAACTGGCGCGCAAACTGGGCGTGCGCACGCCGCTGACGGATGCCATGTACGACATCATCTACAACGGAAAACCGGCCTCCGTCGCCCTGCGCGAGCTGATGAGCCGCGACCTGCGCGAGGAAAACGTGACGGACTGAGCCCCGCTGTAGATTCGCTGCGCGGCGTCGCGTTCTTATACTCGGCAGAGAAGACCCATGGAGCAGCCTAACGAAGATCACCTGTGGCTTGTCGGCGTGTGGCAGGAGCACCGAGAGCGCCTGCTGCGGCTGCTGGCGCTGCGCATGCCCGCCGTGCTGCAGCGGCGGCTCAGCCCCGAGGATTTGCTGCAGGAGACCTACCTGGCCTGCGGGCGCCGCACGGACTTTCTGCGCGCGGCGCCCGAGGTGCCGATCTACGCCAAGCTGCGCCGCATCGCGCTGCAAACCCTCACCGACGCCGAGCGCCACCACCTCGGCGCGGGCAAGCGCGACGTCCTGCGCGAGAGTGCCCCCACCGGCGACAACACCATGGATGCCTGGGCGCAGTTTGCCGACACCATCTCCAGCCCCCGCACCCATCTGGAAAAATTGGAACGTCGCGCCATGACGCGGCGACTGCTCGGCGAGCTCTCGGAGCGCGACCGCGAAATCCTGGAGCTGCGCCACTTTGAATCCCTGAGCAACAGCGAGTGCGCCGCCGTGCTCGGCATCGAAGCCAAGGCCGCCAGCATCCGCTATGTGCGCGCCCTCAAGCGTTTTCAAGAGCTCGTACTCCGCGAATCGTGCTTGTAAGCCATGGCCGACGGAAACGACAGCGAAGCGCGCCTTGCCGCCCTGACTGAGGAGTACCTGGAGCAGCTGAGGCAGGGCAGGGCATCGACCGTGGAGACCTTTGCCGCCGCGCACCCGCAGGAAGCCGCCGAACTGCGCGAGCTGCTGCCCGCGCTGGTGGAGGTCGAGGGGCTGGGGCAGCCCACTGCGCCCCGGGTGGCCAACATGACCGCCTTCCCTGAGAACCTCGGCGGCTACCGCATCATCGAGCGCATCGGCTGCGGCGGCATGGGCGCCGTGTTCCGCGCCGTGCAGGAATCGCTCAACCGCGAGGTCGCTGTCAAAATCCTTTCGCCCGCCTGGAACGCCGACGCCCACCACTGCGCCGCCTTCGAGAACGAATCGCGCGTCATCGCCCGACTGCGCCACACCAACATCGTCGAAATCTACGGCGCCGGGCACGAGGGCGAGTACCGCTACTACGTCATGAGCCTTGTGAACGGCTGCGGCGTCACCCCCGGTCGCATCCGCAAGGCCTACCCGGGCGTTCCCTACGAGCAGGCCGTCGCCCGCGTGGGCTTGCAGGCGGCGCAGGCGCTGGCCTTTGCCCACGCGCAGGGCGTGCTGCACCGCGATGTCAAGCCCGGCAACCTCCTGCTGGACGACGAGGGCGTGCTGCACGTGGGCGACTTCGGGCTGGCCACCGTCCTCAACAGCGGCGAGACCGCCCCGCTGGTCACCCAAAGCCACGACGGCACCCTGCGCTACATGGCCCCCGAGCGCCTCTCCCGCGGCGAGAACAGCTTTGCGGGCGACCAATACAGCCTGGGGCTGACCCTCTACGAACTGCTCACCCACGCCCCCGCCTACCAAGTGACGGAGCCGGGCGCCCTCATCCACCGCATCTGCTCCGAGCCGCTGCCCCCCCTGCGCGGCGAGGGCGAACTGGGTGCTATCATCAACAAAGCCGTCAGCCACGAGCCGCGCGACCGCTACCCCGACATGGACGCCATGGCGGCCGACTTGCAGCGCTACTTGGACGGGCTGCCCGTGCTGGCGCGCCCCGCCTCCTGCCTGCGCCGCTACGCCCTGTGGTGGCGCCGCCGCCCCGCCGTCGCCGCGTGGAGCCACACCGCCGCCGCCGCCCTTGTCCTGCTGTTGGTGAGCGTCAGCGTGGGCTATGTGAGCGTGCGGCGCTCGCTGGCCGGGGAGAACGAGCAGCGCCTGCGCGCGGAAAAAAGTGCGCAGATTGCCGATGCCTCCCTGCGCCGCATCTTTGCGAGCATGGTGGAGCAGAGCAGCGACGGCTTGCAGGCCACCAAGGCCGATGTGCGGCTCCTGCAAGACCTCATGCCCTACTACGAGGAGGTGCTCACCATGGGCGGCAGCAGCAGCGGACAAATGGCCGCCGCTTGCAGCACGCTGGCCGACATCGCCCTGCAAACGGGTGATGCCGCCACCGCCGAAGCCTACGCTCGCCGCGCGCTGGAGCTCGAGCCGAAGGACTCGCCCGAGCAGGTGCCCGTCCTCACCCGCCTGATTGCCGCCCTGCGCGAGCAGGGGGGCGACACCGCCCGCCGAGAGGCCGACGCGCTCTGCGCGCGCGCCTTGCAGACCCACGCCGCCAAGGCCGACGCAAGCACGGGAGCGGCGCTCATCCGCATGGCCCGCGGCGCCTTTGCGCGCCCTTGGGGAGCGCCGTCACTGCGTCACCCTCCCCACGGCAAGCGCCCCCCCCGTGCCGGGTATCGCCGCCCCGCGGGGAACCGCCGCCCGATGCGCCTCAGTCAGCAGGCGGCAGAGCTGCGCCGCCAAGCCGTCGAGCTCGCCGTGCGCCTGAGCGCCGCCTACCCGGGTGATTCCCAGGTGGCGCTGGCGCGCATCGAGCTGCTGGAGGCGCTGCCGCCCGAGGCCGAGAGCCTGCGTCGTCAGCTGGCTCCCGGCGGCGAGAGCCAGCTGACGCTCATGCAAGCGCTGCTGGAGCAGGAACCCGACAACGCTGCCTACCGCCGCGCCTACCTGCAGCTCGTCAGCAGCACCCCCCCGCAGCTGCTGCCCGACAAGACGGAAACCCTGCGCCGCGCCGGGGACTACGCCCGCACCTGGCTCGCCGACCACCCCGGCGACACCGAGGCGCTCATGCAGTACCTGCGCGTGCGCGAGTCCTACACCGCCGCCCTGCACGCCGCCGGGCAGGAAGAACAAGCCGAGCGCGAGAACTCCCTGACCCTCGGCGTGCTTTCGCTGCTGACCTCGCGCGCCGACTTCTCGCCCGAGATGCGCGAACGCCTCGTCATGCTTGTCTCCCTGCACCCCGCCGAGGAGGCCGACCAAAGCCTGCGTGCGTCCGAAATCGACCTGCTGTTGCAGAGCTACGACGCCCGGCGCCTCGAAAGCCTCCGCAAGCGCATCCGCCGCATGCGCGAAGAGATGCAGCGCCGCCGTCCGCGCCCCGAGCGCCCCCGCCCGGCGACAAACGGGGAATCAGGGCTCCGCTGACACCCTGTAGCGCAGTCTTAGTTGTTCGGCTCTTCGGGGGCACGTGTCGCCTCCGGCAGGAGGCGGAGCAGCTGCGGCGCCATGCTGCGCATGAACGAGACGGAGCCCCGGACGGACAGGTGATCACTGTCCTTGAACAGGAGAACACCATCCTCCACGGCGCAGAATCGGGTGGCATCGGGACGATTGGCGCAGGGATCGAGCAGGGAGCACAGACCCTCGGCCTCCAATTGCCGCAGCATCCGCAGGGAGGTGGCGTTGTCCCTCTCGTAGGCCTCTCTTGTTTGTGTCACAGCCTCGGAAAATTCGTGAAGTCCCTTGCCGCGTCGGATGAGCCATCGCACATGCTTCAGCGGATTCCTGTCGAAGCAGGGATAGGGAAGAAGGAGAATCGTTTGCTTGCCGAGCGCCTGCATGTGCTGCAGGAATTCGCGCAGACAGGCCGTTTGCGCCTCTGTTGACATATCCGCGGGCTGACCATTCCAGTCGTGCCGATTGCGCTGCATGCGCTGTTCCCAGAAAGTCGCCACCACCACCTGCTGAATGTGCGGGTTAGCGACGAGCCAGCGTTCGATGGCTTCCACTTTTTCCCGATTGCAATAGTAGGGGAATCCGAACGATGGCACCATCCTGTTGCGGAAGGGCGAGAAAATCGTTGTCAGATACACACCGGCTCGATGGTGTTCCTTGCAAAAAGCATCCAACCCGGCGTAGGATGCCTGCGCATGGCTGTCGCCGAGCAGCACGAAGGTCGGCGCAGCGTTTCCGTCCCCCAGGCAAAGAACCGGGCGGTCGGACTCGTGCTTGTCGATGGGGAGCTCTATCAGATCGAACACACCGTTGTTGTAGCAGATGCTCTCTGCCTCGAAAGCCTGCTGATAAAAACGCGGATCGGCCGTGGACCAGTCACGGTAGGCCGACAAAAGCTCCACCCCCGCCGGGGTCGGGCGGAGGCAGGCAAAGCCGTCCGTTTTCTTGCCCGCGATACTGATGAGCAAGGTCAGCAGATAGAGCGGCACCCAAATGCGGTAAGACAGACGACGTTTTTCCACGACAAACCAACACAGGATGCTCAGCAGCGCCGCGAGCAGAAGCATCAGGGCAGCATCTGCGGCCGAAGGGCTCACACCCAGCCAGCTCCTGTAGCACTCAAAGATAGGCATGTGCACCAGATACAGCGAGAACGAAATGCCCCCGATGGACAAAAGAAGTTTGTTCCCAAGCAGAGGAGCCAACAGGCTGCCGGGCGTGTAGCGGATGACGGCAACCGTGCCGCCCACAATCAGGGGAAAGAGCGCTGTCGATTGCTCGCGAAACAGCAGCGCAGGCAGTAGAATCGCCGCCACGCCTGCACCACTCAGCAGGGAGGCAACACGACGCGAGGACACGGCCGGCAACACGCAAACGAGCCCCCCGGCCAACACCTCCCACAGGCGCGGCAGCGTCTCGAAGTAGGAGGGAGCCGCCTCCTGATGCCAAGTCGGCAGGCCGAGGGCCGCGAGCCCGTCGTGCAGATTCATGCTGTAGCACAGCGCCAGCGAGGCTACTCCGATCACCACGAGCATACACCGCCGCCACCTTTGCGGCAGGCGATCATACGTGATTTTGCCCAAGAGGAACAGCAGGTACACCTGCAAGGTGACACCGATGTACCACATGGGCATGAACGGTGTCTCGAGATCACCGGCTGCGAAATAATCTGCCGCGCGCTTCGCGAGATGAATGTTGGACATGCCCAAAAGGGTGTAGCGCGCCAAACGGCATTCCTCTGCCAACACCCGATCGTCCAACAGAACTATACCGACCAGCATGGTTACCAGCAAGACAGCGGCTACCGGCGGCATGATACGCTGCAACTTCCTGTAGCAGAAGTTCAGTATCGCGGGGCAGCAGCCTTCCCCGGTCGTCTTCAGGCGACTCATGCTCCGAAAGAGTAGGTAGCCTGTGATGACCAAAAAAACATCCACGCCGTAAAAACAACAGGGGAACCACTGCGAGTTGAGGTGGAACATCACCACCAAAAGAATCGCCATGCCGCGCAAGCCGCCGATGTGCGTGAGAAACGGAGAGGCGGGAATCAGATTTGCGTTTTCTGTGTTACCCCCCCGTCTTTTGATTTATAACAGATTGATATTCAGCCATTTTTATGCAAAAGATCCGAGAGTTGTGATGATCGCGTTCTCAATCTAACATAATTCTGAATGGGTGTCAAGAATGCCACTCGAATTTCGGGTGCGCCCAGCGCTTTATCCTTGACTAAACGGGCACTTTGCGGCACTCTTGGCGCGCCATGAACAAAGTACTCATTATCGGAGCCGGTGGGGTGGGGCATGTGGTCGCCCACAAATGCGCGCAGATGAGCGACGTGTACCACGAGATTCATCTGGCCTCGCGCACCAAGAGCAAGTGCGACGCTATCGCGGCCGATGTGCTGGCGCGCGAGGGCGTGCGCATCACCACCCATGCCCTTGATGCCGATGATGTGCCCGCCACCGTGGCGTTGCTGCGCGAGCTCAAGCCCGACCTGCTGCTCAACGTGGCGCTGCCCTACCAGGACCTCCCCCTCATGGATGCCTGCCTCGAAGCCGGGGTGCACTACATGGACACCGCCAACTACGAGCCGCGCGACGTCGCCAAATTCGAGTACAAATGGCAGTGGGCCTATCAGGAGCGCTACAAAGCCGCCGGGCTCTACGCGCTGATGGGCTCCGGCTTCGACCCCGGCGTGACCAACGTCTACACCGCCTGGGCGCTCAAGCACCATTTTGACGAGATTGAGTACCTCGACATCATCGACGTCAACGGCGGCGACCACGGGCAGGCCTTCGCCACCAACTTCAACCCCGAAATCAACATCCGCGAGGTCTCCGCCCCCTGCCGCCACTGGGAGCAGGGCGCTTTCCAAGAGACCCCCGCCATGAGCAAGCACCAAGCCTTCACCTGCCCGGAGGGCGTGGGCACCTACGAAATCTACCGCATGTACCACGAGGAGATGGAATCCCTCGTCAAGCACATCCCCACCATCCGTCGCGCGCAGTTCTGGATGAGCTTCTCGCCCAACTACATCAACCACCTCACCGTGCTCAAAAACGTGGGCATGACCCGCATCGACCCCGTCCTCTACAAGGGCGTGGAGATTGTCCCCCTGCAATTCCTCAAAGCCGTGCTGCCCAACCCCGGCGAGCTGGGCAAGACCACCCACGGGCGCACCTGCATCGGCTGCGTGATTCAGGGCAAGAAAGACGGGCAATACAAAGCCGTCTACATCTACAACATCTGCGACCACGAGCAGTGCTTTGCCGAGGTAGGCTCGCAGGCCATCTCCTACACCACCGGCGTCCCTGCCGCCATCGGCGGGCGCATGATTCTCTCCGGCACCTGGAGCGGCGCGGGCGTCTACAACATGGAGCAGAACGACCCCGACCCCTTCATGGACGCGCTCAACCGCTACGGCCTGCCCTGGCAGTGCATCGAGCTCACCCGCGAGCAGGCCGAGAGCCTGAGCGTCGCCCGCTGAGCCCGCGCGCAGCGACAACACCGGCCCCGCAGCTCTTCGGCGCTGCGGGGCCGGTGCCATTCACAAGCGGATGACGATGCCACGGCGGTACAGGAAGAGCGCTAGCGCCACCACCCCCGCCGTTACCGTGGCGGCATAGGCCGCGGGCAGCGCCGCGGGCGGCAGCAGCAGCCCCCACAGCCCGCAGCTCAGGCGCTCAGCTAAGCCGTACACATCGAGCATATGCGTGAGCAAGTAGAGCAGCAGCGCGTTGCAGCTCACCGCCCGGCGACAGATGGGGAATCAGGGCTCCGCTGACACCCTGTTGGCGGTCTTAATTGTTCGGCTCTTCGGGGGCACGTGTCGCCTCCGGCAGGAGGCGGAGTAGCTGCGGCGCCATGCTGCGCATGAACGAGAGAGAACCGCTGACGTTCACATGGTTCTTGTCTTTGAACAGCAGAAGTCCATCTTCCACAGCGCAGAATCGGGTTGGGTCCGGACGATTCGCGCAGGGATCGAGTAAGGCACACAACCCCTCGGCTTCCAATTGCCGCAGCATGTGCAGAGAGATACGGTTGCGCCGGTCGTAATCCTCTCTTGTTTGGGTGATAGCTTCGGAGCACTCGTGGAGCCCCTTGCCGCGCCGGAGGAGCCAGTGCACATGTTTCAAGGGATTTTTGTCGTAATCGGGGTAGGGAAGGAGGAGAATTGCCTGTTTGCCGAGTGCCTGCATGTGTTGCAAAAAAGCACGCAGGCAAGCCGTTTGGGCTTCCGGAGACATGTCCGCAGGTTGCATATCCCAATCGTATCGGTTGCCCCGCATGCGTCTTTCCCAGGAGATGGCTACTACCACTTGGCGGATGTGGGGGGTGGCGGCGAGCCAGCGTTCGATGGCCTCTACCTTTTCCCGATTGCAATAGTAGAGAGGATCGGAAGAGATGCTCGGAACCATTCGGTTGAGGAATGGCGAAAAAACCGTCGTCAGATGCATGCCGGCGCGATGGTGTTTCTTGCAGAAGTTGTCTAAGCCGGCGTAGGAGGCATGTGCATGGCTGTCACCGAGCAGCACAAAGGTCGGTACATCACCCCTGTTCCCCATGAAGAGTACCGGTCGGTCGGAATCCCGTTTTCCGATGGGTTGTTCTATCAGACCGAAGACCATGGTGTTGTAGCAGATGCGCTCCGCATCGAATGCCTGCTGATAAAAACGCGGGTCTGCCGTGGACCATTCGCTGTAGGGTGGCAACGTCTGCGTCCATGCTGCCGGGCGAAAGCCTACAAAGCCGTTTGTTTTCTTGCCCGCAATGCTGACGACCAGCGCCAGCAGGTAGAGAGGCAGCCACACGCGGTACGACAGGCGGCGTTTCTCCACCGCCCACCAACACAGGATGGCGAGCACCGCCGAGAGCAGCAGCATCAGCGCCGTATCTGCGACCGAGGGGGTGTTGCCCAGCCAGCTCCTGTAGCATTCAAAGACGGGCATGTGCACCAGGTACAGCGAGAAGGAGATACCGCCGATGGCTAAGAGTAGCCTGTTGCCGAGCAGCGGAGCCGTGAGACTGCCGGGGGTGTAGCGGAGGACGAGGAGTGTGCCGCCCACCACCAAGGGGAAGATGGCGGTGCTCTGCTCATGAAGCATCAGCGAGGGAAGCAGAATGGCCGCCAGCCCCGCGCCGCTCAACAGCGAGGCACCGAGGCGCGAGGAAAGAGCAGGTAGCAGGCAGACGATTCCGCCCGCCAGCACCTCCCACAGGCGCGGCAGTGTCGCGAAGTAAGTGGGCGCAGCTTCCTGATGCCAAGTCGGCACCCCGATGCTCGCAAGCGCATCGCGCAGATTCATGCTGTAGCACAGCGCCAGCGAGGCTACTCCGATCACCACGAGCATACACCGCCGCCACCTTTGCGGCAGGCGATCATACGTGATTTTGCCCAAGAGGAACAGCAGGTACACCTGCAAGGTGACACCGATGTACCACATGGGCATGAACGGTGTCTCGAGATCACCGGCTGCGAAATAATCTGCCGCGCGCTTCGCGAGATGAATGTTGGACATGCCCAAAAGGGTGTAGCGCGCCAAACGGCATTCCTCTGCCAACACCCGATCGTCCAACAGAACTATACCGACCAGCATGGTTACCAGCAAGACAGCGGCTACCGGCGGCATGATACGCTGCAACTTCCTGTAGCAGAAGTTCAGTATCGCGGGGCAGCAGCCTTCCCCGGTCGTCTTCAGGCGACTCATGCTCCGAAAGAGTAGGTAGCCTGTGATGACCAAAAAAACATCCACGCCGTAAAAACAACAGGGGAACCACTGCGAGTTGAGGTGGAACATCACCACCAAAAGAATCGCCATGCCGCGCAACCCGCCGATATGCGCGAGAAACGGAGAGGCGGGAATCAGATTTGTGTTTTCTGTGTTACCCCCCCCTGTCTTTTGATCTATAAAAGATTGATATTCAGCCATTTTTATGTAAAATCTCCGAGAGTTGTGATGATCGTGTCCTCAATCTAACATAATTCTGAATGAGTGTCAAGAATGCCACTCGAATTTCGGGTGCGTCCAGCGCTTTATCCTTGACTAAACGGGCGCTTTGCGGCACTCTTGGCGCGCCATGAACAAAGTACTCATTATCGGAGCCGGAGGTGTGGGGCATGTTGTCGCCCACAAGTGCGCGCAGATGAGCGATGTGTACCACGAGATTCATCTGGCCTCGCGCACCAAGAGCAAGTGCGATGCCATCGCGGCCGATGTGCTGGCGCGCGAGGGCGTGCGCATCACCACCCACGCGCTCGATGCCGATGATGTGCCCGCCACCGTGGCGCTGCTGCGCGAGCTCAAGCCCGACCTGCTGCTCAACGTGGCGCTGCCCTACCAGGA